>NZ_CP046564.1:1284954-1606192 GCF_009818105.1 Bacillus sp. N1-1
TTTCTTATTTCATTATCCAGAATCAAATTGTTGAAGCTGAGAAAAGGTATGTAAGTAAGATTTAGCCAAAGGCGCTCACTTAGGTTAAGTCTATATGTAGGACCAATAATTGTTCCCCCATATAGTTTCATGGGAAATTTATGACGGGAAGATTAAAAGTTAACTGTTTTTCTCGCGTTGACATGTTAAGTAGTGAGTTTAATTTGAATGAAAGAAACAAAAGTACATAGAAGAGGAGTGAAACCAATGGACTTAAACCCTTCCGACCTAAAAACAAAAGATATCTACAAACTACTAACCGGTTCCGTTGTTCCAAGACCGATCGCCTGGGTATCAACCGTGTCTGAAGATGGTGTACTTAACTTAGCACCATTCAGTTTCTTTACAGTTGCTTCCACCAAACCTGCGATTCTCGCAATTTCCATCGGTCAAGGATCCGGGGAGCGACAGGGTGTAGAAAAAGATACGCTCGCAAATATCCGCTCGCAAAAAGAATTTGTGATCAATGTGGTGTCGAGCTCTCTTGGAAATGAAATGCAAAAAAGTGCGGAAAGCGTTCCAGCTGAAGTGGATGAATTTCAGTATGCTGGTTTAACACCAATTGATAGTGTAACGGTCAAACCGAAGCGGTTGAAAGAGGCGTCGATTCATATGGAATGCAAGCTCCATCAGATCATTCCGCTTGGTTCGAATGCTCTTGTTCTAGGGGGAATGACGCACTATCATATTCAGGACGATGTGTATCTAGGAAACTATAAAGTCGATCTCGAAAAGCTATCACCTCTTGGCAGGCTTGCGGGGAACTATAGTGAGAGTAAGGAGTTTTTTACGTTGCCGAGGTGAGCGTTATTAAATAGAGAAAAGCAGCTTGGGATGGCGATGGGCCTCCAAGCTGCTTTTTCTATATAAACGTTGTCATCTAACTCGAAATCCACTAGTGCTATAAGTGGGATCCGTTCGTTTCAATCACCTTCTTGTACCAGAAGAACGATTCCTTCCTTCTCCGCTCTAACGTTCCGCTTCCATCATCCTGCTTATCTACATAAATAAAGCCATATCGTTTCGAGAATTCACCTGATGAAGCACTGACAAGGTCAATGCAGCCCCAGCTTGTGTAGCCGATGACGTCAGCACCGTCTTCGATCGCTTCACCGATCGCCTTGATGTGGTTTCGAAGATAGTCGATGCGATACGTATCCTGAATAGATCCGTCTTCTTCTACTTTGTCATAGGCGCCTAAGCCATTTTCCACTACGAAAAGGGGGACCTGGTAACGGTCGTATAGCTGGTTTAAGCCAATGCGCAAACCTTGAGGGTCAATTTCCCAGCCCCAGTCATTTGCCTGTAGGAAAGGATTTTTGATGCCGCCGATCAGGTTCCCTTGTGATGCTTCAAGATCTGATTTCTCCTTTTTCTCAGTTCGAGACATGTAGTAGCTTAAGCCGATGTAATCCACCGTGCCATCTTTTAGACTTTCAAGGTCGCCTTCCTGAATGTCTAATTCAATGTTGTGCTCCTTGAAATAGCGCTGGATAAAGGCAGGGTATTCGCCTCTTACTTGAACATCAGCGCAGAAGTAGTTAAAGAGACGTTCTTCTTGAAGCGCGTACATCACATTTTTCGGATCCGAGTCGTATGAATAAACGGGTGCGTATAAGATCATACAGCCAATTTTCGAGTCAGGAATGATTTCGTGGCAGGCTTTGACTGCGATGCTGCTTGCGACGAATTGATGATGGAAGGCCTGGAATGTTGGCTGGTATTTATCTTCTTCTTGTTGAATCGCAAAACCAAGACCCTGGATCGGCATAATAAAGCCGCTATTGATTTCGTTGAACGTCATCCAGTGCTTCACTTTATTTTTGTAACGGTTAAAAATCGACGTAACATACCGTTCAAAGAATGTGATCACTTCACGACTTCTCCAGCCACCGTACTTTTTCACAAGATTGAGCGGCATTTCATAGTGAGAGATGGTGACAACGGGTTCTATGCCGTGTTTGTGCAGTTCATCAAATACACGGTCATAGAACGCCAGACCATCTTCATTTGGTTCTAGCTCATCACCGTTTGGAAAAATGCGTGTCCACGCAATCGACATGCGGAAGACTTTGAAGCCCATTTCTGCAAAGAGGGCAATGTCCTCCTTGTAGCGATGATAGAAATCAATCGCTTCATGGTTTGGGTAGTTATATTTTTCGTGATCAATTTGAAAATCGAAGCCTGGGGATTGTAGGATGTTCAGTCGTTCTTTTCCACCTGGTAGCACATCCGCAATGTTCAAACCTTTATTTCCTTCATAAAAGCCGCCTTCAATTTGATTCGCAGCCGTAGCGCCGCCCCATAAGAACCCTTCTGGGAAATTGTATTTTTTCATTTCTTTTACCCTCCAATGGATCGTCTAGTATTAAGGTAATCATAACGAGGTCGAGGAGAAGAGTAAATGAAGGGAACAGATCTTGTCGTGAATACCGAGAAAAGGGATTTGTGACATGGAAGTAACGCTGTGTAACATATGAGGGCGCGGTGCTATAATAAGAAGAGAAGTATGGCCAGCATTTTAGTTCTGACATAGAAGGAGAATACGGCATGTTTTCAAATGATATGATTGCGTCGTTCAATGAGTTAGAAACGTCCCTATACAACTACATCTCTCAAAACAGTGAAAAAGTCGCATATATGCGCATTCGTGAGTTAGCTGATGAAACGCATGTTTCCACAGCGACGATTTTACGCTTTTGTAAAAAGGTCGACTGTGAAGGATTTTCTGAATTTAAGGTAAAGCTTAAAATGCAGTTGAAAGAGAAGAAGAAAACAGTCATTAATCCTCCCCAGCATGCGGTAGCGGAGTTTTTTGAGCGATCGTTAAACGATAATCTTGAAGAAAAAATGAAGAAGGCCGCCAAGCTGATTGCGGAGACGGATAACGTGATTTTTATCGGGATCGGAAGCTCAGGGATACTTGCGGAATATGGCGCGAGATATTTTTCAAGCTTAGGGAAATTCTCGTTGTACATTAAAGATCCCCACTTTCCGATTCACTCCAAGCTTCAGAAGAATAGCGTCACGATCGCGCTATCTGTATCAGGCGAAAACAATTTTACCGTGACGCACTTGAATCAGCTGAAGCAAGAAGGAAGTCGCATTATTAGCATTACAAACACGAAATTCTCTACCGTTGCCAAAATTTCTGACCTGAACATTCCCTACTATATAACGGAAGAATTTTATGAAAAAGCGAATATCACGTCGCAGGTTCCGGTTGTGTATATTTTGGAATCGATTGCTCGTGAGATTTATAAGTTGAATGAAGAGCAATAAAGATTTAAGGAGGTTGTGATGAAAACACACCAGCAGACCCACTACAAAGAAGTCCAGCGGCCAAACCAGATCTGGATCTGGGCGATTGTATTAGGCATCGCTATCATGATGTGGATCGGCTTTATTCGCCAGGTGGTGATGGGCATTCCGTTTGGGAGTAATCCGGGATCTGACATGCAGGTCACAATTTTTTGGTTCCTTTTCGGCATTGCTTTTCCGGTCGTTATGCTTGGGTGGCTGCGACTGATTACTGAGGTGAAGGACGATGGGGTTTATGTGCGATTTGTCCCATTTCATCTGACATCTCGTGTTTTCCTATTTAAAGATATGGCAAGTTATGAGAGTTTGGAATACCGTCCACTTCGAAGGTTTGGTGGATGGGGGATCCGATGGAATTTCAGCGGAGAGAAGGCTTACTCCATTAGCGGAAAGCAGGGTATTTTGATCGAAGTGAACGGTGAGAAAATCTTGATTGGATCACGGGAGCCAGAGCGATTGGTGGAAGTGATGGATCAAGTGAGTAGAGAACGAAAAAAATAGATACGATCGTGAAAGGTATACGAGATTCGTATAAATAGTCCTTTTCTCTCAGGAGAAAAGGACTATTTTCGTGGAATGCGTCGAAAGACATAGAAAAGGAGGGAAAGAGAGGGTATTCTAAGTTTAGAAATTAATGGAAGTTCATTGAGGACAGTACTTAGAAACCTACTTATCTCCTGAAACTCGCAAAGCACAAGGTATAGTAGTTTAGATGATTTACTAGTAAACGATAGTAGAAAACGGCTATCGTATCCAGGGGTTATTCCGTGAGAGTAGCCCTGAAAGTGAGGAAAGCCGAATATGAACAACGAATTGAGGCCGAAGTTAAAAGATTTAGGGATGAAAAAAATACAACAGCTTTTTGGAGAGACGGCGTTTGCATCAGAGATTCATGAGTTTGCGAATTTGTTTTTGGAAGACGAGTCTGTTTTCACCCATTTGCATGATACCTATAGACATCAACTCGATTCATTAGAGGTAACGAGTCAGGGTATCGATATTTTTTATCAAAAGGAACAAGGCCTTCACACGATTTCTTTTTGGGATAAGAGTTTTTCGTTAGACGATGCTTCTTATGTGCCATTTCTGACTTATGCTATTGATCTAATGCGTGAGGTTTTGCCACTAGGTACTGTGGTTGAATTGGATCCACGCTATTTTAAACCGGGTGAGTCTGCTTCCGAACCGATTAAAGTGGTGATTACTGGCCGGTTTGTTTTTCCGGAAAATTATCGTTCGTATTTTCCTTACACCGGTGTCGTGTATCCATTTGGCGAATTGAACAAAGGAAACACCATCCATTTTACGTATCCATTGATTCAGAAGGTTGTCCATATGGGCTATAAAGATGATATGGAAGAGTCATTTGAATATCTAATGAAAGAAGAATTACTTCTGGATAAAGGGATCACGTCTATTGAGTTTTCGGACGAGGACATGAGGAAGATTCAGAATCTAAGTAGTCGAGGGCAGGTGAGCGATAATGCAATTGTATGATTATGACTTTTGCCACAATTTGTTGTACGCAGGATGGGATGGTGGCATTATCAATAATTTGAATGATGCCCGGCATGAGATTTTGCAAAACTTTGATCAAATGGATTTTGAAAATGCATCTGCCTACGAGGAGATGAGGGAGATTGTCGAAGGCATGGTCGCTGAAATCGATCAGCTTTTGTCTAAGATTCAATCCGTTCAGTTTAAATAAAAGGAGGTTACACCGTTGGCGAGTCAACAGATTCAACTGAACCTTTCTGAGCTGCGATCAGCATTGAATTCATTGGATTCAAGCATCTCAGAATTTAAAAGTTACACAAAGAATTTCCATGACTCTACAAGAGACGAGTTAAAAAGCTTTAATTCTGATTTCATTGAAGAGGTCGATGCGTTACTAGATAACATGCATAATGATAGCCAAACGCAGTTATTGAACAATCTGGATGCCATTTATCAAGCAGGGGACATGCTGTTAGAAAAGATGAAAGAAACGGATGAAAAAATCGGCACGACGATCAGGAGCAACACGGAATGAAGCGGGATCTCAAGATTAATTATGGTATACTGGATGGCATCATAGAACAGCTACATAAGTACAAACATGCCCTCAATACGATGGAGTCGTCTCTGGCTAAAATTAATGAATACGTGAAGCCAAACCAGGGGAAAAGCATTGATGCCTGGGTGTTCACGATCGAAGAATCAGAGGATTATATCCGAGCGTATCATGAACAAATCCAGAATCTCCTGACCTTATTTGAATCCTATGTGTCTGATACAAATGCCTACATCACTCCATTAGCGAGACAAGCGATGATGCAAGTGGATCGAAATGATATCTGGTTCAATCTGCAGCAAATAGAACGTGGGGTTTCAGGGAATGTCGGAAAAGCATCGCGCGTCGCAAGCCGAGTACCCTACAACACCTTCTCGTTCTTTGATGATCCAACCGAAAGTGAAATCGAAAAAAGCCGAAGCAATGAAGCCAACCTGAATCAAATTCGTCGTGAAATCAATCGGTCCGAAAACGTCCTTCAGCAAAAAATGGACGACCTGTGGGGCATTTATAATACAAAAGTGAAGCCGTTTGAGAATACCGATGACGACTATTATGGGAAAGCTCAAAAGCTAAAAATGTCCTACACGGGTCTGTTTGAAGGCGTTTGGGACGGTGTTGAAGACCTCTCCTCCGACATTTATGGCTTTGGAAAAGGACTCGTTCTCGGTTTATATGAAATCGGCAAAGGTATCGTCACAGTTGCCGGTGACGCAGGGATCGTGTACACCTCTCATCAACTTCCTGACTCCGTGGAACCCGATTTTCTAAAGGAAGCAGCGGATAAACGAGTCGAAGGCTACAAAGCCTCCGCCATGCAGGCGATCAAAGATCCAATGGGCGTCGTTGAATCAATCTCACAATCCTTCTCCGATACCTATGAAGACGAAGGGATTGCCTATCTTGCAGGAAATGCCTCCACAGCCTTTATCCCGTATGTCGGCATGGCTGGTAAATCAGCCAACCTCTCCAAACTTGCTGGAAAGATCCCGAACTCCAACCCGAGCAAGGTAGCTGGAAGCAGCAAAGTAGACGTCGCGGCCATCGTGAAAAAGCATAACGCCTTTGAAGGAATGAAGCGCGGCATGGGAGAATTTGTCCAAGACGTTAAAGGTGGCATGCAGGTTGCGGGGAATCCGAATAGGGTGGCTGTTGGGGCGAATGGAGTTGCTGGGAATGCGGTTGGGAAAGTCGGGGATGTAGCGGAGAGTGGAGTCGCTTCGGTTTCTAGGAGTGGCGGTCCGAATCATGTGGTAGATGATTCGATCATGCGGATTAAGACTGAGGTTGAGCGGGTAGATGGTGGTAAGGAAAGTCCGCCTAATAAATCTATAAATAAACAGACATATGAAAAAGAAATGGTAAAAGCTTTAAAAGAACAACCACTCTATAACAGGAAGCCAAACAAACCAAGAAACTTTACAAGTAAAATTCGAAATGAGGATGGGAGCACAACTTATACTTTTACTTCTACAAAAAATGGTGAAGAATATGCTGTGACTTACGATAAAACAGGTTTTCCTATTTTTAATTCGAAATATGAAGTTACCTTAGAAGAAAAATTTTACTTAGAGACAGATGCAGTTCAATTTAATTATGCATCTAAGCAACTTTACAAAGAAATTAATAGGAATCCGGAATTAGCAAATCAGTTTAATAGTCAAGAAATAAATATACTAGAAGCTGGGAGAGTGCCACAAAATTTAACGTGGCATCATCATCAAATACCAGGCAAAATGCAAATTGTGGATTACTTTGAACACCAGTCAGCAAGTCATACTGGAGGAAGAGCTATTTGGGGTGGCGGTGAGGCTGGTCGAAGAGGAGAAATTAAAAAGAAGATTTTGGAGAGGATTAAATGGGAATAGATAGTTGGTTGTTTGTAGATGAAAAATTAAATGATAGTAAAATTAATGAAATTGAAAAATCGTTCGGTATTAAATTTCCATCTGATTACAGAAAATGTATAATAAATAATAATGGTGGCTTTCCAGAACCAAATATTTTTGATTGTGATGATGGAAGAATCGAAGTTGTATTTAATAATTTGATTAGTTTTACGAATAAAGATTTAAATATAAAAATGTATGAAGAATTTTCTTCGAAAAAACTGTTTCCATTTGCTAGAGATCCATTTGGAAATTTAATATGTTTTGATTATCGTGACAACCAACTATTTCCTGAAGTTGTTTTCTATGATTACGATGAATTAGATGGTTCAGTAACTAATACGATTTGTAAGTCGTTTACAGATTTGTTAGAGAGATTATATTCTTTAAACGAAATATAAAATAGGAGGTGAAAAAGTGAATATTAAATATGAGTATTCGTATAATAATTTGAGTGTTACAGACATCGAACTATTTGAAAGTGAATACGATATCAATTTACCTTCTGCCTATAAATCATTTCTATTGTTTAATAATGGTGGTAAACCAAAAAATAGAAGGTTTAAAACCTCTGATGGAAAAATTACATCCTCTGTTATGTTGTTTCTTCCAATTTCTAAAGAAGAGGATTTGAATTTAGGGCTATTCTTTGAGAAATATAATCAAAGCGAAATTCTTCCTTCTAATCTTATACCAATTGGAATTGACCCTGCTGATAGTTTAATTTGTCTTGACATTTATGGAGAAGATAAAATTTTCTTTTGCGATATGGATTACTTTGAAGAAGATAATGAATTAAAGGATGAGTATATCCTATTAGTTTCGAAGCATTTCTCTGATTTTATTAATTCTTTACAAGAAACTTGAACTTAAGTGAAAGAAAGACAAGGATCCAGGTTCATTGTCCCTGGGAACCACGAATTAAACTCCTCAGTTTTAAGGATAAATAAGCAACTATTCGCCGGCTGTATGCCGGCTTTATTTTTTTCTCACATCCCAAACTACTAGATCAAAAATCAGAGGATTATATCCGAGCTTATCATGAACAAATTCAGGATCTTCTAACCTTATTTGAATCCTATGTGTCTGATACAACTGCCTATATCACGCCATTAGCGAGACAAGCGATGATGCAAGTAGATCGAAATGATATCTGGTTCAATCTCCAGCAAGTCGAACGTGGCATATCTGGGAATGTCGGAAAAGCATCGCGCGTCGCAAGCCGAGTACCTTACAACACCTTTTCGTTCTTTGATGATCCAACCGAAAGTGAAATCGAAAAAAGCCGAAGCAATGAAGCTAACCTGAACAATATTCGTCGTGAAATCAATCGGTCCGAAAAAGTCCTCAAACAAAAAATGGACGACTGTGGGGCATTTATAATACAAAAGTGAAGCCGTTTGAGAATACCGATGACGACTATTATGGGAAAGCTCAAAAACTAAAAATGTCCTACACCGGTCTGTTTGAAGGCGTTTGGGACGGTGTGGAAGACCTCTCCTCCGACCTCTATGACTTTGGAAAAGGGCTCGTTCTCGGTTTATATGAAATCGGCAAAGGTATCGTCACAGTTGCCGGTGACGCAGGGATCGTGTACACCTCCCATCAACTTCCCGATTCCGTAGAACCCGATTTTCTTAAGGAAGCAGCGGATAAACGAGTCGAAGGCTATAGAGCCGCCGCTATGCAGGCGATTAAAGATCCAATGGGCGTCGTTGAATCGATCTCACAATCCTTCTCCGATACCTATGAAGACGAAGGGATTGCCTATATCGCAGGGAATGCCTCCACAGCCTTTATCCCGTATGTCGGCATGGCAGGTAAATCAGCCAGCCTCGCCAAAGGCGCTGGAAAGGTCCCGAACTCAAACCTGAGCAAGGTAGCTGGAAGCAGCAAAGTAGACGTCGCAGCCATCGTGAAAAAGCATAACGCCTTTGAAGGAATCAAGCGTGGCATGGGAGAATTTGTCCAAGACGTTAAAGGTGGCATGCAGATTGCGGGGAATCCGAATAGGGTGGCTGTTGGGGCGAATGGCATTGCGGGGAATACGGTTGGGAAAGTCGGGGATGTAGCTGAGAGTGGCGTTGCATCGATTTCTAGGAGTGGCGGTCCTAATCGTGTGGTGGATGATTCGATAGTTAGGATTAAGACTGAGGTTGAGCGGTTAGATGGTGGGAATGATAGTAAGGGTACGGGTAATAGTATTACAGTCAACGAAGTTAAAGAAATTGATTTTGGAAAGCACATAATAAAAGGTGAAAATGGTAAGAAACAATTACTTCCAAATACTAGGTATGAAACCAATGATAACTACAAATATACTACCGATAATTTGGGCCGTATTATAACTGTTGATGCTCCCGAACTTGTATTGAAAAAGGCTAATAGGAATAAATATGCTCAGGCAAATGTAGGAGGAATAGACAGGTTGCCTGATGATGATGGTGGCCATTTAATAGGAGCGCAATTTAACGGCCCTCCTGATATTGATAATCTTGTACCACAAAATAGCCAAATTAATAGGAGGGGGGGAGTCTGGTACGAAATGGAGACTGAGTGGGCCCATGCATTAAAAGAAATACCTCCCAAAAAAGTCTCTGTTAGTATTGAACCTGTCTATTATCATAATTCAATGCGACCGGATTCCTTTATTGTCGAATATGAAATTGAAGGCGAATTTCCAGTATTTCGCGAGATTTCAAATAAATCAGGAGGATGATATTGATGAGTTTTGAAACAAAATTAAACGAGTTGTATAAAGAAATTGCACAACAGGTTAATGATATGATTCCTACTGAATGGAATAATTTGTTTTTTAATGGCGAAGTTAAGGATGGAGAAGGAGGCGTTTTTTTCTTTTTTACTCCTAAAGGCGAGGAACAACACGTTTTTTCACATTATATTCCAAAATTATATAGTGTAGATAAAAGAGCTTATAAAAAAGAACTACACAAATTATTTCAACTAACGGTTGAACTCCAAAAAGTTTTTACTGATTTTGACCAAGATCCTTGGTTTTCCGTGACATTATTATTAAATGATACAGGTAAATTAAAGGTGCATTTTGATTATACAAATTGGCATGAAAGTGAATTTGGTCCAACAGATAGAATAAAGTATTTTGAATACAAATATGTAAATCAAAACAAAGAAAAGATAGATTTAGGTTTAATAGGGAGAATGAAGGAATTTGAAGAAAAGTAAAACATTAAAGCACTTAGTTGCCTTTTTGGCAGCAGGTGAACTGTTTATCTAAGGACAGGTTCATTTAGTGCATTCCCAGATTTTTAACGGAATCAAATATTCAATCCTTAGCAACTATTCGCTGGCTGTACGCCGGCTTTTTTCTTTTTCTTTCAGTTAAAGGTGCGTTTAAGATTTAAATTGATCCACTTTTGCAATAAGTGAGCCGCTATGAAAAACAATAGTAAAAATAATTCGAATAGTGAAGTGCCGTAGAAAAAGTACAGGAAAAAATGACACTAAAATGTGGGTTGTGAAGCTGAACAAATAGTAACACCGCTTAATGGTTGGAGTATGTAGGAATTATACCTAAGTATTAAGATAAGGGGTGTGGAAAATTTATGAAAACGGAGAACGAGGAGGGCACTACGTAATTAAAGAAAAAGATATTGAAGATGAGGCGTTTGATTATTTTTATGAGCTAGTATTAACTTTAAATGATTGGCGTAAAAATTAAAATCACATTGTGGTCTTTAAGGACTTAGGGACAGGTTCCGCGTCTCTTCAAGAATCGATTACATTTTTTGGTTGTATATGGAAATTAAATACACAATTATAAGCAACTACTGGTCAGCTAAATGCCTGAACTCAGAGACTAAAAGGAGAATACAATGAAACTACTATTATTTATTATTGTCGGGGTTCTGATTCTCATAATTGTCACCCCGATCCTCATGCTGAAAGTTGTAAAAAAGAAAAACGCATCCAAAACTAAGGAAGACCTCCTTACCTATATCGAGTATCATCCAGACGCATGCTCATTGACCTTATTAGAAAATGAAAGCGTGCTCCTTACTTTCAATGAAGAAAAAGAAATGCCGCTCGCAAGTACAGTTAAGTTCATTTACCTTCTCACTTTTATTGACGGGGTGAGGGAGAAAAATGTGATGCTTGATGAGAAGGTTCAGGTAGACTACCTTGACGCCCTTTATTTCGAAAATACAGATGGTGGTGCACATCCAAGGTGGAAGAAGGAACATGATATAGGAGAGGAAGTTACCCTTTTTCAAATTGCACAGGGAATGATGCAGTTTAGTTCAAATGCATGCACAGACTTTCTCTTTCACAAACTAGGTTCTGATAAAATCAACCAATCTCTCACGAAATACCAGCTGGACCCTCATTCTCCCATTTACGCGATTAGTTCTGCTATGCTGATTCCTGCTTATTTAAAGGTTGAGCATGGCTGGAAGAAAAGACAAATTGCACAGGAAACAAAAGAGATGGATCAGATTGAATTCGAGAGCTTGGCTAATACGATGTTACATTACGTATTAGACGGAAGTGCTGAAAAATATCTTAAGGAATTATCGACCATCAACGACATGACGATTCAGCGCGTATTGATGGATAAATTGCCTTCTTCGACAACTGAACAATATGCGAACCTCATGATGCGGATTGGTGAATCAGATGATCTATCGGACGATGACAAGGATTTAATGGATCGTATCCTAGGTGGAGCGAGTGAGATCGGAAAGCGCAGATGGTTCAAGGGTGGATCAACAGCGTATACGCTTACTTCAGCGTTGTACAATAAGGACGATAATGGATCGATCTCTCTTTCTGTATTTGTTCAGGATGAAAAGCGATATGAATTGTTATGGATTCGGAATGTTTTTCATGATTTTTTGAAGGCGATAGTGGAAGATACTGAGTTTAGGCAGAAAACGATTGATCGATTAGGGGGTACGAAATCAGTGGAGGGAAGGGTTAATTAAAAAAATTTAAGCGCACTATCTATTTTAAGGTTCGTAGGGGCTGCGGGCTTTGCGATTGGAAATCAGGCGCATCGCTGGAACGGTTCTCGTGATGCAAAGTAGTTCAAAAATATAAATGAGAAAAGCCCTGCCTGAGCAAAGGCAGGGCTTGTTAATTTGCGGAAAGTGAATCAGTAGAACCGTCCCCCCGATTCCCCAACAAAAAAAGCGATGTTCACGCAAAAACCGTAAACACCGCTCTTTTCTATGTAAAAAAACATTGTAGTTAAACCAATCCTATGGTAAATTCATATAGATGCACGCAAAATGATTAAAATTAAACATAATACCCTATTTTAATTATACAATGTGCACAATTCGTTTGTCAATCCTTTTATCCATTATTTAAAGGAGTGTTTGCATGGATTCGAAACTGCTGCAGGAAAAGAAGCGATTGGACAGTGTCATGGGAACTATTCAAGAGGAAGTTCAACGATTAGAAGACGAAACCTCCAGACGTAAAAATGAAGTGGTTCATATTCGCAAACACTTTTGGGATGAAGTGAAGGTGAATACGGATACCTTCGATGATTACCTGGAGACGATCATCGGATTAAGGCAAGAGGCTCAAGCCCTTTCGGTTAGTCAGAGCTCTCATAGGCATGCCTCCAAACGCTTATCCACACTGCGTCGTATGGAGGAAGTTCCTTATTTCGGGCGTATTGATTTTAGAGAAGAAGGTTCATCAGATCAGGAACAAATCTATATTGGCATCAGCTCATTAAGAGATGCGAGCGGCGATAACTTCTTGATCTACGATTGGAGAGCACCGGTCTCAAGCGTCTATTATGACTACCCGCCAGGTCCTGCGACATATGATACACCGGGAGGCGAAGTTCAGGGCACGCTTGAGAAGAAGTGGCAATATCTTATTCGCGGTGGCATTTTGCAGTCCATGTTTGATACAAGTCTCACGATTGGCGATGAAATTTTGCAGGAGGTTTTGGGCCGGGGCACAGATAAACAGATGCATAACATTGTCGCTACCATTCAGCAGGATCAAAACCGCATTATCCGTCATGATCGTGGAAGGCTCTTGATTGTTCACGGGGCGGCAGGCAGTGGCAAGACTTCAGCTGCGCTGCAGCGGATTGCGTATTTATTATACAGAGATCGAGATCATTTGAATGCTGAGCAAATTATTCTATTTTCACCTAACACGATGTTTAACAGCTACGTATCCAATGTGTTGCCAGAGCTCGGTGAGGAAAATATGCAGCAGGTGACTTTCCAGGAATACCTGAACCATCGGCTTAGTGAAGAGTTTGACGTTGAGAATCCATATGAACAGCTGGAATACGTGTTAACCGGAAGTCATACACCATCTTACAGGGCAAGGATCGCGGGGATTAAATGTAAAACATCGACTCGTTATTTTGGTGCGATCAATGATTATTTAGAGTCCCTGGAGCAGTCTGGGATGCGGTTTCATGACGTGACCTTCAGAGGGACACCGATTGTTTCTGCACAGCAGATGGTAGACAGGTTTTATCGTGCTGACACGTCACTTCGTTTACAAAATAGACTTGAAAAGCTGAAGGAGTGGATCCTGAAGCAAATCAATGAGTTTGAGAAAGCGGAATGGAATCAGCCGTGGGTGCAGGAGAAAATGGAACTGCTTAGCAATGAGGAGTACCATACCCTACAAGCTTTTCTCGCGAAAAAACGTGGCATTGAAGGAGAAGCGATCTATGAGTATGAGGTGGAGCCAAAAGAATTAGCTCGCTTAATCGTTCGTAAAATGCTGAAGCCGCTGCGAAAGAAAATCAAGGAATTGCGCTTTGTTGATTTTAAAGCGATCTACAAACAGCTTTTTGCTGATCCGATGCAGCTGAAGCGGCTAAAAATGGAGACGCCGAAGGAATGGACAGCGATTTGTCAGGCAACGATCCAATCGCTGGATGCAGGTCATTTGCGCTATGAAGATGCGACACCGTTTTTATATGTAAAAGAGCAGATTCAGGGCTTTCAGACAAACAGCTCCATTAAGCATATCGTGGTGGATGAGGCGCAGGATTACTCGGCTTTTCAATTTGAGTTTCTAAAGCGCCTGTTTCCATCCTCCAAAATGACGGTTCTTGGGGACTTTAATCAGGCGATCTTTGCCCATGCAAGTGAAATGGCTGATTTTAACTCACTAATGGACTTATATGGAGCGGACAAAACTGAAGTGATCAACATAGCACGAAGCTACCGTTCCACTAAGCCAATCATTGAATTTACGCGAAGGCTCGTGCCTAATGGGGATAAGATTATCCCCTTTGATCGAGATGGAACGATTCCAGAGCTGAAACAAGTGGAGGATGACGCAGAGCTTTATGGCAGCATCTCTTCAAAAGTAGCGGAATACCGAGATCAGGGGTTAAACAGTATTGCGATCATCTGCAAATCAGCAGAAGAAAGCTTCCGTGCCTATGAGGGTCTGTCTGGTATTGATGGGATCAAGCTCTTGAAAAGCAACTCTACTGAATATGAACAGGGAGTGGTTGTCGTCCCGTCGTATTTATCCAAGGGAATCGAGTTTGATGCTGTGATCATTTATGATGCCTCAGAACGTGTCTATGGAGATGAAAGCTTGAAAAGGATTTTTTATACCGCGTGTACGAGAGCGATGCATGTTTTGCAATTGTATAGTGTTGGAGAGCCGAGTTCGCTGTTACGACAAGCGTTTCAAGAAGGGGTTATTGAATCGTGATCTCTGAGAGAACATTGTTCAAGATGTATTTTATAGAGTAGGAAGAAGGGAGTGCTAATGATTTAGCGCTCCCTATCTTTATTCCTAAAACATCCAAAAAAATCACTAGATTTCAGATTAATTGTAAAAGTCATCTTTTCCTTTGGAACAAACTGTATTATAATGAATGTGTTGCAAAATGCAAAGTAACTGTAGGAGTGCTTTAGAATCGATTCCTTTCAACAGATTTATTTTGCAACATTTTTTTATGGATGGTTGAAAACGGTTACAATTTTTTGGTGATGCAAATGGGTTATAAATGAAATAAATACAATCTACATAAGGAGTGAAATTCTCATGTTGAGCGATAAATATCAAAGGTTACAAGACATTTTGCAAGAGATGGAAAGCATTGTCGTGGCGTTTTCTGGGGGAGTAGACAGTACCTTGTTGTTGAAAGTCGCAATTGATGTTCTAGGTAAGGAAAATGTACTCGCAGTTACAGCTGATTCAGAAACGTATCCGAGCAGTGAATTAGAGGAAGCGAAGCAGCTCGCCTCATTAATTGGTGCGCATCATCAGGTGATTGAGACGTCTGAGCTTGCGATTCCGGGTTATACCCAGAATGATGAAAACCGCTGTTACTTTTGTAAAAATGGTTTGTTTGAAGAGGTTGTTCCGATTATGCGGGAGAAAGGGTTCCAAAATGTCGTGTATGGCTTAATTGCCGATGATATGGGCGAGCACCGACCAGGAGTCCGCGCAGCAATCGAGCATGATGTTCGGGGGCCACTTCAAGAGGCGGATCTTTACAAAGATGAAATTCGAACGCTTTCAAAGGAATTAAATCTTCCTACATGGGAAAAGCCTTCCTTTGCTTGTTTATCTTCACGTATTGCGTATGGTGAAGAAATTACCCAGGCGAAGTTAACGAAGGTCGATAAGTCAGAGGCTTACTTAAAGAGTCTTCGTATTCGACAGGTTCGCGTTCGAACTCATGGTGATATGGCTCGGATTGAAGTTGAACCACAGGATATGCAGCTAGTAATGGCTAATCACAGAAGCATTTCAAAGAAACTACAATCGTTTGGCTATCAGTACGTGACCATCGATCTTGATGGGTATAAGAGTGGAAGCATGAACAAAGTTTTGGCAGAAAGCAATTAAGAGGAGGAGTACAACATGGGAGCATCAAGCTTAGATGACGTTCTAAATCGAGTGAAAGAAGGAAGTATGGACATAAAGGAAGCGAAGACACTGCTTTCTTCTTTTGAAGATATCGGGTTTGCGAAAGTGGATCACCAGCGGGAAGACCGGACTGGTTTTCCTGAAGTGATCTTTGGTGAAGGAAAAACAGTAGAACAAATGATTGATATTATTGAGTCTCTTAAGAAGAACACGAACCGCGTACTAGCAACAAGGATTTCCGAGGAAAAAGCAGAAAAGGTGATGAGTGTTGTAGCGGACCTTGACTACAATGAGTCTGCTCGCACCTTATTCTGGAGGCATCCCGATGAACCGGCTCTTCTCTATAATGGCTATATTGCCGTATTGTGTGCTGGTACTTCAGATCTTCCTGTCGCTGAAGAAGCAGCTGTAACAGCAGAAGCATTCGGGGCTTCGGTGAAACGTATGTATGATGTGGGTGTAGCCGGCATTCATCGTCTCTTTCATCATCTGGAGGAAATCGAAAATGCAACGGTAGCGATTACGGTTGCGGGAATGGAAGGTGCACTGACTAGTGTTGTCGGTGGATTGATTAGTAATCCGATTGTGGCGGTGCCGACGAGCATTGGTTATGGTGCTAATTTTCAGGGGGTTTCGTCGTTATTATCAATGCTCAATGCTTGTTCACCAGGAATTAGTGTGATGAATATCGACAATGGATTTGGTGCTGGTTACTATGCAACATTGATTCATAAAAATCATCGTAATACGATACTAGACTAGAGGATGAATGAAATGAGAACATTGTATCTTGATTGCTTTTCTGGAATTAGTGGGGATATGACAATTGGAGCGCTACTTGATCTTGGCGGAGATTTAGCGCTTCTTGAAAAAGAAATCGCGAAATTAGCGATCGAATCGGAATACAAGCTAGAATCGTATAAAGTGGTGAAAAAGGGAGTCTCTGCAACAAAGTTTGATGTGATCCTAACCGAGCATGAAGGAGGACATCATCACCGCCATTATTCTGATATTGTCACGATGATCAACAAAGCGGAACTAAATGAAAACGTGACAGCGATGGCCCTTTCTATTTTCGAAAAGATTGGGAGAGCGGAAGCCAAAATACATAACATGGCGTTTGAGAAGGTTCACTTTCACGAGGTTGGTGCAGTCGACTCGATTGTAGACATCGTTGGTGCAAGTGTTTTAATTGATTCATTGGATATCTCAAAAATCGTTTCTTCTCCGGTTCCTGTAGGAAATGGGCGAATCCGCATTGCTCATGGCTTGTATCCTGTACCTGCCCCTGCAACGTTAGAGTTGTTGAAGGGGATTCCGATTCAACGCACGGAAATTAAAGGGGAATTAACAACACCAACAGGTGGAGGGATTTTAGCAGCACTAGTGAATGAATTTGGGCCGATGCCATCCTTTACAGTTGAAGCAATCGGTTATGGTGCTGGAACGAAAGATTTCTCAGATCATCCGAACGTACTTCGGGCATTGCTCGGCAGTCATTAATGGAAAGGGGTGAGATTGGATGTCGCAACGATTTGCACATAGGGAAGAGCATCTTGATCATGAGATGATCAAGGTTGAGGTCAACCTTGATGATATGCCTGGCGAGTGGCTTGGATATGTAATGGAGAAACTATTCGATTGTGGTGCGAATGATGTGTTTTATTCTTCTATTTATATGAAGAAAAATCGTCCTGGCGTGTTGCTTCAGCTCTTATGTGATCGAACAAATTTGGATGACATTAAGAGTGTTTTGTTTAGAGAGACGACAACGCTTGGTATTCGCCATTTCCCGATATCTGTCCACCGCCTAGCGAGAAAATTCTATCAAGTGGAAACCGTCTGGGGAAGTGTAACGGTTAAACAGGGGATTCACGAGGGAAAAGTTGTTGAGAATGCCCCTGAATACGAAGATTGTCGGGAAATTGCGGAGAAACATAACGTTCCTATAAAAGAAGTCTACAAAATTGTGTGGGAAAAAATACTGGATAATAAGTAGATATCTCCTTCTAACACAGTCATTAGGACAGGAGGTAAACAAGAATGATAAAAGCATTGGTTATTGCTCCTTATGAAGGATTAATCGAAATCATGCGAGAAATCGCAGAGGAAGTCACTGATTTTGAGCTACATACGGAAATGGGTAACCTGTATGAAGGTGTTGAGATTGCCAAAAAATCGAAATCACATGGCTACGATATGATCATTAGTCGCGGGGGGACGGCCTCATTAGTACAGGAGGTCGTTTCGATTCCGGTTATTGATATCCAGGTTTCTGGTTATGATATTCTTCGTCTTTTAACACTAGTCAAAGGATTTTCTGGTAAGGCAGCGATTGTTGGGTTTCCGAATATTTCTCAAGGCGCAGCTACAATTTGTAACTTATTGGATTTGGATATTAATACGATGACCATTCAGAAAGATGTTGAAGTGGAAGATCGCTTAAAGAGCTTAAAAGATGATGGATATGAAGTTGTCATCGGGGACGTTGTTACTGTTGAAGCAGCGAAACAGTTAGGCATGAATGGGGTGTTAATCACTTCAGGGAAAGAAGCGGTTATGGAGTCATTGGATGAGGCGAGGAGAGTGTATCAGCTATTCTCGAAATTGCACGAAGAAATTCTAGTTTATCAATCCATTATTGACGCTGAGGAGAGATTGATTGGTGTTGTGGATGATGTTGGAAAGTTGATTTGTGCTAACAAACAATTTCACGCCGAATTCTCGAATGAAATGATTGAAAGTACGCCTCAGTTGAAAGAAATCATTCAGTCAACATACAAAAGAAAAACGAATCAAACAAAAATGCTGACCCTTCATAACCAGTTATGGAATATATCCACAAGTTATAATGAAAATCATCTTATTTTATTTTTTGAGACAGCTTTTCCTAATCATACGAACGTTCAGGAGGAAGATGGGGGACAATATGCCGTCGAAGTTCAAACGAATGTCCCACATGTTCTGATGACTGGGAAAAGTAAACAGATTCAAGAAGTCATGAAGCAAGTGGAGAAGTACAGTCGAATGGATGAACCATTGTGGATTATTGGGGAAACCGGTAATGGAAAAGATACTGTTGCTCAATCGATCTATTTGAAAAGCAAGAAAAATAACGAACCGTTTATTACCATTCATTGCGATTTATTGAAAGAGGGACAGTTAAAAGAGTTACTGCAAGAGAATTATTTTAGGGATCATGCAAATGGAATCGTTTATTTAAAGCGAATCGATCGATTAGACGCCTATTCGCAAAAAGAATTTTATCATTACTTTCATACACACAAGGGCAAACTGCCGCGGCTGATTGTGTCATCGAATGATGAGTTCGCTATTGATGAACGTGATGCTACGATCGATCACGAGTTGTTTACCCTTTTAGGTAGGTTGATTATCTATTTACCGCCCCTTAGAGAACGTGTGCAAGACATTGAGAATTTAATTCCAGTTTTTATTTCGGAATTTCATTCAAAATACAGCAAACAAATCGTAGGGGTGAGGCAGGAAGCGATGCAAGAACTGATCGAGTATGATTGGCCGCGTAATGTCGATCAGCTGAAGCAAGTAATTGAACAGCTAGTCTTACATTCTAACTCCTATTATTTAGAGAAAGAAGAGGTTTCTTCGGTCATTGCGCTGTTAAAACAACGTCAAGAAGATGAATACTCTGAACACAATCAAATTGAAATAAGCGGGACATTAAAAGACATTGAAAAGCGGGTCATTACTCAAGTTCTTGAAGAAGAAGATATGAACCAATCGAAGGCCGCAAAACGACTGGGCATCAATCGATCAACTTTATGGCGCAAGCTTAAATCATAAGCTTGCGTCTTTTTTTTGTAGTTGATTCTTTATATATGCTAAGTTATTCAATGGAATTAACCGGTTTGTTTCAAAAAGCAACACTTTGTTGTTGCGATATGCAACTAATTTTAATTTATTTAGAAAACTTTAAAAATAGTATTGTTATATGCAACATGTTCATATACTATAATAAATGTAAGCGTTTTAATACGTTTCTTAATTAAACAGTTCTTGGTTGTTAAGGGAACTGGCATTGAAAATAGTAACGATTGAAATCAGTGAAATGGGATGAAATACATTTTCTTCTCATTATAGTGAACCGAAAGGGGGTGGGAATGGTTTTGAAGTTAGCAGTTATTGCAGATGATTTAACAGGAGCGAATGATACGGGGGTACAATTTGCGAAACAGGGCTTAGATACAACGGTGTTGTTTCCAGATACAATTTTGCAACCTACCAATATGACTGGAGATGTAATTGTATTAAATTCCAACAGTCGTGCCATTCCGACTGAGCACGCTCATAAGATCGTCTCGAATCTCTCAAAACAGTTACGTGACTTAGGCGTAGCCTCTGTCCTAAAAAAAATTGATTCCACGATGAGAGGGAACATTGGGACAGAAATTGATGCTGTGATGGATGTGTATGATTTTAATGTCGCTTTCGTTGTTCCGGCTTTTCCAAAAAGCGGACGGATCACCTTGAATGGTATCCATTATGTCGATGGTGTACCACTTGAAGAGACTGAAATCGCAAGTGATCCGACTTGTCCAGTGAATGAAAGCTACTTACCTGAGCTTCTGCAAAAGCAGAGTAAGCGGGAAGTAGCACTTATCACTATACGGGATATTCGAGAAGGTAAAGCTTACTTAGCCAAAAAGATGAAAGCGTTATCGATTCAGGAACCATCCAAAATTGTGGTGATCGATGCGGAGACGGATGAAGAATTACATACCATCGTTGAAGCAACACAACAGCTGGAAGAAAATATTCTTTGGGTAGGATCAGCGGGTATCGCCTATCATCTTTGTAACTCGTTTCATGAACAGGCGCTCACATTAGAAGATTGTGAGAATAGAAAGCTACCATTACTCGTGGTTGCTGGAAGCATCAGTGGGATTACTCACAAACAAGTTGAGGAGCTAAAAGCGAAGACAAGCATCGAGGAAGTCATGATTTCTCCGTATAAGTTCCTAGATGAGAAAGAACGGGAGAGTGAAATTGAACGAGCCGTTCAATTAGGAGAAGCTCTTCTAGATAAAGGAGACTTAATTGTTTCCACGAATCGCGACATTAAAGCAATCAACCAGGTAAGGGAGTTCCAAAAAACGCTTGGAATATCGAACATGGAAGTTGGAAATCGAATTGCAGATGCACTTGGCATCATAGCTGGTCGTTTAATTGAAAAGAAACAGATCCAGGGTGCAGTGTTAACTGGTGGTGACATTGCAGGCGCAACGTGCAAGGTGTTGAATGGAAAGGGAATTCGGATCATCGGCGAAGTGGAAGACGGACTGCCGTATGGAACATTATTCGGTGGTTTGTACGATCGTCTCCCTATTGCCACGAAAGCAGGCGCATTCGGTAGTGAGCAGGCTCTTGTGAAAGCGCTTCAAACATTAAAGGGAGTTAATATGCAAACGTATGACAGGGTACAACAATAAATCATATTGGAGGAAAAAAGATGAAGAGTTTATCTAAAAAGGTATTAGGTGCTGCTACAGCATTAAGTCTCAGCGTACTTGTTGCTTGTGGTGGTGGAAATCAACAGGCAGATTCAACTGGTGGAGAAGCAGCTTCAGGCGAAGCGAAAACGTTGCAAGTAGGGATCACGCTTGCTGAAGACTCTCATTATTACAAAGGACTTGAACATTTTGCTGATCTTGTTGAAGAGAAATCAGACGGTGAGCTAGCGATTGAAATTTTCCCGAATGGATCGTTGGGTGGCGAGCGTGACATGGTTGAGAGTCTTCAAGTTGGATCGCTTGATATGGTGTTAACTTCTACTGGACCACTTGGTGGTTTTGCTCCTGAAATTAATGTCGTCGACCTTCCGTTTCTTTTTGAAAATCGTGAACACGCATACAAAGTATTAGACGGCGAAATTGGTCAGGATCTCTTATCAGGTCTTGAAGATCAGAGCTTAAAAGGTCTCGCATGGTGGGAGAATGGATTCCGTCACATTACAAATAGCCAGCATCCAATTGAAAAGCCAGAGGATCTAAAAGGATTGAAGATTCGTACCATGGAAAACAATGTGCACATGGATTCTTTTAAAGCTATGGGTGCTGATCCGACTCCAATGTCATTTACAGAGCTATTTACTGCCTTACAACAGGGAGTAGTTGATGGGCAAGAGAATCCAGTTCCAATTATCTCAACTTCTCGCTTCTATGAAGTTCAAGATTATTTAACACTAACGGGTCATTTCTATTCACCAGCAGCACTTTTAGTTAGTTCGCAAGTATTTGAAGGTCTATCTGAAGACCAACAAAAGGCACTACAAGAAGCAGCTTCTGAAGGTGCAGAATATGAACGTGAAATCGTAGCGGATATGGAAGAAGAAATGATTGCAGATTTAAAAGATCAGGGTATGAAAATTGTTGAAGATGTAGACAAAAAGGCCTTCCAGAAAGCAACTACATCTGTGTATGATCAGTATTCTGATCAAGTTGGAGAAGATTTAATTAAACAAATCCAGGATGCTGCGAAATAAAAGCAGGCATTAGACTTATGATGTGGGGATAACCTTCCCCCATCATATTGTTTTATGGGGGAGGTTAGGTTACATATGAATACAATCATAAAAAACATTGATAGATTTAATAAGGTTCTTGGAGTCGTGTTAGCACTTCTGATTATGGTTATGTCAGCTGTGATCTTCTATCAAGTGTTTTCAAGATTTATTCTGAAAGATTCGTTAAGGTGGTCTGAAGAATTAGCAAGATACCTGATGGTTTGGAGTGTCTTTATCGGATCTGCTTTAGCAATTCGAAAACGCGATTTAATTTCAGTAGATGCGATTAAAGAATTGTTGTCTGAACGTGCGAAAGCTGTACTGAATGTGTTCGTTTACGTTGTTTCAATTGTGTTTCTTTCTGTATTAGTGAATTACGGGTTTGTGCTAATGGGGAATATTGTTCATCAAACTTCCCCAGCTATGAACATTTCCATGGGGTGGGCGTATTCGGCTATACCGGTTGGGTCCATCTTTATGATCATTAATTGTGTAGCGGTTATTATGGAAATCATTATGAAGCAAAGGGAGGGCGATGAACGATGACTACAGTTCTATTAATATCGATGTTAGTCTTGTTTCTGTTAAGCGTTCCAATTGCCCTTGCTATTGGTCTAGCTTCTGCAATTGCCATTTGGTTTACTAGTGATCTACCAATGCTAGTGATTGTACAACGAATTTTCACCTCACTCGATTCCTTTCCATTAATGGCAATACCCTTCTTTATTCTTGCTGGAGCCTTAATGGAAACGGGAGGGATCTCAAAGCGATTGGTTCACTTCGCGAATACGTTAGCTGGTTCGATGACAGGGGGATTAGCGGGTGTAACCGTCATAACTTCCATGTTCTTTGCAGCGATCTCTGGGTCGAGTCCTGCGACAGTTGCTGCAATTGGCTCAATCATGATTCCAGCAATGGTAGCGAGACACTATGATGTCAACTTCGCTGCAGCTGTGCAATCTGTCTCAGGTGCGCTGGGCGTTATTATACCGCCAAGTATTCCAATGATCTTATACGGAGTCGTTGTAGGCGTATCGATTGGGGATCTTTTCATAGCTGGAATCATTCCTGGTCTCTTAATTGGATTATCGTTAATCTTAACGGCCTTCATCATCTCTAAGAGACGTGGATACAAAGGAACAGAGCACTTTACGTGGCAGGAGAGAATCGATGCGTTTAAAAATGCCATCTTCGCCTTGTTAATGCCAACGATTATTCTTGGTGGTATTTATGGTGGTATTTTCACGCCTACTGAAGCTGCAGTAGTAGCGGTAGCGTATGCACTTATTATTGGAGTCTTCGTTTATAAAGAAATTAAAATCAAAGACCTTATTCCAGTATTCGTTAAATCCGGTCTAACTACCTCTATAATTATGTTAATTATTGGTACAGCAGGTTTACTAGGTTGGCTGTTAACAAAAGAAAGAATTCCGCAAACAGTGGCTCAGTCCTTTATGAGTTTCTCGGATAATCCGTTGGTGTTTCTATTAATCGTTAACGTATTCCTTCTTATTGTAGGAATGTTCTTTGAAACATCTGCGTCAGTCATTATCCTTGCACCAATCTTAGCACCGATTGCCATTCAGTTAGGCGTAGATCCAGTTCATTTCGGTATTATTATGGTTGTGAACCTTGCGATTGGTATGGTTACACCTCCACTAGGTGTGAATCTATTTGTTGCGATGCAAATATCTAAGGTCAAATTAGAAACGCTATCCAAAGCGGTTGTACCGTTTTTACTTATATTAATAGCAGATGTGTTACTTATTAGTTATATACCGGAGATCTCACTATTCTTAGTCGATTTGTTAAAGAAATAGTGAATATAGAGGAGGAAATAACATATGACAGCTAAACCAATTATTGCGATTACAATGGGCGACCCATCAGGCGTAGGTCCTGAAGTGATTGTGAAATCGTTTAAAGATAAAGCAATCTATGAAAACAGTTCGTTATTTGTTATTGGTGATCGTAAAATGTTAGAAAGAGCGATTGATGTGACGAAAGTTCAGCTGGATGTGAGAAGTATTTCCAAGCCGGAAGAAGCGAAATTTGAATATGGAACGATTGACGTGATTGATCTGGATCTTGTTTCTGACGCATTAACATGGGGTGAAGTGTCGTCAGAAGCTGGAAATGCAGCATTCCGTTATTTAGAAAAGGCGATTTCATATGCGAATGATAAAAGGATTCAGGGGATTTGTACCGCTCCTCTAAATAAGGAAGCTCTGCATAAAGCTGGTCATATCTATCCAGGACATACCGAGATACTGGCTGAGCTTACGAACACTAAAGACTTTGCAATGATGTTGTCTGCTCCTGGCTTACGAGTGATTCACGTGACAACTCATATCGGCTTGATAGACGCGGTTAATAAAATTAATGTTGATCGTCAATATACTGTCATTAAACTTGCACATGAAACGTTACAAAAAGCAGGCATTACCGATCCTAGAATTGCCGTCTGTGGAATTAATCCGCATGCAGGCGAAAATGGGTTGTTCGGTAACGGCGAAGAAGAAGAAAAAATTATTCCTGCTGTGGAAAAAGCTCAAGAAGAAGGAATCAATGTTGTAGGTCCGCTCCCAGCCGATACGTTGTTTTTCAGAGCAAAACGTGGTGATTTTGATATTGTCGTAGCACAATATCATGATCAAGGGCACGGCCCAATAAAAGTGTTGGGACTAGAGTCAGGTGTAAACATTACGGTTGGACTTCCGACGATTCGTACAAGCGTTGACCATGGGACTGCCTTTGACATCGCTGGCAAAAACATTGCTGATGAGAAATCTTTAAAAGAAGCAATCCGTATGGCGTATGAGCTAGCACCGACAAAAGTTGTCTAGTCACTTTTTAGTAGATCGATTAACTGAATAAAATCATATAGCAAGAGACAGCTTGTATCGTCTCTTGCTATCCTTTGTGTAAGGGACGAGTTAAGGTATAAGTGATGGTGAATTATACGATTGTAGGGGCATGATAATAAACAGAGTCCAGGATACGTAGTGAACAATCTTGAAAAGGGGTGGGAAGGATGGCATTTCCGAAAGTTGCGAAAATTAGGCAGAAATTCGAAGTGGAAAGTATTACAGATGTATCGAAAGTAATCGAAGAACAGTTTCAGACCGTTGAAGCAAATCAAAAAATAAAGCCAGGTATGGAAATTGCAATTACAGTTGGGAGTCGAGGGATTGCGAACATCGATTTAATTGTAAAAAGCATAGCGGAAGAAATCAAAAAGCGTGGAGCTACACCGTTTATCATTCCAGCGATGGGCAGTCACGGTGGTGCAACGGCTGAAGGGCAAGTTGAAGTGCTTGAAGGATTAAATGTTACAGAAGAAACAACAGGATGTGAAATTCGCTCTTCAATGGAAGTCGTTGAGATTGGTGAAACTTCTGCTGGTATCCCAGTCTACATTGATAAGCATGCGTATCACGCTGATGGTATCATTGTAATGAACCGAGTGAAGCCACATACCGATTTTAAGAAAGATATAGAAAGTGGCGTATTGAAAATGGCTTCAATCGGAATGGGAAAACACAAACAGGCGCTTGCCCTCCATACTTATGGTATTAAGGGAATCCGAGATATGATGCCTGAGGTAGGGAAAGTAGCCATTGCGAACTCTAACACCTTGTATGGCATAGCGGTGGTTGAGAATGCCCTTGAAGAAACGGCTATCATTGAAGTGATGGAGCCTAAAGAGATTCAGGAAAGAGAAAGGGAACTCCTCAGAAGAGCATTTGAGTTAATGCCGAGTTTACCAATCGATGAGATTGATATCTTAGTTGTCGATGAAATCGGTAAGAATTACAGTGGAACTGGCATGGATACAAATATCATTGGTCGCATACGCGTCCTTGGTGTAGAAGAGCCTGAGAAGCCAAGTGTAAAATACTTAATTGCTTCTAACTTAAGTGAGGCAAGCCACGGTAACGCGCTCGGAATTGGTCTAGCCGATCTGACAACGAAGCGTTTGTTTGAGAAGATTGATATGAAAGCAATGAACGAAAATGTCATTACCAGTACATTTCTAGATCGCGCCAAAATACCGATTGTCCTCGATAGCGACAGGGATGCATTAACTGCAGCACTTCGCGCAACGTGGGGAGTGAAGGATGAGGAGACAAGGTTCGTTCGTATTCCTAATACGCTTCATATTGGAGAAATGATTGTATCAGAAGTTCTTTATCATGAATTGAAAGATCAATCGAATATTGAAGTGATCGAAGAGCCAACAGAAATGACGTTTGATGAAGAAGGGTATTTTCTATAATGTAAAGTAGACGCACTTCCGGATAAGGGGTAGACTTGCTGGAGAAAACAGTGAGGAACTACCTTTTTTCTGTGTGTGTTTACTAGGAGAAAGGAGTGAAGAGATGATTAGTAGTTTAACTTCGGTATTGTTTCTAGGTCTTATCTTAGGGATTAAACATTCCATTGAACCTGATCATGTCATAGCGGTATCAACAATTGCAAGTGAAACAAAGAAATGGTGGCGCTCATCGTTAGCTGGTGTTTTTTGGGGGATTGGTCATACGATGACACTCTTTATTGTCGGTATGATCGTTATTATGATGAAGGGGGATATACCAGAAATTTGGGCCGTCTGGATGGAATTTCTAGTTGGCGTCATGCTCGTATATCTTGGATTTAAGAGTGTCTTGATGTTAACAAAACACTCTGAATCTCATACAAAGAATAGGAATTCTCCATTTTTGAAATCAACGGCAATAGGATTTGTTCATGGTCTTGCAGGAAGCGCAGCGATGGTCCTCTTAACGATGTCTTCGGTCGATACAGTTGGCGAAGGAGCTCTCTACATGCTGGTTTTTGGTGCTGGCACAGTGATAGGTATGCTTTGTTTTACGACACTCATAGGGATACCATTTGTTCTTAGCAAACATAAAGTAAGGATTAACAACAATCTCACAAGGTTTACCGGTGTTGTTAGCATGCTGTTTGGTGTGTACTATATGTATAGCGTGTGGTGAAGCTAGCAGTCTATCAACAAGCCATTCTTTTCTTTGCTATTCTTTAGTATTCGATCTTTGATGAATCCAAATCGCCATTTGTAAGGTAAGTGCATCTTTAAATTCCCTTGGATCATAGCCTGTGTCCTGCTTGATTTTATTGATCCGATAGATGAGTGTATTTCGATGAATGTACATATCCTCAGATGTTTGTTGGATATTGAGATTGTTTTTAAAAAGAAATGAAAGCGTATCGCTATATTTCGATAAGGTTTTATTAATAACCCTGTTTTTAAATCGTTCAGCAACATTTTCATTGATTTGATAGAGAATCGCTTGTGGTTCTACGTCTTCAAAGAATACGATCTTTTTGTTTGAATCGCTTATTTCAAAGGCTAACTCACAATCGTCATACGATTGACTAAACCCTTCAAGTGTGGAGAATGGATTGCTTATCCCCATACGGAATGGAAGGGATAAATGGTGCATTTCTAAAGAGATACGCTTGATTAGTTTTTTGACATTGTATTCATCTACACCGCATAGTCCGATAAATAAACGATTAACGTTAATAAATCCTACAAGAGCGTAATTATCATTGAAAAGGTTTTCAATTCGTTCCACGATGGTTTGGTTCGGAATCGAGCGTTCGCTCATATGTATGATGACGATGGTAAAAGGGGTTGGAAGCTTTGTATCTAGTAGTTCTAATCCCCTTTCAATCTGTTCGTATGACGGGACTGGCTTAAGCAATTCCTCCACAATCATTTCTTTTGTGCGCTGTTTCCATTCCAGTTGCCTGGCGATGAATTCCTGCTTGATCATTAATTCTGTCGCCATTTTCACAAGACCTCCAACATCACCCATTTCTTCTGGATTTCCTGTGATGCCAATGACTCCTACCACCTGATTTTGGAACGAGATTGGTAAATTAAGTCCGGGTTGGGCACCCCTCCATTTTCCTTCTTCATCAGAGGAAATGGAGAGTGGTGCTTTACTTTTAATGACCTCAAGTGCACCTTCATGAATTTGGTCGATACGCTCCATATTTCCTGAAGCAATAATGACACCCTGCTCGTTCATAATGTTGATATTGCGGTTTAATCTGTTTGATGTCTCAAGGACAATCGTTTTGGCAATAGCTCTTGTTAACATAAAAACCCTCCTCTAGCTATAATAGACGAAAAATTCATAAAAATCACCCTCTTTTTTGTATGGAGTACACAACGAAATGATTCGTACTTGCAAGTATAATTGGGTATAACGAATGAAAGCGCTTTCTGAGGGGGTAATTATTTTGAAGATCGTCATCGCACCAGATTCATTTAAAGGTAGTCTGACAGCAATGGAAGCAGCTACGGCCATCGATCGGGGAGTAAAAAATGCGTATCCTTTGGCAAATACGTCGTTAATTCCAATGGCGGATGGCGGGGAAGGGACGCTCGAAACACTTGTCGATGCAACAGATGGTTTTACGAAACAAGTTCAAGTAAAGGGTCCAATTGGAGACAAAGTGGAAGCAACATACGGCATTCTTGGTGACAATAAGACTTGTATTATCGAAATGGCGAGCGCCTCGGGAATTGTTCTTGTGCCAGAAGGGAAATTAAATCCACTAATTACAACAACCTTTGGTACTGGAGAGCTAATTAGACATGCTCTTGATGAAGGGTACAGAACTTTTATTCTAGCAATCGGAGGCTCTGCTACAAACGATGGTGGGGCTGGAATGTTACAGGCACTAGGCTTACATCTTCTTGATGAAAAGGGACAATCTGTAGGCTTTGGTGGAGGTAGTTTAAGAGATATTCATAGGATTGATGCCAAAGGATTCGATGAGCGAATTAAGGAGAGTTCCTTCCTTATAGCTTCGGATGTGGAAAATCCACTCATTGGTCCTAATGGGGCATCGCACGTATTTGGACCGCAAAAAGGGGCGAGTCAGGAGGACGTGGCCCTTTTAGATAGCCAGTTGACACACTGGGCAGACAAAGTCGAGGAAACGACAGGGATTCAGATTCATGACAAACCTGGTGCAGGTGCAGCGGGAGGAATTGGCGGTGCTTTCCAAGCGTTCTTTCCTTCAAGGGTGGAACGAGGGATTGATGTGGTTATTAACTATACAAAGCTGAAAGAAAACCTCGTAGAAGCTGATCTTGTGCTCACAGGGGAAGGGCAAGTGGACTCACAAACAGCATCAGGTAAAACGCCAATGGGGGTCGCTCAGACTGCCCAAAACCTTGGTGTTCCAACTATTGTGATGGCTGGATCGATTGGACCAGGAATTGAGTTGCTTTATCAGTTTGGAATTGTGAGTGCGCACAGTATTGTAAACAGCCCAATGAAGTTAGAAACAGCCATAAAGGAAGCGTCGTTTTTATTAGAAAAAAGTACAGAACAAGTCGTTCGATCTTATTTTCATAATCATGTTCCACAACTACAAGGAGGTTCAGTTTGATGAAAATTAAAAAGACGATTGAGAAAGTTCCAGGCGGTTTAATGGTCGTTCCACTTATGTTTGGTGCACTTGTTAACACGATCGACCAGATGCATCTTCCTTTCATCATGAATGCATTAAAGTCACTAGGTGTTGCACCTACAGATGAAGGTTTTTATGAAATGCTCCGAATAGGAGGGTTTTCAGAAGCCCTTTTCAAGAATGGTGCGCTTGTATTAATTGCGCTATTCCTGTTCTCTGCGGGAAGTCAAATGAATTTAAGAATTGGTGGAGTAGCACTTAAAAAAGGGGTATTGCTAACCGTTACAAAATATCTGACTGGTTTGACGGTTGGTCTGTTGTTTGGTTATTTCTTTGATCCGATGTCAGGTTTATTTGGACTATCTACACTTGCGATTATCGCTGGTATGACAAACGGTAATGGTGGCATGTACGCTGCTTTAACAAGTCAGTATGGAAACCGATCTGATGTCGGTGCGGTTGCCATTCTTTCACTTAATGATGGACCGTTCTTAACCCTTCTAGCACTCGGATTACTAGGATCTAGCTTCCCGATTATTGCCTTTATCGCTGTTCTTCTTCCAATTGGAATAGGAATGCTTCTTGGAAATTTAGACGAAGAGATTAGAGAATTTCTCAAACCTGGTGAAATTCTACCCGTTCCGTTTTTTGCATTTGCACTAGGGGCAGGTATGAATCTTGCTAACTTCTTTAATCCAGAAGTGGTAGCTGCTGGATTAACGATAGGAGTTCTCACGACCGTACTCACAGGTGGGGCAGGCATTCTAGTATTTAAACTATTTAAAGAAAAGAGTTACATTGCACCAGTATCTGAGGCTTCCACTGCTGGGAATGCGGCTGCTACTCCTGCAGCGATTGCAGCTGCAGCTGGGGTAGCTGGAAGTTCAGGGATGATGTCGGCGAGTGAAGCTGCTTCATTTCAAAGTGTTGCAGCTATAGCAACAGCACAGATCTCAATCGCAACTCTAACGACAGCGATCCTTTGTCCTATCGCCGTGATTCTAGTCGATCGTTATCAACGTAGTAAAGGGATCGATGGAAGAATGGAGTCGGAACAATTGAAAGAATCTAATCCTGATAAAAAGGTCCAATCTGCATAAAAACAGATGGACTGACTTATTTAGAGTCAGTCCATTTCTTCATGAATCCCACCCTTAACTGACAGTAAACCCCCCATTTAGAAATGAAAGTGAATCAAGTTGAAGGTGGGGGAGTGTCACTAAAGGTCCGATGGATTCAACTAACCATCAGAAAGGGATCCTGCTGAAAGTTTCACTCTATGTTTTAATAGAATTAGGAAAGATCAGAATTAAAATAAGATTGTGATAAGTGAGGGGTAAGAGATGAAAACAACATTACTTTATGGAAAAGATAATCTTTCAATTCAGCTTCCCGATAACTCCTTCGTAGTTGAACCAACAAACATGGCTGGCTTGCAGGACACGAATAGAGAGATAACGGATGCTCTTCGAAATCCCATTGGAACACCTCCATTAAAAGAGATGGTAAAGTCTTCGGATACAGTTGCCATTGCAATAAGTGATATTACGAGACCTACACCGAATCATATCCTGGTCCCTCTGCTCATTGAGGAGTTAAATCACGTTCCGCTTGAGAACTTCGTGATTATTAATGGAACTGGGACGCATAGAGATCAGACGCGTGATGAATTTATCCAAATGCTAGGCGAATGGGTCGTTGATAATATCCGTATCGTCAATAACCAGTGCCACGAAAAAGAAACGCTTGTTAACGTGGGTGAAAGTTCATTTGGATGCGATGTCTATTTAAATAAGGATTACGTAGAAGCTGACTTCAAAATAGTAACTGGATTCATTGAACCTCACTTCTTTGCAGGTTTCTCTGGTGGACCAAAAGGGATCATGCCAGGCATTGCTGGAATCGAAACGATTATGACATTTCATAATGCACGAATGATCGGTGATCCCCTCGCTACATGGGGGAATATGGTCGACAATCCTGTTCAGGATATGACCCGTGAAATCAACGGAATGTGTAAACCGGATTTTATGCTGAACGTAACACTTAATCGGGAAAAAGACATTACAGCGGTATTCGCTGGTGAGTTATACGAAGCACATGACAGAGGTTGTGAGTTTGCTAAAGAACATGCGATGATCAAATGTGAAGAACGTTTTGATGTTGTGATTACCTCAAATTCTGGCTATCCTCTTGATCAAAATTTGTATCAGGCGGTAAAAGGGATGAGTGCAGCTCATAAGATCGTTAAAGAAGGTGGAGCCATCCTGGTGGCTTCGGAATGTTCGGATGGCTTACCAAGTCATGGGAATTACTCGAAAATCTTCGAAATGGCCGAAAGCCCGGAAGAATTACTGGAGATGATCAACAATCCAGAATTTAAAATGTTTGATCAATGGCAAGTACAGAAGCAAGCGGTTATTCAAGTGTGGGCTGATGTGTATGTGCACTCAAAGCTAACAGATGAACAGGTCACAGGTGCAATGTTGAAACCGATGCCTAATATTGAAGATACACTAGAAGAACTAAAGAAAACGTATGGGGAAGACATGACTGTTGCGGTTCTGCCGTTAGGGCCATTAACAATCCCATATGTCGAAGAATGACTCCCGATTGGGGGGTCTTTTTTGTGCCTGAAGGGGAGCGATAGATGGGCAAAGCAAGTCTGAATCCCAACGTCTAATTCCAATATTTATCAATTTTTGTAATCTAACTGGAGATTATTATTATTATATTTTAAAAAATCAGATAAATTTGAAATTTCGTGTTGTAATAGTTAGAAAATTATGATTATAATACTTGTAGGACGACCGACGTAGGAGGTTGTTCCAATTTACAAAAAAGTGGTGATTTTGATGAAATTGGCAACCAGATCCTTGTATCTTCAAGCTAGAGATATGATTTATGAATTGATCAACGACAACTTAGAACCGATGGACAAGATTCCTTCAGAGCAAAAGTTATCCAAAGAATTAGGAGTAAGTAGAAATACAATTCGTGAAGCGATCCGTACGTTAGAACAAGAAGGGTTTTTATTTAGTAGGCAAGGAGTAGGAACCTTCGTCATCGGATCGAAAAACAGCTTAAAAACAAACATTTCTACATTGGAGAGCTCGACGAACATCATTAAAGCGCACGGGTACAATCCTGGAACTGTGAATGTACACTCATCAGTTTTACCGGTTTCAACAGAAATGAAAAAGACTCTATCACTTGAGGAAGGACAAGATGAAATCTTCTATATTGAACGAGTACGGACTGCAAATGATGATCCCGTGGTCTATGTAGAGGATTACATTCCTTACCGTTCAGGGATGGAACATGAATACCAAGAGATTTATTACGAGTCTCTACTCGATTTTCTCGAGAATTTTGACCTTAACGTCTCGTTCTCAGTCTGTTCGATCAAAGCGGTCATCAGTGATGAGAAAATGGCTAACAAGCTTAAACTTACTGAACAAAGTGCTCTTCTACTACTGAAACAAACGCACTACTCCAATACAGGAAAACCTGTCTTATATTCAGACAGTTACTATTTAAGTGACAATTTTGAGTTCAATGCCATTCGAAAAAGAGGTTAAAAGGAGGTGTACTGAAAAATCTGTGGGTATACTTAGGGGTTTACATTTGGGTTTAACAAAGGGGAGGAAACTTAAATGAGTAAAGTAGTACAAGCAGTTTCGACTAGCAGAAAAATGAAAGGGCTTACAACGGTCGATATCGTCTTGATGGCAATCCTCGCCATCGTGAACGGCGTTGCCATGACGTACATTGCCATGTTAAATCAGCTTCTTACTGCTCTAGGTGGTCCGGTTCTCACATCGATCACGTTAGGTCTTTATAGTATCTCTGGGGTTCTTGCAGCATATATCATTCGAAAGCCTGGGGCAGCCTTCTTCACGTTAACACTTGCTGGTGTGGTTCAGATCATCTCAGGAAATCCGAACGGACTGATTTCTATGACGGCAGCCATGACGGACGGACTCGGTGTCGAGCTAGGATTCATGCTATTTCGCTACAAGCGTTGGGACTGGTTTAGTACGGCTGTCGCTGGACTCCTTGCTGTACCGCTTTGGTTCATCATCGCTGCCTTCTGGTTCGGTTATTACAAGTGGGGCATGACAATCCTTCTCATCGCATTCGCCGTTCGTTGTCTCAGTGGAGTAATCCTCTCAGGCTGGTTGAGTAAAATGATCGGTGACTTGCTAGTGCGTACGGATATCTTGAAAGGATTCAGCATTCATAAACAGCAGAAGAAGGGAGTTGATGCGGATGAAACCCATCATTCAGCTTAAAGACGTTACTTACATTTATGAAGATGAGACGGAGCCTGTCTTGAAAGACTGCTCCCTTGAAATCAATGAAGGTGAGTTTGTCTTAATCGTTGGTCCGAGTGGTTGTGGAAAGAGTACCCTCTGTCAAACGTTCAACGGAATTATTCCAAACGTGATGGAAGGCAGAATCGGTGGAGAAATCAACGTGGATCAGAAGAACGTACTCGAACTCGATTTAAAAGATTTATCCACGAGTATGGGACTTGTATTCCAGGACCCTGACGCTCAGCTTTGTAACATCTATGTAGAAGATGAAGTCGCATTTGCACCTGAGAACTTGAAGGTCGATCCTGTTGAAATTCGTGGGCGTATCCAGAATTGCCTTGATAAGGTTGGGATGACTGGATTTGAAAATCGCAAAGTTTTCGAGTTATCTGGTGGACAGAAGCAAAAGGTCGGCATCGCATCGGTACTCGCGATGGAACCACAAATCTTAGTACTCGATAATGCGACGGCAAATCTTGATCCGCAAGCGACAAAAGATATTTTTGACCTACTTCAGGTGCTACATAAGGAGTTTGGTCATACGATCATCGTTGTAGAAAACAAAATCGATGACATTATGCATCTCGTCGATCGTGTAGTTGTGATGGAGGACGGGACGATCATTCAATCCGGAACACCTCAGAAAGTGTTGGAATCATCGATCGACCAACTAACTGAAATGGGCGTATGGGTACCAGAGATTTCAGAACTTGCGATTCGGCTGAAAGCGAGAGGTATGATTTTCGATCGTTTCCCGATCTCCGTTGAGGATGCGGTGCAAGAACTTGAAGGAAGGTGGAAATCGGAAGCTTCGTCTCAAGGTTCAAAAGGTGTTCCACAATTGCAGCCTGAAGTATTGAGGGTGAAGGGGCTTGATTACCATTATCCAAACGGCACGAAAGCGTTAAAGAACATTGACTTTTCGATTAAAAAAGGAGACTTCGTTACGATCCTAGGGACGAATGGCTCCGGTAAAACAACGCTGGTTAAGCATTTGATGGGAATCATCCGTCCGCCTAAAGGCAAGGTTTTCTTAAAAGGAAACGATACGTTCAAGCGTGACCTTCTTTCGATGACAGATGATATCGGGTACGTGTTTCAAAACCCTGAACATCAATTCGTAGCGGACAATGTGTTTGAAGAAGCAATCTACAGCTTGAAAGTAAAGCATGGCATCGAGGGTGACGATCCACTGCCTGATGATATTCAAGAACAAGGTGTACGAGCACTCATGGACGTTAACCTTTTAGATCAGAAAGCTAAGCATCCGTTCATGCTGAGTGGTGGAGAAAAAAGACGACTTAGTGTCATCGCGTCCCTTATTTTAGGTCAGGATATCGTCATTCTTGATGAGCCGACCACTGGTCAGGATTATGCGAGTGCTACAAGGCTACTAGAGCTTTGTAAAGATCTCCAAAAGCAGGGCAAGACGGTGATTATGATTACGCACGACATTCGCCTCGTTTGTAAGTGGGCCGATTCAGCACTCGTCATGCACCAAGGTGAACTAATCTATGACGGAGATGTGAAGCGACTCTTCATGAATGAAGACGTGTTGACGAAAGCGTCGTTGATCGAGCCACCGATCTCGCTTCTCGCTAAGCGGTTAATTCCATCCTTGATGGATGAAGCTGTGATCACGATAGATGATTTTCTACTAACCCAAGAGAGGGTGAAACAAGTCCTATGAGCTTAGCGTTCCAATTTTATGAGAAGAAGTCTTTCATGCACTCCCTTGATCCAGTGACAAAGCTTGTATGGATGGTTTGCATCTCAATCCTCGTATTCATCTATGAGACGGCCATTCCTCAGCTCCTGTTGTTCGCAGTGATTCTCACGGTCGCGCTGATCGCTGCAAAATTAAGTCTTGGATTTGTGTTTCGAGGAATATGGATCATGCTGTTGTTTAGTATTGGATTCTTCGTTTTACAGGTGATTTTAGTTCCAGGTGAAACACTGCTCTACAATCTGGGGCCGATCGCGATCTATTCCGAATCGCTTGATTTCGCGCTTGCGATCACGATCAGAATCTTAACGATTTTTACAACATCACTTATCTTTGTTGCAACGAGTGATCCTAGGGATATCGTGATCTCTTTAACACAAAAGATGAAAGTTCCTTATCGCTATGCGTATTCGATCTTCGTTGCTTTACGCTTCGTACCTACGCTCGAACAAGAAGCGAAAGTCATCGAAGCTGCGCAGACGATTCGAGGGGTAGGGAAGCAAAAAGGGTTGAAGAACAAAGTTGAGAACTTGAAGCGATTTACGTTACCTCTTCTAATGGGAGCGATCCGACGCGTTAGGACGACTGCGAACACGATGGAAGCGAAGGGGTACGGAGCTTACCAGGACCGGACGTATATCCGGACGATCAACTACAACCCGAAAGGCATCACATTCGGCGTTGCCTGGTGCGCCCTCACGGTTACCTTACTATCCATGAAATTACTATGAAGGGGGAGATCTATGGATGGAAGAAATGAAGTTTGAAGTCGCCTACATGCCGAAAGAAGTGAAGGAAGATGTTCCTCAAGTGTGTGTTCTCGTCGACGTACTCAGAGCGACGACCGCGATGGTGACTATGCTTGACCAGGGTTGTTCAGAAATTATTTTGACCGACGATGAAAAGTGTACTTTAAAGAAAGTCGGCGTAGATCAGAAAACGCTTGTCTGTGCGGAAGATGTATACGGCAATGTGTCCGAACATGCACAGTTTAGCCCATCGCTGATCTCGATCAATTCGATGGACCTGACTGGCAAGCGGGTTATTTTAAAAACAACGAATGGCACGCTTGCTGGGTTCACGCTTTGGAATTCTGGTAACCAGCACGTGCTAGTCGGTTCACTCAGAAATGCAAAAGCAGTGATGGACAAAGCTGTTCACATGGCGAATGATCTTGGAGTAGGTGTCATCATCGTTTGTGCTGGGCGTGAGAACGGTCAGATCGCAGCGCTCGATGATGCCTACACAGCAGGGATATTGCTTGAGTATGGAAAAGAGGCTGCGGAAGCGTTGAACCGCGTCCCACTTGTTAAGGATTCCGGGAAGATCAGTAGTCATCTGTTAAAAAGGTATCCAGGCACTGTTGAAGCATTCGAGGATTCTGGTAGTGGAGAAACGATGAGACGAATCGGATGCAAGGAAGATATCAAGTTATGTTCAGTCGAAAACCTATCAGACTTAGCTCCTGTCCTTGAGTTCACGGAAAACAGCTCTATTGTAGTAAAAAATATGAATGAGGTGGTTTACAAATGACTAATTGGAAATCAAACGCATCGAAACCGGTAATGGACGAAGGATTACAGTATCACATCCGTTGTAAAGAAGGCGACGTTGAGAAATACGTACTGTTGCCGGGTGATCCAGATCGCGTGGATATGATCGGTGACGAGTGGACGGAATCTCGTAAAATTGCAAACTATCGTGAGCACCGTACGTTCAGCGGAAAAGTTGGCGAAGTTGGCATCACGGCTTGTTCAACAGGAGCTGGTGGTGGATCAACGGCAAGTGCATTTGAGGAACTTGCAGCATTAGGTGGCGATACGTTCTTGCGAGTTGGAACGACAGCTGCGATTCAGGAACATATCGATCCAGGCGATATCATCATTTCATCAGGTGCAGTTCGACACGATGGAACAAGCCAGTTCTACGTAGATGATCGCTATCCGGCGAGCGCTCATTATGAAGCGACGTCAGCGCTAGTAGAAGCTGCAGAGCGACTTGGTTATACATACCATGTTGGTGTTTCATGCTCAACGGCATCTTGGTATTGCGGGCAAGGGCGAACAGGTTTGAATGGCTATGAACAATCGTTCTTCAAAGATAAAGTACAGGATTTGAACAAAGCGGGCGTGATGAACTTTGAAATGGAAGCTGCGACGATCTTCACGCTAGCTGGACTATACGGCTTACGAGCTGGATCTGTTTGTACGGTTGTTGCGAATCGAATCCGTGATGAATTCTCGTACGGTGGTGTAGAGAAAAGTATCCGCGTCGCAAATCTAGCAGTCCAAATCTTAGCTGAATGGGATCAATTGAAAAAGGAACGTAAAAAAGACTACTGGTTCCCATCGATGACAGAGAATACAACAGTTAAAGGTTAAGGAGGAATCATACTATGATCGAAGTCGATACAACGAAAGGTATGTTCATCAACGGCGAATGGATTTCATCAGAGTCAAAGCTCGAGGTATTTAATCCTGCGACAAGAGAGAAGATTACAGAGATTCCATCAGGCGGAACGAAGGAAGCAAAGCAAGCGATTGAGTCCGCTGAAGCAGCATTCGAACCCTGGGCCGAGTTAACGGCCAGAGAACGATCAACTTATCTGTATAAAGCTTATCATCTCATGCTTGAGAGAAAGGAAAAGCTAGCGGCTATTCTCACTGAAGAGCAAGGAAAGCCTCTAAAAGAAGCGCGCGGAGAGATCGAGTTCGCGGCAAGCTTCCTCCTCTGGTACGCAGAAGAAGCGAACCGTGTGTATGGTGAGATGATTCCATCTTCTAAGAAGAATAAACGACTATGGGTCGTACCAAAAGCGATCGGTGTTGTCGCAGCGATCACGCCGTGGAACTTCCCAGCGGGCATGATAACAAGAAAAGTCGGTCCAGCTCTTGCTGCTGGTTGTACGATTGTACTAAAACCAGCAGAGCAAACGCCTCTGACTGCGATCGAGATCGTGAAGATCTTTGAAGAAGTTGGGCTACCGAAGGGTGTATTGAACATCGTAGTCGGTGATGCAGCTGAAATCGGTAAAGAGATCATGGATAGCTCTGCAGTGAGGCTTGTGACGTTCACTGGATCGACTGAAGTCGGAAAGCTTCTGATGGAAAATAGTGCACAGACTGTGAAAAAGCTTGCGCTTGAGCTCGGTGGTCACGCTCCGCTCATCGTATTTGAGGATGCAGATCTTGATCTAGCAGTCAATCAAGCGATCGCGAGTAAATATCGAAATTGCGGCCAGACGTGTATTTGTACAAACCGACTCTACGTTCATTCAAGCGTACGCGATGTGTTCGTCGAGAAGCTCGAGAAGAAAGTTCGGGAGCTGAAAGTAGGAAACGGAGCCGATGAATCGATTGATGTTGGACCTCTTATCGATCATAGCGGCCTCGATAAAGTGAAAGATCAGGTCGAAGATGCGCTATCGAAAGGTGCGATTCTGCTGACTGGAGGTAAGCAGTGGGAAGGTCCAGGCGGGTATTTTTTTGAACCTACGATTCTATCGAACGTAACGAACGACATGAAGATCATGTCGGAAGAAACGTTCGGACCCGTCGTTCCGATCCAGACGTTCGACCGAGATGAAGATGCGGTGGCGGCAGCGAATGATACTGACTACGGTTTGGCTTCATTCCTGTTCACAAATAGCTTGAACAGAGCGATCAAGGTGATGGAGAAGCTTGAGTACGGAATCATCGGGATCAACGATGTGTTCCCTGGTACCGCAGAAGCGCCGTTTGGTGGAATCAAGGAATCCGGTCTTGGCAAAGAGGGTGGCCATGAAGGAATCAAAGAATATCTTGAGATGAAGTACGTCTCTGTCGCCCTTTCAGACAAGCTGTAAAAAGGAGAATTGATAATGACATATCCAGAGATGGTGAAGGTGAAACAGCGTTTTCCTTCTGAGAAAATCGAAAACATCGCGCTACATCTGACAGAGGAGCTGCGAAATCAGCTCCCTACTGTTCAGAGCGGGGATCGAATCGCAATTACTGTAGGTAGTCGTGGCATCTCCAATCGCGTCAGCATCGTCAAAACGGTAGTCGATTATTTGAAAGGTCATGGCGCAGAACCTTTTATCATCGGTGCGATGGGTAGTCATGGCGGTGGGACGCCTGAAGGGCAGATGGATGTGCTCGAAAGCCTCGGATTCACAGAGGAAGCGATTGGGTGTCCCGTCCGCACTTCTTCAACGGTCGTCGAGATAGGAACGACAGAAAGTGGATTTATCCTTTATTGTGATCGATTAGCCTCTGATTCGGATGGCATCATCGTGATGAACCGGGTGAAGTTACATACCGCATTCCGCGGTCCGAATGAAAGTGGGTTACTGAAGATGATTACGGTTGGTCTCGGGAAAGCAAAAGGGGCGAACCAGCTGCATCGCCAGGGGCCACCGAACATGTCGAAGACCATTCAAGAAGTTGGAAGAGGGATGATCGATACCGGTAAGATTCTTGCTGGAATCGCGATCGTGGAGAACAGCTATGATGAAACGGCTCATCTAGAAGTAATTCGACCAGAGTCGATTCTTGAACGAGAGCGGGAGCTTTTACTTCATTCGAGAGACTACTTTCCAATGATTCCAGTCAATGAATTAGATGTGTTGGTTGTAAAAAAGATGGGCAAGAACTTCAGTGGAACCGGAATGGATACGAACGTGCTCGGTAGGACAAAGATCTTCGGGGTACCTGAGCCCGAGACGCCTTCGTTTAAACGGATCGGCGTCCTTGATCTTGATGATTCCTCGCACGGAAATGCGACCGGAATTGGATTAGCAGATGTGACGACGGAGCGGTTGTTTCAAAAGATCGATCGACAGAAAACGTATTTGAACTGTTTGACAAGTACGTATGTCCAGCGCGCGATGATCCCGATGGTACTCGATACGGATCAAGAACTCGTGAAGACGGCGGTCGAAAGTTTGGCAGTTGAAGATCCATCATCGTTACGCATAGCCATTATTGAAAACACGCTTGACCTTGAAACGCTGTACCTTTCACATAATGTGATTGAGGAAGCAGGAGAGCAAATAGACGTCGTATCAGCCCCAGAACCGATTGCTTTTACAGAAGACGGAGAGTTGAACTATTTCAAAGAAAGCGCAGGTGGAGACAATTGACGAAGTCACAAACTTCTTACGGAGATGCTGGATTCAGTGAATTTATTAGAATGGCGTTCAGTCGTCATCTTGGACATGACAAGGAAGACTATAACAAGCCGGTGATCGGCATTTGTAATACTTTCAGTGAGATTAATCGTTGTCATAGTCATGTGAAGCCGATGGTGGAAGCGATCAAACGTGGTGTCATTATGGAAGGTGGTACGCCGCTTGAGTTTCCAACGATTTCGGTCGGTGAAATGTTCACGAGTCCGACGACTATGCTGTACCGAAATCTCGTTGCGATGGATACCGAAGAGATGATCACCGCTCAACCGATCGATGGAACCGTTATGATCGGTGGTTGTGACAAGATGGCTCCAGCACAACTCATGGGAGCTGCGAGTGCGGATAAACCTGCGCTTCTCTTCACGGGTGGACCGATGAATAACGGTCATTACAAAGGAAGAACGCTTGGAGCTTGTTCTGATTGTCGCTTTTTCTGGCAGGAATACAAAGCGGGCACAGTCGATGAAGAAGAAATAGGGGAGATCAATGAACGTCTTGCCCCAACAGCAGGCCACTGTATGGTGATGGGCTCTGCGAGTACGATCGCAGCGTGTGCGGAAGCGATGGGAATGATGCTTCCTGGAGGAGCTGCAACGCCGGCAACTGAAAATGAGCGGATGCGGATCGCCCAGGAAACAGGTCGTGCGATTGTTCGCCTTGTCAAAGCGGGGATCAAACCTTCAGATATTATGACGAAGGAATCGTTCCATAATGCGATTAAAACGCTGATGGCTGTAGGAGGATCGACGAACGCGGTGATCCACTTGATCGCAATCGCAAGACGACTAGGCATCAAATTAACGCTTGCTGATTTCGATGAGCACAGCAGAACGACGCCGTTTCTTGCGAACATGAGACCCGCTGGGAAGTACCAGATGCAGGATCTGTACTATGCTGGGGGCATTTCTGCCGTGTTGAAAGAGCTAGCGCCGATCCTTCATACAGACCAACTAACGGGTACTGGGAAGACGCTCGGAGAGAACTTAGCGGATATTGAAATCGATGAGGTATATCGTGATATTATCCGTCCACTCGATGATCCACTACATAAAGAAGGTGGCATTGCAGTATTGAAAGGGAATTTAGCGCCGAATGGTGCAATCATTAAACCGAAAGCTGCAACGGAGGAACTTCTAAAGCATAAAGGAAAAGCAGTTGTATTTACTTCTCTTGACGATATGGCTGAGCGTGTGAACGACCCGGATCTCGATGTGACCCCTGAGAGCGTACTTGTGTTACAAAACGCTGGGCCGGTCGGAGCACCAGGTATGCCAGAAGCGGGCATGATTCCGATTCCGGATAAACTTCTGAAACAGGGCGTTCGAGATATGGTTCGCCTATCGGACTGTCGTATGAGCGGAACAGCGTTCGGAACCGTTCTCTTACACGTTGCGCCTGAAGCTGCTGTTGGAGGACCAATCGGATTGATCGAGGACGGCGATTGGATCGAACTTGATGTGGATAGTCGAAAGCTAGAGTTGCTCGTTTCTAAAGAAGAGCTTGCGGAAAGAAAAAGTCGCTGGACACCTCCAGTGTTCGAAGATTACAACCGTGGTTATCCGCTTCTATACCGTCGTAGTGTAATGCAAGCTGATGAAGGGTGCGATTTCGATTTCATGCTTCCGGTGCCGAATATTAAGAACCAAGAGGAGAAAAAGGAATCCGTATCAGGGGCTAAGACATGAAGGAAATCTTACTAGCACTTTTGGCCGGCGTGTTGATCGGGATCGTCTTCAAAGTGATTCGCCTTCCAATCCCTGCCCCACCTGTTCTCGCAGGTGTGGTCGCTATCTTTGGGGTATGGCTTGGCGCATATGGCTTAACCTTTTTGATGGATAAATTGACGAATTAATTGAAGGGGGAAGATCGAGTGAAGGTTGGATTAATCGGTGGAACGGGCTTTTATGACTTATTCGGTACGCTAGAGGACATTATCATGGCAACTCCGTATGGAGATGTGACACTGTTCAAAGGAGAGCACGGTAATAAAGAAGTTTATTTTCTACCGAGACATGGGACGACGCACGGCGTATTAGCACCTGACGTGAATTATCGGGCGAATATGATTGCATTGAAAATGGTAGGTGTCGAGCGGGTTCTAGCGGTTTCTGCTGTCGGATCGGTCAATCCAGACATTCAGGTCGGATCTGTTTCACTACTCGATCAATTCGTCGATATGACGAAAAGAAGGCAGCAAACATATGGAGAGTTTTCAGCCGACATGACAGAACCTTTCTGTAACGAGATGAAAGCCTCGATCCAGGGTGCTGCTAGAATGCTCGGATTACCGATGCATGAAAACGTCACGCTTGTCGGCGTAGATGGTCCGATCTATGAAACGCGACATGAACTGCAACTGTTTCGTTCATGGGGCATGGATGTTGTCGGCATGACTAACACGACTGAAGCAGCGCTCGCACGGGAACTCGGCCTTTGCTTTTCTGTCATCACGTTATCGACCGATATGGCGACGGGATTTGCGGAAAAGCCTCCGAATCTAGAAGCGCATCGGAAAGTGGCAGAAGAAAACAAAGGGAAGATGAAGGACCTAGTGTTGCAAACGCTTGGCGACTTAGAACGAAATAAAGAGTGTGCTTGTACCGTTCCATATCAAAACGCGCGGTTAGCAGCGCATTAATTTAAAGGAGGTTATTCATAGATGAAGATCGGGATCATAGGAGGAACTGGATTTTATAATCTACTAGATGGTATGCAAGAGAAAACGGTAGGTACGGAGTATGGAGATGTAACTGTTTTTCAATCGATATATGAAGGAAAAGAAGTGACGTTCCTCCCGAGGCATGGAAAGTTTCATGATACACTCGCGCCGTTCGTTAATTATCGTGCGAATATGATGGCACTAAAAGAGTTAGGGATCGAGCGCGTTCTAGCCTTTTCCGCGGTAGGTGCGATCAATCCGGATATTGGGGTCGGAAGCTTATCGCTCCTCGATCAATTCGTTGACTTCACAACGCGTCCGAAAACGTACGGCAAGTTCTCCGTCGATATTACTGAGCCATTTTGTCCAGAACTACAGGATGCGTACCGGAAATCAGCAATTGCGATCGATGAGTCACTCCGTGAAGAAACGAAACTCATCTGCGTAGACGGTCCGAGGTATGAGACGAAAGCAGAGGTTCAGCTCTTTGGGACATGGGGCATGGACGTTGTTGGAATGACGAATGCGACCGAAGCATCGCTCGCACGAGAACTCGGCATCTGCTATGCCGTCGTCACGCTCGCGACGAATATGGCTCCTGGCGTCACCGAGACAAAACCTTCATTGAAAGCGCACAAAGCGGTTAGTGAAAGCAAGCGGGAGAAAGTGAAAGAACTGATGCTAGAAGCGATCAAAGCCTCAGGAGGAAGACAGAGCTGTTCATGCCCTGAAGCGTACGAGCGTGCTACGGTCGCGAATAAATGATCGATGTCTCATAAAACGCTTATCAAATATTCGTTCATCGTCTCGAATGATCCTTCGTTCGGAAACCAAAAAGGGTCAGTGTTCATCGAAGGAGATCGGATCACACACGTGATACCAGAGCATGATACGAGTTTGCTAGAAAAACTGAGCCAACAGGCTGATGACGTAATCGATGCTGAAAACGACATCCTTATTCCTGGAATGGTGAATAGTCATTACCATTCTTATACGAATGTGTTGAAGGGAACTGTGAACAACCTCCCACTCGAGCTGTGGACACTCTATACGGTTGCGTACGGACATGCGCTCGAAGATGAAGATGTTACGCTCTCCGTATTGCTCGGGTGTATCGAAATGATGAAGGCTGGTGTCACAAGCTGTCTCGATCATTTTCCCCATATCGGAAAATCGGAACCAGCTCTTTCTGCATATGAAGAGTCAGGCATGCGGGTAGCGTTCGCTCCGATGATGCATGATGTTCCTGATGAGGAGTTTTTCGACCTATACGTTCCAGGTTCACTCAGAAACAGATCGAAAGGTTCAAATCCAACTGAGATGAAGAGTTTATATCGATCACTTCTATCAAACTGGCATAATCAGGATGGGAGAATTGAGATCCAACTTGGTCCGAATGCGCCACAGCGTTGTTCACCTGAGATGTTAGCCATATGTAAAGAGCTCAGGGAATCAGAAGGTCTACGAGTTCACACTCATCTGTTGGAAACGAAGGCGCAACGATTGAAGGGAGACATGGCTTTTGATGGTGGTATCATCGGCTACCTTGATCGAGCCGGGTTGATCGATGAGCGGCTCTCCGTCGCACACGCGATATGGTTGGATCATTCAGAAATCGAGATTTTACAAGAACGTGGTGTCTCCGTCGTTCATAATCCAGCTAGTAATCTATTGCTTGGAAGTGGTGTCGCTCCGATTCCTTCTTTTATAAAGGATGACGTTGCACTTGGAACGGATGGGTCGAACTGCGGATCGAATCAGCATCTGTTTGAAGCAATGCGGCTGACTGCCTTAATCCATCGCGTGAACCAACCTTATAGCTCCTGGCTTGATTCGGAAGCTGTGTTTCGAATGGGGACGACGTCAGGTGCTACCGTTTTAGGAAAAGAAACCGAGCTAGGGAGAATAGCAGAAGGCGATTTAGCAGACGTAGTGTTACTAGATGGAAAGACAAGTTTGTTGTCCCCGCTTAACGATGCGGTCTCGCAGCTTGTGCATCAGGAAAACGGTCAATCAGTTAAGTCTGTCATGGTTAATGGGAAATGGACGGTGAAAGAAGGAAAACTTCTGACGATCAATGAAAAGAAGGTTCTTAGGAAAGTAAGGGAACGACGCGAGGGGATGATGAATCGGTGCCGGAAATCGTTAGTTCGGGTAGATCAATTGAGACCATATTTCGAGCAGGCTATATCCAACTATAATTTCCATTGAGAGGGGATCGCATATGAATGAGATGCTGCTGAAAAAGGAACTCGCTTATATTTCTCATAAAGTTTATGGTCGCGGATTAACGCAAGCAACAGGCGGAAATATCAGTGTGCGCGTACCAGGTCGAGACGCGATCTTAATCAAGCGTTCAGGTGTTGGTCTTGGTGAAGTCACTTCTGAAGATGTGCTTCTGCTATCGATGGACGGCGAAGTGATCGAAGGATTTGGAACGCCTTCGAAAGAATTTCGTTTTCACCTTGGTATCTATCAAACTCGCCCTGATGTAAATGCTGTCGTTCACTGTCATCCGAACTACTCGATCGGATATGCTTGCTTTGGTCGAGAGCTTCCTCTTCCAACTGTTACCGCAAGAAAAATCCTTGAACATGTTCCTATAGCAGGAGCTGCCCCATCCGGTTCACTAGAGTTAGCTGAAAACGTAACGCGACTCTTCGAGACGTATCCGACTATTAAATCATGTTTGATGGAAGAGCACGGAATTTGTACCGTTGGAGATTCACTCGAAAAAGCGTATAACATCGCAACGCTCGTAGAGGATACCGCGAAGCAATCCTTCATCATCGAACAGTTGAAAGCGACGATGCCAGAGACCGTTATAAATTCATTTAAAGGGTGAGTAATATGCTGCAAATAGAAGAGTTAGTTCGATCGTTTCAAGATCAAGAGCTTCTGTTACCAGTCTGGTTTGAGAATGAAAAGCTTCACTTCATCGATCAGAAGAAGCTACCGTTTGAATCTGAAGTCTACTCGACAACAGATGTGAAGGATCTCACTTTAGCAATCAAGAATATGAACATCCGAGGCTCTGGTGCGATCGGAACATGCGGCGCTTGGGGAATCTATCTTGCGGCTCTTCAATCGAATGGCGATCCACAGAAGGTTCTCAAAACAGGAATATTACTAAAACAAACACGCCCTACGGCTGTGAACTTGATGAAAACCGTGGATGAAATGCTTTCTATTGCAAAAGGGGGAGGCTCAGACCTCATCGATCGAATCGAGCAGAAAACCATTGAGATTCTCGAAAGACAGCTAGCGTTTGAACATGAGCTCGGACGTTATGGTGCTGAGATGATCGACGATGGTGATTCTATTCTTACGCACTGTCATTCCGGGGCCCTAGCAGGATCTGGCTACGGGGGGCGAGCACTTTCCGTGATCCGAAAAGCTCATGAACAAGGGAAAGACATTCATGTGTACACGTGCGAAACAAGACCATATCTACAGGGTGCGAGAATCACCGCATACGAACTTAAGAAATTCGGCATCTCGCATACGCTCATCACAGATAATATGTCTGGCTACTTGATGAGTCGAGGGAAGGTGCAGAAGGTCGTCGTTGGATCTGATCGGGTGGCAGGGAACGGTGACTTAGCGAATAAAATCGGAACGTATATGCATGCGCTAGCCGCCAAAGCGAACGGTGTTTCTTTTTATACAGCGACTTCGAGTCATACGATCGATCATGATGTAGAAGCTGGTCGCGACATCGAAGTCGAGTTTCGTGACGCTTCAGAAGTCACATCTTTTCAAAATCGACCGATTGCCCCAGAAGGCACGAACGCTCTTTACCCATCTTTCGATATTACGCCAAACGAGCTGATCTCAGGCATAATCACGGAAAAAGGTGTTATGACTGCTCCTTATCGATCAACGCTACAAAACTTGCGGTCAACTGCTGCATCTCAAACCTAGTTAAAATAAAAAGAAATTTACCCAATTATACTTTCTCCCTTCTTTCTAATAGCCATGTTATCACTTTAAGGAATCTGTGAAGACAGTGAGAGAATAGCATAGCAAAAATCGTTCTCATCATGCATCATATTTAGGGAGTGCTAATGATTTGAATCATTGGCACTCCCTTTTATTATGAGTTGGAGGGGAAGGGTTCAGACATGTACCTGACCCCCCTCCACCTGAACTGGTATGACAGCAGATCGCATAGGAATAAGTTAAAAACTCCGCCCTCTACAAATTATCAGAAAACTGCGAGTTGTTCCCTTGGCTTTTTTCATATCATTCAAATGTCACGTTTTTTATTAAGCTTGTAAAAATTGTAGGGAACATCTACTTAAAAATGAGAGATTGCCTAATAGCTCATATGAACCAACTTTGATTTTATGTCTTTGAACTATAGAACATTGTTTGAAAGGTGTGCTAGATTTAAGGCGCACTTTACAAAAGGAACGAAGAACCATCTATACATAAAAGAGAGCACCTGGCTTTGTTGTGTCTTAATTCTCTTGTTTGCCTTAAAAACGATGACTATCTCCTTCGCCTGAATGGAGGTGTTAGTACATAAATAATCAAAAAAGTAGGGGGCATTCCTGTGTTTAAAAAATCGATTTTAGTAGTTTTTACGTTGGTTCTGTTGTTTAGTGGCTATCAATTTGGTCTCCCATCCGCTCTTGCGATCCCTCCTGGAACACCGTCAAAGTCTGCCGCTCAATCTCAATTGGATTCATTAACTGTACAGTCTGAAGGCTCCATGTCCGGATACTCGCGTGCCAAATTCCCACACTGGATCGGACAGGGGAATGGCTGTGACACGCGTCAGTTGGTGCTACAGCGGGATGCTGATTATTATAAGGGTGACTGTCCTGTAACGTCTGGTAAATGGTATAGCTACTTTGATGGCGTGCAGGTGTATGACCCGTCTGAAGGTGTATGACCCGTCTGATCTCGATATCGATCACATGGTTCCGTTAGCAGAGGCATGGCGTTCAGGAGCAAGTAGTTGGAGCACAGAAAAGCGAGAGGATTTCGCGAATGACCTTGATGGTCCGCATCTTATTGCAGTAACGGCAAGCAGCAACCGCTCCAAGGGTGACCAGGACCCGTCTACCTGGAAGCCAACCCGTTATAGCGCTCACTGCGGGTATGCAAAGTGGTGGATCAATACTAAGTATGTCTATGATCTACACCTTCAGTCTTCAGAGAAATCTGCTCTTCAAAGCATGTTGAATACATGTAGTTATTAAGTCTGTGATAGTTGATCGTATGATAATTTCGTTATGGCAGTTGAGGAGGTGTACTTAAATGGAACAGAAGTCGTCAATTTTTACTGCAACTCATGGTGTAATGATCGAAGAAGTAGGTGTGATTAGCGGGGAGCTTGAACTGCGTACTTCCTGTGATGAGGAAGGCGATCTCACGCTGTGCATCACATATGTAGGAGCAGAAGAGTGGTACACGCTACCTGGGAAAGAATATCGCTTACACGATGTCCGTGACCATGAAGTCTTTCACCGTTTGCTTGTAGCAGTGCTTGAGCGCTCATAAAATTCGACAAGTGACAGGCACTATAATAGGGGAGGAGGGGTCAGGTACGTACCTGACCCCTCCTCCTTTGTAGAGCTTTCTGATTTTAAGGCATATTATGATGACGTTCAAGATGACCTAAGTAAAAGTATTGTTAAGGTAGACACATTAGAACGATTGGACACTAAAGCGCATCGCGGGAAAGGTTCGAGACCAGGATCACCTTTTGAGCTTGTTTCCTCACCGCCGGGACGGTTCTCATGATGCAATATTTCGAAAAAAGTTAAAAGGAGTTAAATAAAGACTACTCCTAAACATCTCCCCCTTCTGAAATGTGTCCATTTACTTAAATCAGTTTCATGCACATTGATTTTAGGTTAGATTTCAATTACCATAAAGATGTATTGAAAATACTTCTTTAAGAAACTGATTCATACACCTGTTCTTTTATTCGTAATCTACTATCACTGTTAAAGAAGTGATCTATTAATTTAAAAAGTAAGAAGGGTGTATAAGGACTAAAAACATTGCCAACATTAAATCAGAAAGGGGTTATTACATGCTGAACGAAAATACGATTAAGATCGTCAAATCAACTGCTCCGGTATTGCAGGAACATAGCCAGGAGATCGGGGAAAGATTCTATGAATTGTTATTTTCACGCGTTCCAGATCTATACAACATGTTTAACCAAACGAATCAAAAATTAGGTACTCAACAAGGAGCTCTTGCGTACGGTGTTTATTTAGCTGGAGCCAATATTGATAATCTAGAAGAAATCGAGTCAATGGTAGAGAGAGTGACTGAAAAACACCGGGCACTAGGTGTCCAGCCTGAACAATACCCGATTGTAGGGGAAACGTTGCTTGAAGCAGTTAAAGATGTTCTAGGCGATACTGCAACAGACGAGATTATCGATGCCTGGGGGGAAGCTTACACAGCTATTGCAGATATTTTCATTGAAACAGAAGCTAAGCTCTACGAACAAACAGAGCAGAAACGTGGTGGATGGATCGGAAATCGTTCTTTCTATGTCGATCGAAAGGTGAAAGAAAGCGACATTATTACTTCTTTTTATTTAAAACCGGAGGACGGTGGTCCTATCCCGTCTTATAAACCTGGTCAGTATTTGACGTTAGAAGCCAATATAGAGGGCGAAAAATATTCTCATATGAGGCATTATAGTTTGTCAGATGCTCCTAATAAAGATTATTACCGAATTAGCGTTAAACGTGAGGATGCCGTAAACGATGCACCAGCCGGAATAGTATCAAACTATCTTCATAATGATATTTCTGAAGGTGACACATTATCTATTGCAGCACCAGCAGGGGATTTCACCTATACAACTGAAGACCAACCGATTGTGTTGCTTAGTGGAGGTGTAGGAATTACACCGATGTTGAGCATGCTGAATAGCCTGGTCGAAAACGGTTCCAATCGTGAAATCACGTTCATTCACGCTGCTCAAAATAGCAAAGTACATGCAATAGGGGAACACGTAGAGAAGTTAGCGAAAGAAAATCAGAACATTTCTTATTATGTATGTTATTCCGATCCAACTGAACAGGATCGCGCTGAGCTTCGCTTTGATAAAGAAGGATTGATTGATTTAGATTGGCTTAAATCGGTCTTAACTGATCATCAAAAAGACTTTTACTTTTGTGGTCCACTTCCCTTCTTGAAATCGATAAATGAATCGCTTAAAGAATGGGGAGTACCAGCAGAGAGACGTCATTATGAGTTATTCAGTCCTGTTAGTACAATTGAGGAAGAATAGCATCCCAACTAAAGGTGTATAGATAAGCCATTCTAAAGTGGATCGTAGATACATTGAAGGGAGAGGGATTTATGGAAACGAAAGAAAATGAAAAAGTCCTCCGCTTGCAAACGGTGCTTGAGGAAGCATTAAAACCGATTACAGCAAAATTGGAAACGTTAGAAAAAGATGTGAAATCTGTTCAAAAAGCACAAGAAGAATTAAAAAAGATGGTGCAAAAAGAAAGATAAGCTATTATTCCGATCGAAAATACGCTAGTTATTCCTGATATAAATAGATAAATAGTGCCTGACTCCCTATGGGTGACAGGCACTATTTATCATTTGAATAAAAGGTGAAGAGAAAGCATTTTTTAATATGATGATGGAGAAAGGAGGACAGTTCATGAAAATATATACGATTGGGCATTCAAATCACTCAAAGGAATATTTTCTGGACATGTTGCGAGATGCTGACATTAACTACGTAGCGGACATCCGAGCATTCCCCGGAAGCCGGAAGCACCCCCAATATAAGAGCGAAAATATGAAGGAATGGCTTCAGGAAGCAAGGATAGAATACGACCACTTTCCTCTTCTCGGTGGGAGACGCCGTCAGTCTAGCTCTGTTGGGGTTGAGTTGAATGAAGGCTGGAAAAATCCTTCATTTCACAATTACGCTGATTTTACGTTGACGAAAGATTTTATTGAAGGATTAAAGAAGCTTAAGACGCAGGCGAAGAAAATGAACGTGGCCTACATGTGTTCTGAACGTCATCCCGCCAGATGTCATCGTTTGCTCGTCAGTAATTGGTTACAGGCAAACAATTGGGAAGTTCTCCACATCATTGATGATTCTAAAAAGACAACAAAGCTAGTTAAGCATGAACTTGGAAAGTGGGGGGCTATGCCAATAATTGAAGAGGATGGTACCGTAGTGTATCCAAGTTTATATGAATAAAGATCACTTCATTACTGCAAGATAGTAGGCTCCTTTTCTCTCATTGAAAGGGAAATCGAGCCTAACCATAAGAAAACCTCCACGGAAAGAAGAAGGATAACAATCCAACTCCATAGGAATATAAAATGTTGTTGAATCTGATCGATTAAAGCTATCGAGCTTTGTCGCTCGGGCAATGCGATTGAAAAAGCGTAAAACATTCCAAACGTAAAGTTCCTCGACCACTGACTCACATCATACGTGAATAACCCTTTTCTCCAACCGTATGCTTGGACTCTTTTGACTGCTCTTACGATTTCAATCGTCTCAACGCTAAGCAAGATAAGAAGAACCGCTAACCACAAAAGGAGAAGGCCAGTTGCTGACAAAGCCTGAGTGGACACGAGTGCCAATCCAGTGATCGATAATGCTCCGTGAAGAATGCAGTTTGTATTCTTCCAATCGTTTTTCAATGACCAGTTTCTTCCGCACAAATAACGTAAGCTTAGACACCAAACTCCACATAGATAGAAAAGCCCACCTAAAACCACACCGAATAATAGAACCTCAAGAGGTAAGGAAAACATCTTCGCCCATGTAACGACCAGAGCTTGAGTCGTCACAGTTGATAGCAAAATAATTCCATGTATAGAAGAGATGAATTGTTCTTTCAATAGAGAGTAAAAATGAATAAGGCTACCGCCTAAGAACAGGAAGCATAGAAATGTATTTAAAATGACAAGTACCTGAATGACGTGAAACGATTCAGGAAAATACTTTAACGTTACCTGACAGAGAACAAATATCCCTGCAACCCACGTCCCCATCATAAAAAAACGAACGGGATGGTGGAGGACCATGTCTCTCCATTCTCTGCGAGAAAACTGTTTCACTAATGAAAATAATAAGCCGACACTAATTAGCCAAACGCTAATGAGTAACATCCCACCAACATTCTGTGCAATGAGAGGGAAAGCCTCGACGTCTGCATAAAGGAAAATCCCCAGTGCCATTAGTATTGCGCCTGATGCAGGATGAATTTCTCTTCTCTTTATATTTGCTTTCATAAAAATCACTCGCTTCTTATTGATCACGAGTTCCATGATATAGCTTATTGGCTTATTTAAAAAGACTTTTTTCTTAAGCATCGCGGGTAAGCATCGCGGAGACGGTTCTCATGACTCAATGTTTCGTAAATAATGTGAAAAGGAGCATTAATTATTCCACAATTAATGCTCCTTTTATTTATGAGTTGGAATCAACAGAACCGTCCCGGCGATGCACAGCGTTTGCTCGTAGCGGCGCTTGAACGCTCATAAAATTCGACAAGTGACAGGCACCAGAAGAACCACAGAAGAGAGAACCAGAATATGTAATGATAAATAAATGCCCTGCCTGGACCAGGCAAGGCATTTTTGGTGTGTTCAAACTTCTTCCTCTTTCGTGCCAGACGATTCATCAGAAAGTCAATCAGCAGGACCGTTCCTCGATTCCAAGTACTTGTAGGGTGGAAACAGATTCATGCGATTCCTACTTATTTGTTAGGATCCGGAGGTGTGCCATGAATGTAGCTTGGTGCTGGTGTAAGTTGGGGTGCTTGTCCTGAAGGTTTAGGATTAGAGTCGAATGAGAATTCTCCTTTTCCGTCCATTGATGGTCCACTTGCCCAACGACCTAGCTTACTTTCATCACCCGCAGAACAATTGATAAATTTATAAGAGACATCCTGTAGTTCATATTCCCTGTTGAACGTTGAAGGAACGACCAATCCTTCTTTTTCTTCTATTTCAGCAATAGCAGCAGCCCACTGATTCTGATGCATGGTATCTCGTGCTATAAGAAACGAAAGCATATCTCTCACACCAGCATCATCAGTCATTTCATATAATCGAACGACTTGAAGTCTGCCTTGACTTTCAGCATTTAAATTAGCGCGAAAGTCAGTCAGTAAGTTGCCGCTTGAAATGGTGTAGCGAGCACTCCAAGGATAGCCAACACTGTCATTCGGACTTGCCCCTAAACCATTAACAATCGCATGTTGCGGATTCATTCCCCCCATAATGCTTTTAATAACGGGATCTTTCGCAGCATTTTCTTGTTCCTCAACAGGCGCACTGTCTAGTAACTGTGCAATCATGGTGGCTAACATCTCAACATGAGCGATTTCTTCCGTTCCTATATCAAGTAGCATGTCTCGGTATTTTTGGTCTCCTCGACAATTCCATCCTTGAAATAGATACTGCATCATTACGGATATTTCACCATATTGACCACCCAGTACTTCTTGAAGTTTTTTTGCATACACAGGATCTGGTCGGTCTGGTTTGGCGCGATATTGAAGTTCTTTCACATGGAAAAACATTAAACGATTACCTCTTTTCGATTTTATATACGAAATGGTATAGATGAATTGGAATCATTCATTTCGTTAAAAGTACTTTTTTTATCTTGTTTAATTTTGATTATATTATTCTATATAGAATAAAAGAGGTTCAAACGAGTGGCTTGTCCGGGATTTTTGAATTTGTTATTTCACCATTATTATCAAAATAATAAAATGAATGCTTGGTACCCAAAGTAAATAGCAAACCCGATGAGGCTTAAACTGGACAAGATTGAAATTATTTTAAGTACCTGATCGTTTAGTACCTTTCCGAAACTACTAGATAATGTTGCCATGGTAATATCCCATATCATTAATCCGAGTATAATTGCGCCTCCGTACATGACTAAATGGAGATAATCATAACGGTTAATTGTATTTGCTAAAACTGACCCATATATACCTAACCAAAAAAGGATAGAAAGGGGATTAGTAATGGATAATAGGAAACCACTCATAAATGTTTTACTTAAGGAATCTTTATTTCTTACCGGCTCAGTTATTTGAGTGGAGCTTCCTAAATTTTCGAATGCGGTATAGAAAAGGACAAATGAACCAAAAAGCCACAAAAACGTTTTCATTAAGGGGATTTCTAAAAAGTGGACAACTCCAAAAAATACCCCAAGAATAAAACAAAGATCCGCAACAATAGAACCTAATCCAATTAACCATGAATGAAAAAAACCATTCTTAATTCCTTGATTAATTTGAGCAGCATTAATTGGTCCAATAGGGGCGGCTAATGATAAACCAAGAAAGATATAACTAAGAAATATACCCAAAGAATTTCACTCCCTTTTATCAGCTTGTACCCATCATATTCGTGGCAATAAAATTTATGTACAAGTTGACAATAGAAAGAAACACATTGCGAAACATGCAATGTGTTTTAGTATCAGGTAGTAGCTTGGTTTGTTTCCTCGAGCAACCGTAACAAATCAGTTGCTCTTTGAATTTCTTTATTATCCTCTTTGTCATTAGATTGCATTATCTCATTTAATGCTTCCTCTGCTAATTTTATATACTGTTGTGCTTCTGAATATCCTGTGTCATTCTGTTGATTACGTTCAACAGCTAATCTGGCGTTATTTAATTGTTCATGTAAAAACTCCATTTGATGAGTCATCTCATACCTCCAATTTGTTTACTATATGAGGATACTAAAATTTTTAGTTATCAAGCATATTTAATTCTATTCTCCTTTTTCTCCCCTGGGTTTATAAAGAAAAGTACGATAAGAAAAGCAACTAGACTGATTCCACCCGAGAGATAAAAGACAAGATGATCCGATATAGACATAACTGAAGCATAGACCGGAGGGCCAGCTGCAACTCCTATAAATCTCATGGCACTATAAAAAGAGGTAATCGTACCACGTTCTTCTTTTTTGATTCCTTCTGTAATTAAAGCATCAAGACATGGAAGTGCTGCCCCAATTCCGATTCCGCTGAATACGAGGAACAGCAGTAAAAAGAGAAAAGAGTGTTGTAATCTTAAGGCAACGAATGAAAGAGCTAAGATCATCATGCCTCCAGCGATGACATATTTCATCATTTTTTTCTGTTGTCCAATTTTTTTTCCTGAAACAAAAGAACTTATTGATAGAAAAAGCAGAGGGATTGCAAGAAAGACTCCCTTTTTAACCCCTTTGATTTGATGGTACTTTTCCAGAGTGTCTGAAAGATAAAAGAGCACTCCAAATAAGACAAACATAATAATACATCCAATCATAAAAATAGCGAAAAGCCATTTCCCTTTTTTCGCAAACGTATCTCTAACACATTTGATGAATTCAGCAACAGATTGTTGTTTGGTGTCTTGTTCAGGAATTTTCACTAAGAAAAGAACAAGCAAAACACTAATTAAACTAAAAAATGGGATAAACCAAAACGGTAAGTACCATATGAAAGATGCCAACGTAGCACCTATAATCGGACTTAATACCTTTCCTATGGTATTCGAGGTTTCAATAGTGCCTAACCCAGCCGTAATCTCTTTATCCTTACTAAACATATCACCAATTAGAGGGATAACAACTGGTGCAGCCCCAGCGGATCCTATTCCTTGTAAAACTCTTCCCACCAGAATCATGTTAAAAGGATCGTTCATTTGCCAAGAAGCCCAACCTGATACGCCCCCCCCAATTCCTGCTATAACCAGACATGGTATCATAATCACTTTTCTGCCGAAACGATCTGATAAGTATCCAGCAATAGGAATTAATACAATGGCTACAATTGAATAGACCGTAATAATTAATGAAACCTGAAATGATGATATTCTTAGTTTCTTTTCAATTAAGGGTAATACTGGGATTAGCATTGAATTGCCCAGTGTCATAACAAGTGGAACAGATGAAACTGCTAATAAGTCGAATGTCTTTCTTTTTTTACCCAATTTTAATCCCCTTTTTAGGGTTTTTCATGTCAGTAGCTCACTGTAGAACCCGTCAGTATTTTAGTATTGATCCTTTGGGGATTGAATATTCATTCGCTGTTAGGAAATTGGGGTGAATATTTAATGGATCTTATAGCAAATTAAATAAGCAACTAAAGGAGAATTTCATAAAAAATTTAATAGTGAGGTGGGTAATGAGATGTCAAAAAAAAAGAGCGATCAAGTGAGCACAGAGGATGCGATCATACTGATGTTTTTATCATTAGTAGAAGATGATGGAATCGAAGTCCCTGTAACGTTAAATGTAAGTGGCGTCATTGTTTCTGGTCTATTAATTGGTGCGTCTACTTATTATGAAGAAATTACTGAAGCAGTCAAACAAAGCGCCGATGATACATTGTCAAAGATTATTGGAAAGAAATTTACTGTCTTGAAGGAAGGGTATTTAAAACAAGTTGAGGAGAGTAAGGAGGATGAGGAGACCCCTGCGTCTTTCATTCACTTAAAAGACATTACTTTCCCGGGTGTTGAAGTGGATAACCGTCCAAACTGGTGGAGAGGAAGAATTTCTTCAGTCGACGCCATTTCCTTTGACCCAACTCATTTGGGGTGAATATGTGTTCCACTAATATTTGAGCAAGGAGCAAATAAATGAGTAAAAATAGGAATGCATCTAATACAACATCAAAAGATAAGGAAGATTTGGAATGGTGGCAGTTAGCGCTAATTGGAGTCGGCTGTACAATTGGAACAGGTTATTTTTTAGGTTCTACGATAGGTATTAAAATTACAGGATCTTCCATCGTTTTATCATTTATCCTTGCAGCCGTAGGTACTTATATCGTCTTTAACATTTTAGCGAAAATGACAGCGGCTGATCCGCAAAAAGGTTCTTTTTGCTATTATGCTGGCAAAGCATACGGAAGATGGGCGAGCTTTAGTTGTGGGTGGAATTACTGGTTTTCAAACATATTGATTATGGGCAGTCAATTAATTGCCCTTGCTCTCCTCTCTCGTTTTTGGTTTCCTCATATTCCACTTTGGGTTTTTGCGTCTGGTTATGCGGTCCTTTCTGTTTTGATCGTAATGACAGGCGCCAAAGGTTTCGATAAGATTGAGAATGTGCTTGCTATTATCAAATTTGCGGCGATAGTGATGTTTATTATTCTTGCAATTGCCGGTTTATTTGGATGGATCGATGGGGGAGAAGGATCAACTCAATTGTCACCGGAGAAAACTGAACTTTTTGCTAAGGGATTTCAAGGTTTTTGGGCTTCACTAATCTATGCTTTCTATGCTTTTGGAGGTATTGAAGTAATCGGAATCATGGCCCTGCAATTGCATAAGAAAGAAGATGCTCCTAAAGCTGGGAAAATCATGATGATCAGCTTAACGATCGTGTATGTAGTATCCCTTGTACTTGCCGTTTCAATGGTTGCGCTAGATTCCTTCCAATTAAATGAAAGTCCTTTTGTAACTGCTTTAGCAGCATATGATCTTGCTTTCTTCCCGCACGTTTTCAATGGGGCAATTATTATCGCTGGTTTTTCCACAATGACCGCAGCGTTATATGGCGTAACGAATTTGCTACAGGCTTTAGCTGAAGAGGGAGATGCTCCTTTATTGTTTGCTAAAAAGAGTGAGAAGTTCAAGGAATTACCACTCGCTTCTATGGGACTTGCTACAAGTGGTTTAGTGGCCTCAATTGTTACAGCACTACTGCTTCCAGAAAAAACTTATGAGTACATCACAACTGCTGCTGGAATTTTACTTTTATACAATTGGTTTTTTATTATTTCATGCTCTTTTCGCATCCTAAACTATAAGATCAGGAATAAAGTAGTTGCCTACTTAGGTCTTTTATTAATTTTGGGTGCCATCAGCGGCACCCTCGTAAAAAGTGAGCTTCGTCCAGGCTTCTGGGTAAGTTTTGTTTTTATCGCTATTATTGCACTTGTATGCTTAAGACTAAGGAAAACATGGAAAAAGAACAGCAGTTCGATCAAATATTATTAAGTAGAAACACATTCCTAACAAGAAAAATTCGTTCTATTTCCCTGGGGATATGTTCGTAAGATTAATTTCTTAGGATACCTCTTCTCCCCCGATTTTAGTGGTTTCTTCAATGAGGGGTCAGGCACGTACCTGACCCCTCCTCCTCAACCATGCATCCCACCAACCAGCCAGCTCTTAGCTCGATGAAACCCAATAGGAACTTGTATAATCGTCGTTTTCTGTGCATCCTCCAGTTCGTAAATCTCATCACATCTATTGATATCAAATCCAAGCAGAGGATGACCATTCATACCAAGTGAGGTAGCTGCTAACAATAATCGCTGAAGAAGCATCCCCGCTTCCATGTGCTGAATGCGATATCCTCTGTAGCCAAGGTCAGTTATGTGGTGTGTGCGGTCTCCGACGATATGGAGACAGATCGGTACTTGATGTAGATTGACGTTGTGAAGAGACATTCCGGCCTGGAGAGTAAAACGAAAGTCACCCTTTTTTATAAGGAGGAGGGAATGGGAATTGGCGTCATACCGATAGGCCCCATCCGGAATGCCAGCAACCTGATAAAAGCACCCGTAAATGGAGACCCGTGGCGATTGGTTTTCTTCTTTATCTAAATCGTTAGCGTATCGGTAGGAATTAGCGCTTTCCTTCAGAAGGGAAGCGAGCTGGACATGATCGATTCGTTGTGCGTTAAAATCTATTTCTGGTGAATAGCGATTCCGACAAACGTGAGCGAAGTCTTTGGATCGCTCCTTTGGTTCAGGTAATGCGATCTTTCGCTTGTTTTCGAATATCTCTTCATTTTTCTTAATACCTCGGATTAAGCCGGTAGATTCAAGCAACGTGGCATGATGAAGCTGTGCGATTTCAGGAAACGGTAAGACGTTTTGTGAACGTTCATAATGCGTCGTTGTGATGTTGGGTATTTCTTTCACCAATTCTGCTGCTGAGCATTCTCCCGGCGGCTCCTCATGCACGACTTTATGGTCTGAAAGCGGGATAATTGCATAGGTGCTTTCTTCCAGACCGTCCAGCCCCAGCAGGTGATTGATGGATTGATCCAAGAATTGAAAATGAACCTTTGGATAAAAGCGAAAACACTTACTAACCTCTAACAGCTGACCAATTAGCGCGCCAGCATCCAACCCTTGAAGACGATACGAAAAGTTATGGTATTTAAAGAAGTTTTTCCAAAACATTGTAGTGATGATGACAGCCCCAAAACAATTGGAAAGGGAAGAGCTATTTCCTAGTGCACTGGTTAAGTAGGAATCAAAATTGCCCTTTCTGAGCAAGAGAAGGCGATGATGAGCGACATCGTAATGGTAAATTCCGCTCGGCAGTTCCTCTAGCTTGAGATAAAAATAAAGCTCACTTGGATATAAGCCGCCACCCGAAGGCGGGAAGCGGCGGAATCCTTGCATCGTTTCAGCTAATTCTTCGTCTGAGGAAGAGGGATAAGCTGTCTGATTAAACTGCGACAGCCCATACACATACCAAAGAAAATGTCCGAGGTTATTTAGGTCAGGTATTGGGCAAGGGGTCCGATCTTGAATTGTAAGTGGAATATCGTAAGGAAGTCGATACTCGGGTAAGTGACGATACACCTTAAATGGAAGGGGAGCATCGTCCCAGTTCACTTCCCAGTTTTGCGGCGTGACAAGCTCATTTTGGAAATGCAGCTGGTGTAAAAACAGGTCGAGATCCATGACATACCTCCTTGCCACGTTAAGGAAATGGATGCGGATAAGGGTTAAGCTCCTCAACCGTTAAGTCTCGATCAACAAAACCGAGTTCTTTTGGAACCTTTACTACTCTGCTTAAGCCGGTGACGCGTCTTAGGTGATGGCCAAATGTCATCGGCAGCATGCCAGGAATGATTACTTTTGCGCAGTGGAGTCCGTTCCGTTTTATTTCTGGTGTTGTTTGGTCCACTACGATTACATCTAAGTTTAAACTACGAAAGGTTTGTAACAGGTTATTCAGATCCTCTGTAAGATCATCATGAGGCTTTGCTGGTTGAAATGCCTCTTGGAATGTTTGCAACGGTCGGTTTTGATTTAGTAAAAAGTGAAGGCGTTCCTCAGCTTCAGGAAGTCCGTAAACCATGCCATGATCATCCATTTTCTTGACGAGCGAAGAATCATGATACATGGCTAGAAATTCGTCTTTCTTCTTCTTGAATTCTTTATTTAATGGTGTGATCATGCCAACACTTTCAAAGATGGCGCTTTTCACAGCGCGAACGGGATCAAGATGAGCGCCTGCTGCACACATCAGGTTTAAGCGATCAGTATCAGAGGTGCGGTTCTTCGTAATCGTTAAGATGCAAGGAATGCCGTGTTCCATCGTGGCATTGTATAAATAAAGATCATAGCCCGTAATCTCCTGCATTCGGTCGATCATCAAGTGGAGCTCTTCGTCGTTTGACGAGTAAGGATCAATCTGCGGTAGCGAGAGCTTGGCGTACCAGGTTATGAGAAAAGAGTCGCGTTCAAGCACTTCCATCATGCCGTAGAAGATGGCTTCCTCAAGACTTCCTCCGATCGCACAGCCGTTTGATGTTTCAAACACAAACCCATCCCCGCAGCCCATGCTGTAATACGCGAGACGCTCAGGAACGAGAATAGGCTGGTTTTCAATGAGTGAGTAACCCCATACCCAGTTCATTTTTCGATCCGGATGAAACGGAGTGAAAGGGTAACCCTGTTCTGCATACTGTTCATCGGCATGAACGCCGAGCTTAAGAGGATTCAAGGCACGATCCAGGTTACGATAGGAATTGTGAACAACGGTTCTTTTTCCTTTCGGATCAATCCCACACGAGCGTTCCATTCCTTCCAATATGGCGGTCATTTCACTCATCGCATACGATGTTGTTCTTCCTGCCGAGCCTTCATTTCCATTGAAGAGGGGGAGGTTCACGATTGCATCGGCGTATGTTGTTTCAAAATCGATCATGAGACGATTTAAAAGGCCCGTGCGTGGATCAAGATAATCTTTTGAGAGGACGTTGCGTAAGTCGTTTATCGATCGAGTGCGATAGCCGCTGACTTTTATACTTGGTTTTAGCGTAATCACTGCTTCCGCGTCCGTGTCTTCTGGAAGAGAACTGCAAACGGAACAGTAGGCGTCTGGCAAAATTCGATGGCGAGAGCACTCAAGAGAACCCATGTTTAGTAAGTGGATAGCCCCTTCTAATTGAGCTGAGCCCAGCACTTCATTTTTGATCAGCTGAGCCATTTGCAGAAGGCCGGTTTGTGAGCTCCATTGATCCTCTATCCCGTTATCCCTTTGGGTTAACACCTGCTGAATTTTCCATAGATCTTCACGGTCGTTTGCTGCCATCATTTTTCTCGTATCGGCACACTGTGAACAGCCTGCCATACTAGGGCGAACGAGTGGACCGATCACCCCTTCGCCAAAGGATAAGAAAGCGCGTAGCCACTTGATGCCGAGCTCTCGTGCTATTTCTTCGGCTTGTTTGTGGATGGTTGGATTCCAGCAATCATGAATGACGAGTAACAGCGATGTCTCCTCAGGTATCGCCCCTTCTAAATCTGGGAGAAGCGTGAGGTGGCGGGGAGCGAGTTGTTCGGCTACGCAATCTCGCAGCAAACCATTTCCAACTAAGGTAATGCTAGTGCTCACCTCGTCTCCCCCTCTCTTAACAGCACGCCATAGATGTCTATGGGTCCATCTTTTTCAAATGTTTCAAGATTTATTTTTACAATCGAAAGTTCCTTGTTTTGTTGTCCGAAACGGTTTATGACAGAACGGAGAACATCAGCCTGGTCGTTTGCATCATAAGCAGGAATGTCAATGGATTGGATCGGTTTATCTTTAACCGGAATCGCTGAAAAAGAGAGAGCTGCCGAAATGGAATCGTTTTGAGCTTCTTTCACGGCCTGTAGGAGCGCACTTCGTAAAGCGAGCACGAGAGTAAATCCGACGCTTCCGTACCAGCGGTTATCTTCTGCTTTTCTCCATACGACAGGAAGGCCGTTCGTCTCTTTTCCTAAGGCGAGATCAGGTGCTTTTTTCATGGTTGATAAAACTTTCAAATAGTAGCGACAGAGATTGTCTTCCACATGTTGAACGGCAAATCTCGATAGGTTTTCCATGCATTGATCCGCTTTCTGATTCCATTCCTCTTCTATCATTGTTTGCAGTGCCCGGCTAACAGCCTCTACGAATGACTCTCCAGCACCAATGTGGAGATCGGTTGGTAAGTACGTAGCCTTTTCGAAAGGAGAGGAAAGTGACGAGGTAATCTCCTCTTTTAATGGGATAACGTACTCTTCAATTCCAGTCAAGCCGGCATCCCGCCTTGCTTCTTCGTGTGTTAAAGCTGTGCTTATCTGGCTCGGATGTAGCATAGAGGATCCGGATGGTTTGACGTTAACCGTCTGAATCTCACATTGAGCTAAAGGTAATTGACTCAGCTCGCCTTCTTCCCACTTGTGAAAAATGCCTAACTGGCTGGTTAACTGACTGAAATAGTAAAGGAGTTTGTTCGGATCTTTTTTCTTCTCTTCACTAAATTCTTTGGAGACATTTTCGACTTCGATCTTTCCTGATACGAGTGGATGTGGGCGATAGGGATGCCATTTGCCCTCAAGGGTTTCAAAGTTAAGCAGAAATACCTGATTGTTCGAAAGCGCAGGGAGGCCTGTGCTCTTTTTAAACCATTCAAATACGATCACATTCGCTAGCATTGCTCCAGCCGTCGGTGAAAATGAGCGATTGTTTAGCGATTCAAGATGTAAGCTCCGCCACGCAGATTCCCAGCAGCCGCCATCCGGCGTAACGAGAGGACCGGCCATTCCAACTCCTTTCGTGCAGATGGCGGGGAGAAACGTTTTTTTCCTTTCTTTACAGGCATGAAGGAGACTGCGTAGCTCCTGCACATTTTCTTCGGAAGACACATATAAAATTGCGTCGAATGGTTCGATCTGCCTCTCCCAGGCGATCGGCCCTCTCTTTAACAAAACTTCAATCGAGACTTCAGGATCTGACTTTCTTGCAGCTGTTTCTAATTGTTTGATTCGTTGTTGGCTCGTCTTTGCATCTGTAAGTAGGGTCTGGAAACGAGGCAAACCAGATGTAAGTAATGATGAAACCAGCCCAATTAACATGGATCCTTCTCCAACAACCAGAACGTTTTTCTGACGGTATTGCTGAAACCGATAAGCTCCAGAATCAGTAAAGCTTTCGATGTATTCAATCTGTGAAGCATATTTCTGCACGACATTTGGTTCCAACTGGTGGGGACGGTCTCGACTAATGTCACGAAGAAACCCATTCGTAAAAAGGGTATCGGTAATCTCGTAAACCCGATCACGATAGGGCTTTGATAGTCCATCTGTGAGGGTTGCTAGCGGATATTCTCCGTTATACATCGGGATCAGCTTTTCGATCCATTGATAAATCGTGTTACCTTCCATTCGAAATGAACCTGAATTGTTCCTGAAATAAACGCTTCCACTCGGCTCCGGCATGAAAAAAGTGCCCTTCTTTAGCTTTAAACGCATGGAAGGATGAACATTCGTCATAAGACACCTCCTGACCCATAGTTCTGACTTCATACTATAAGTCTATGTTCAGCGCTTTGTCTCATATGTGTGGACAAAAGCAAGATCCCTTTAGGAGTTAACTTGAAAGGGTTATGAGATGGATATTTATGTTAAAATTGATGAAGGAATGATGAAGTAATCCCTGAAAAGGGCAGCATTAATGTAATAAGGTGTATATAGAATGAGGTATAAAATGAACAATCGTTGGAATGAATTGATATATAAAATTTGGTCTCCTATTTATGATAAGCTTTTCAACACCGGACAATTTCTCAAAGCACGGAAAGAGATTTTTAGAAAAACTGATTTTGTTAATGACCAAAAGATACTTTTTGTTGGAGTAGGAACTGGGGCAGACTTAGAACTGATTGAACATAATGAATTAGATATCACAGCAATAGACTACTCTGATGATATGCTTAAAAAGGCAAGAGCAAAATTCAAAGGCTCAACAGTACAATTTTTAAAGATGGACGCTCAAGATATGGATTTTAGTGATAGATATTTTGATGTAGTTATCGGAAGTCTCATATTATCAGTTGTTCCAGATGCTGAAAAATGTCTTAAAGAGATGTTGAGAGTTTTAAAACCAAATGGGGAAATTATCATCTTTGATAAATTCATACAAAAAGATAAAGGACTTTCTCCGTTTAAAAAAGCAATAAGACCGCTAATAAAATTATTAGGTACTGATATAGGAATTAATTTTGAAAAGTTGTATAGGAAAAATAAAGACGTCTTTATTGTTAAGGAAGACAGTCCAATAATGTTTAATGGTATGTATAGAAAGATTATCATCAGCAAAATTGAATATTAATTGTCTTCCGTTAAATCGGAGCGATTGATTAGTAAGGTGTCGATTCCTTAGTTATATAAAAAAGCTTCTCCTATGAACAATAGAAGAAGCTTTTATATTAAAAGGTTAAATTTCTGTTTTATAGGATTTGCCCAGTAAGGGGGCTAGGATCACAGGTTTTAAAACTTTTATAATATGAGAAAGCGATTACCATTAAGTAACAAAATATTCATTTAGTGCCTGCTGTAACGTTCCAAGTGTTTTTGTTTTTTCATTTAACATATTACCGAGATCCGTAACTTTCCTGACAACTGCTTTCCTTAATCCAGTTATGACGGTGTTACACCCCATCAGTGAGGCACCATCGATAATTTGAATCAATCGGTAAACATCATCGGCACTGATATCTGCTACTCCAGATAGGTCCATAATCAATGTTTGGATACGCATATCGCTTATTGCGGTTAACACCTTATCCTCAAGGATTTCGGTTCTTTGAGCATCAATTGCTCCGATTAAAGGGAGGATGCTTACCGAGTGGTTAATGGGTATAATTGGCACGGACAGATTTTTAACTAGTTCTTTTTGAGCGTTTATAAGTGAATCCTTATATTTCGTATAACTTATAAAGAAGGAATTTAAAAAGTAGTCTACTCGGTTGTTAATTTGTTTTTCCATTTCAAAGAAATTGTAACTCTTATTATTACTTTTCGATTCAGCGTATTTTTGAAAAAATACCCACAATGTTCGACGTATAGCTTGTACCCACTCTAATTTAAAAGAGATAGCAAGAGAATGGGTTGCCCAGGCAATTCCTTCTTGTTCTGCAAAAGTATGAAGTTCCTGATCCTTTTCTTCAATGATATAAACAACGAGTGTATGAGCATTTGCAACAAGATCGATATTCCCTACTCTAAGTATTTCTTCAATCTTATCCTTAACGGTGACAGCTTCTTTTAGAAGCGTTTCTGTAAAGACTTGGCTATTTGCTTCGAAGAATTCTATAAATTGATAAGAATCTTGATACGTAAATGTTTGCAATTGCCTCTCCTCCTTTATTTATAAACTAGTCATGTTAATTATAAAACAAGTCTCATTTTTATTCATTACCTTTTCCAATGCTTCTCATTATGCAAAAAATTATTTATCACCTTTTTTGGAATGCACAGATTTGAACAGGTGAGCTTTTGGGAGAAGGCGTCATTCTCACGTTAATCCAGCTTGATGGACGTGGTATTATGACGTTTACATTGTTTATCTTCATGATTATCTGAAGGAAAATAGGTTTAGCCGCCTTGAGAATGGTTGAGGCTATTCTAACTGATACATTAGCTGAAGAAGAAAAACTGGAGATCGCTTAATTCACACATAGAAATGAAGTGTTTTTCTATACCAAAATAAACCACCGATGAGACGATGGCTTATTTCGGAATTTCATAAAGGTAATGGTAAAGGTATTCTACTTCGCATTTTCATCTGGTTGATGAACCCCAAAGATGTTTCCTTCAGTATCCTTATAGTATCCCTGCCATGCCATCCCAGGCAGCGCGTATTTAGGCAATGCGACCGCACCGCCATTATCAAGAATTTTTGCTTCAATCGTATCGTAATCTTCTACCCCCATCGTACAGGCATAGCCGTTTACAGGCTGATTTGGTTCTGGGGTTGAACCTTGACGCTGCATGAGTGCACCGTTAATACCAGGCTGGTCGTCGCCGCCAGTCACAACGCCAAAATAATGCATGCCAGCGAAATCGCTCCAGTCTTCATAAGTCCATCCAAATACTTCACCATAGAAACGTTTTGCGCGGTCCATGTCATCGACGTGAATTTCGAAATGCACTAATCTCCCCATGATTCCCTCCTGAATTAAAAATTATTTCGTTTTACCATGTATTTTCTACAAATCTAATAAGCAGTCCTTCTTTAAGATGGAATGAAAGATAATAATAAGGGCTTTGAACATCTAACGAAGAGGTTGGTTGGGAGGAGGATCCTTTGATTTTATCGAATCATTAGAAGGGGGAGATTCTGAAGATAGGTGGGGCCCTTAAAATCAAGACTTTCAATATAGAGGAGCGTTTACGGAAAAATCAATAATAGGTGGGTTAACAATGATTCATGAACTTAATCAAGCTAAATTCTACAAATGCGAAAGGCTACTAAATGATGTCGGACATTTAGAAGCGAAAGCGGTCATAGAAGGGAATAACCCTGGGCGCATTTTTGTCGATCATCTCGATGCCCCTAAAGCAGGACTGATCTGGTTAGGCAATCATGACGGCTTTTTCTTTATTGGAGATGAAGAAAATGAGTTGTTTCATCACGAGATCAATGATTTTATCGATACGATAATTATTCCTGAAGTAAGACAGCTAAACTTAACCAATTTTATCGTGATTGGCAACCATTCAAGGTGGGATAAGACAATCGAGAAGTTCTTTGCCCATCGTCACATGCAGAAATTTAATCAAAATGTTTATCGGCTGAAACATCATAAGCATGATAAACCTTCTATTAAACAAGATTATCACGTCAAAAAAATCACTAAAGACCTTTTTCTGAATCAGACCAATTCTATTGAAAATATAGGGTTTTTGCATTCAAAAATAGCAGAGTTTTGGTCTTCTCCCGAGGGTTATTTCGATAAGGGAATTGGGTACGGTGTTATCTATCAGAATAAGATTGTGAGTTTATGTTTTTCAGGGTTTGTCGCTGGAAATGTTCACGGGTTAGATATGGAAACAATCGAGGAGCATCAAGGGAATAAATTAGGTCAGAAGGCAGCTTCTAGTGTTGTGGATGAATGTGTAAGTAAGGGAATGATTCCATACTGGGATTGTGAAGAGGCAAATAAACCATCGAATGCCATTGCGAAAAAGATAGGATTAGAGAAATCCTTTTCTTACCACGTGTATATTTTTCCGATTGATAACTAGAGGTGATCACAAAATTTATTAAGAGGTGAGGGTATGATTTCTTTACATAAAGTTCGAAAAGAAGAAGAGATTATATTGCATAATATCATGCAATTTTATTTTTATGAGTTTAGTAAATATTTATCAGATATGAAGTTAGGGGATAATGGAGCTTATAAGCGTATTCAGTTAGATAAGTATTGGCGTGATGATCAATTTCACGCTTATTTTATTAAACTAGGTGATGAGTTGATTGGATTTGCTCTTGTAGAAAGTGCTACTATTTCAAGTCCAAACACTATTCAGGAATTCTTTATTATTGCTAAATATAAAGGTAATGGATATGGAAAAGAAATGGCGAAAAAACTGTTTACGATGTTCCCAGGTGAATGGGAAATCACCCAGATAGAAAAGAATAAACCTGCACATGCTTTTTGGAAAGGATTAATTAAGGAAATAAGTGCAGGTAATTATAAGGAATGTAATAAAAATGGCTTATATGTACAGAAATTTAATGTTTAGATTTTTAGAATAAAAGAGTTTAAATGGAAAACACTCTTACAGAATCCCATGAAAAAAGGGGTGTGACATGTGAAAAACAGAGAGAATAGGAAGCGTAAAACGATACAGTGGGTTGGTTTTAGTATCGTTATATTCGCTTTTCTAGTCAATTTGGTCCTGTATGTGACTGGCATTTCTAGTAACTTATCAATCAGCACACTCGATGGAATGAAATGGATTGGAATAGGGGTAGGTAGTGTTGTCGTATTGGCGTCCTACTTCATTCCTAAAACGAAATGACCCATCTTTTAACACAGAAGAACATATCAGGAGTAGTTGATCATGAAGAAAATGATCATGTTAAAAAAGAGGTGAAGATGATTGGAAACGGGAATTAGTTTTAGAATGGCGACTGAAGAAGATTTAGTTGAGATTGTTGCGATGCTTGCAGATGATGTTTTAGGCAGTCAACGAGAGCGTAATGAAGATCCACTTCCTGAAAGTTACATAAAAGCATTTCATGCGATTACCGCTGATCCATACAACGAGTTAATCGTAGCGTGTCATGGTAAGAAAGTGGTTGGCGTACAACAACTTACGATCACGCCATACCTCACCCATCAAGGTGGGTGGAGAGCTACTATTGAAGGAGTGAGAACCGCAGCTTCTGTGAGAGGGATGGGTGTAGGTACAAAACTGATAAACTGGTCCATTCAACGTGCAAAAGAACATGGGTGCCATGTTATCCAACTCACAACAGATAAAACAAGGCCAGATGCTTTAAGGTTTTATGAGCGGATAGGGTTTAAAGCAACGCATGAAGGCTTGAAGTTAAAGCTTTGACTACAAACTCTCGTACCGAAGATTTTAACTTATATCAAGGTGGGATAAAAAATTGAGTTATAAAAAAGTAAATACAACCGTGTTTGCTCTTGAAAGCGGTGGAGGTAATCCTTGCCCGGTTATTTTACATGCAGACCAGTTAAAGACAGATGAAATGCAAAAGCTAGCGAAGGATTTCGGGCATGAGACGGCATTCGTTTTAAAACCAACTCGGTCTGATTGTGATGTGAAGTTCCGTTTCTTTGTTCCATTGCATGAGATGGAAATGTGCATCCATGCAACGATCGGGAGTATTACTGTACTAGTCAATCAGGGAATGGTCAACTCGCCAGTTAGAGTTGAAACGATGTTAGGTCCAGTTAACGTCGAATGGACAGTTGAAGAAACGATGGAAGTTAGCGTGGACCAATTCCTACCTGAATTCAAGGGTGTGAATCTAACGAAAGAGGAAATCAGTAACGCGTTACATATCGAAATCGAGCAAATTGGGGACACTCCTATTCAATCTGTCTCAACCTCCCGTCATAAGCTCATCATTCCATTAAAAAACGTTGAAATCCTTAATCAGCTAAAGCCAGATTTTGAAACTCTTTGGAAGTTATGTGATGACGTGGGTACTTCTGGTTTTTACCCGTTTGCGATTGATGAGAATGGCAATGTCCAAGCACGTCAATTTCCAAAAAGAGCAGGTTATAACGAAGATCCAGCAACTGGCGTAGCCGCTTCTGCGTTAGGCGCATATTTAGCAGCCCATCAGGTGTTTGGGCATTCTGGTGATGGATGGCAAAGTTATCGTGTGATTCAGGGAGTGGCGATGGGGCATCCGAGTGTCATTCGGTATGAGGTATTTGTTGAAGATAATGAGATTAGGAGAACACGAATTAAAGGGAGCGCAATAGTAGACAGTTAGTTGAGAAAATAGCTTCCTAGGGGGAGATTTATTTGGTATCGATCAGAACTATGACCAACTCTGACATTGATCAAGTTTCTATGCTAATCTCAGAGTTTAACACGAACGAGGAATCGTATATTGGTTATTGCGGAACAGAGGTTCAAGAGATTGCTAACTCCTTTATAGAAGATGTAACGGATGTTCCGTATACTGAGAGTTTTGTCGTAGCTTATGAGGAAGGTGAGTTAGTTGGTGTCTTAGGTTTTGATGCTTCTCTGGAAAACAATTGTGCTGAAATTTGGGGGCCTTTTGTGAGAGAAACTGAATGGGTCAATCAGTTGTGGGCTGAAATGGAGAAGTTACTACCTCCTGAAATACATAACCTCAGTATGTTCACAAGTAATCAGAATCGACGTCTACTAAGTTTCGCTAAGGAATTGGGATTTGTTAAACAAAGTGAGCAAACCATATTAACTTTTTCTCTGATGGATAGAAATCAAGCTAGAGATGAACCGGTTGTGGAACTAACCGAAGAGTACTTCTCAGAGATAAAACAATTACATAATGAGGCTTTTCCAGAGACGTATTATAACGGGCAACAATTGATCGATCGCCTTAGTCCGAATCGAAAAGTGTTTATTGTTAAAGAATCCAATCAGCTAAAAGGATACATCTATGTGGAGGGTGAACCAGCGTTTGGAGAGGCTAGCATTGAATATATGGCCGTTAAAGACTTGGAACGAGGTAAGGGGTTTGGGAAGCAGCTGATAAATGGTGCCATTCAATGGCTTTTTTCTTGTGAGGATATTGCTATCATTACGCTTTGTGTTAACTCAACTAATGAAAAGGCCATAAAATTATACAAGGAGGTTGGTTTTGAACGAAGACACGATTTGGTTTTTTTACAAAAGAAATGATAGTCGAATGATAAAAACTTATCGATGTGTCAACATTTATAGAACCTGGAGCTGCATAGCATCCAGGTTCTTTTTCATGTAATGATCTATGTGATTGAACATGAATTTTTCTTTTTAAAAAACGATCAGAGTGTAAGACCTCATCAAGTTCAGCGACCACCGCAACGACCGCAACCGCCACATCCACCACATCTTGCGGCACAACCACCGCAGCCAGCACATCGCGCACAGCGAGCGCACCCACCACAGCCAGCACAACCGCCGCAACCCGCACAGCCAGCACAGCCTACGCAACCCGCACAGCGGAAACACCCAAAGCATACAAATCCAATTAAACGAGTATCATTCGGATCTACATTCTGGTCTCCATTTGGATAATAGTTCGCTTGCTCACAAGGAACTAACTCCTGGGCATGGTACTCTCCAACATCTAAGTGTTGAAGATCGTTTTGAAATTGATTCATTTCTGTCACCTCCATCAAACGTTCATCATGGACTGAAATCCATTTTCCTAAGCGCTTACCTCATGAAACACTTTCTCCAACAAACTATGTAGTTGGGCTGGGTAATGTTCCTAGGTCGAGAGCGGAAGATAACGGTACGAACTGGGGAGAGAGGAATATGTATGCCTGATTTCACAGGAGATGATTTTAGGAAGATCAAAAGGAGTGCTAATGATTCAATCCATTAGCACTCCTTTTCGACTATTCTGAGTCATTCCTAAAAGATAAGGGAGTTCCCCTCCCATGATAGGGAAGTTCCCTGATTACCAAATTCTTCTCACCTTTCTATAATGAAAGTAACAAGTAACTTGCGGGGGGAATCCATATGGCAGAATCTGTACTTCGAAAACCAGCCAAATCTATACGTTCATTCAATCATGCATTTGCTTCAAAATTTGCGAAATCCATGTTTTTTACGATAAGTGGCTTAGTCATCCTATCGTTTATTGCGACGAGAATGTTCACACACGTCGATTTAAATCTTTACGGATACATGGTGGGAACGTTCGTGTTTATCGGTGGATTCTTCTATCGCTTCATTGCTTGGGGGGAAAGACCTCCAACAAAAATCATCATTAAAAAAGGAATCAAGCTGCTCGGTCGCAAGTCAACGCCAAAAACATCTGTTGAGCATCTTGGTACATATCAGTTTATCTGGAATCGGGGAATTTACCGATGGACACAACATCTTCTGCTTGGCTGGGGTGTCATTCTATCTTGCTTTGTCACGTTTCCGCTCGTGTTTGGATGGATGTACTTCACGATGGAGGAAGGCGGTTATTATACCGTCGTTGGAATGGGCATCAATTTAATGACTGTCAATGCAGATGGAATTCTTGCTTTCTTCTTTTACAATGCGTTGAATTTTACAGCGATCATGGTGATCGCGGGTGTGTGCATGGCGCTTTATCGTCGCTTAAAAAATATGCAGGCTAGAGCGGAACAGAACTTTATGTATGACTTTCTACCACTCTATCTTTTGTTATTTATTAGTGTAACAGGTCTTCTCTTAACGTTTATGAACGTATTTTTACATGGCCAGGGACATTACGTTATGTCACTCATTCATCAGTATTCTGTCATCATTACGCTCATTTACTTACCGTTTGGAAAGCTTGCGCATATTCCATTTCGACCGCTTAGTGTGTTTGCTCGTAATTACCGTGAACATTATGCAGAGCAGTCGATGAAAGAATGTAAGGTTTGTGGTGAAGGTTTTGTTTCTACTGAACAATCAAAAGATGTCATCGATGTGCTGAATACAAATGACATTACTTTCAATATGGAGGATGGTTTTCATCTTGCTGAATTGTGCCTTCCATGTCGAAGGAAATATCGCATCGCACGATTTTCAGGATTTGCGACGCACCAAGTGAAAACGAAGGAGGCTAATCAGGATGCAAAGGGATAAATTTTTTCGAGATATCGAAAATGTCACTCACCCAAATGAAAAATTAGTTAAAACCCATTGTAGCTATTGCGGCATGCAGTGTGGAATGAACTTAAGGGTGAATACGATCAGTAACAAAATCATCGGTGTCGAACCTCGTTATGATTGGCCAGTAACGGTTGGGAAAATGTGTCCAAAAGGGGTAACGGCTTATCAGCAAACGAATCACCCGGATAGGATCCTTCGTCCGCTCATTCGCGATGATGCCTCATTGAAAGGAACGAAAGAAGGGTTCAGAGAAGCGAGCTGGGAGGAAGCGTATCAGCTCATTGCCAAGAAATTCGGTGAGCTGCAAGCGGAATATGGCAAAGATAGTTTGTCCGTATTCAGTGGTGTCTCCATGACAAATGAAAAATGCTATTTAACCGGAAAGTTTGCGAGGGTTGCGCTTGGTACACGCTACATTGATTATAATGGTCGGTTTTGTATGTCGAGTGCAGCAGGTGGTTTCTTACGCTCATTTGGAGTGGATCGTGGTTCGACATTGCCGTGGACGGATATTCATGAAACAGATTGCCTGTTCATTGCTGGAAGTAATACAGCTGAATGTCATCCGACTTCGATGTTCCGCGTATGGAATGTCCAGGAGCGTGGGGGTTACATCATCGTCGTTGATCCTCGTGAAACGCCTCTCGCTAGAAGAGCGGATGTGCACCTTGATCTAAAACCAGGAACGGACCTTGCGCTTGCGAATGGGATCTTGCACCTCCTTATTGAAAACGGCTATGCAGATGAAGCGTTTGTGAGCGATCATACAAACGGGTTTGAAGAAACAAGGAAAGTAGTAAAAGAATTCACCCCTGACTATACAAGCTTATTGACGGGTGTCTCGCCTGAAAAAATCATTAAGGCAGCTGAAATTTATGGTAAGGCACCAAATGCGATCGTCATGTTTGCGCGTGGTATCGAACAACAGCATAAAGGTGTCGATAACGTTTCTGCCTACACGAACATGGCTCTTGTTACTGGTAAAATTGGTCGACCAAAGTCCGGTGTGGCAACGTTCACAGGACAAGGAAATGGTCAAGGTGGACGAGAGCACGGACAAAAATCGGATCTTTTACCTGGCTATCGTAAAATCACGAACCCTGAACATGTGAAAGCTGTTTCGAAAGTGTGGGGAATTAACCCTGAAGAAATGCCGAAGCCAGGTGTATCAGCATATGAGATGTTCGAGTTAATGGATCAAAAAACGATTCGAGGACTATATCTACTGTGTTCGAACCCGGCTGTATCTGCACCGAATTTGAATTTTGTTCGAAAAGCGATGAAGAATCTTGATTTCATGGTTTGCGGTGACTTCTACTTGTCAGAATCCGCAGAGTTCGCCGATGTCATTCTTCCATCTGTTACGTGGGCAGAAGATGAAGGAACGGTTACGAACATTGAAGGTCGTATTATCAAAATCAATCAGGCTCAGAAGCCAATTGGTGAGTCAAAGCCAGATTGGTTAATGCAAGTGGAACTTGCTGAACATCTAGGGAAAGGGAAGTATTTTTCACATCTGAAAACAGCTCGTAATGTGGCGGATGAGTTCAGATTAGCCACAAAGGGTGGAAACGCTGATTACTACGGTGCGACATGGGATAAGATCGATCAACAGGATGGTGTGTTCTGGCCATGTAAAGATGAAGAGGACAAAGGAACACCGCATATGTTCCTTGATAAGAAATTCTATCATCCAGATGGAAAAGCAAAGATTTGTGCGCTTCCCTATCGTCCGCCTGCAGAAGAGCCTTGTGATGAATATCCACTCCGTCTAACAACAGGTCGTGTCGTCTACCATTACTTATCTGGAAATCAGACGCGCCGCATCCAATTTCTGAATGACATGTGTCCAGAGCCATATGTAGAAGTACATCCAGACACGGCTCATGAGTACGAAATTGAACATGATGAAAAGGTTTGTCTATATACAAGACGAGGAGAAGCCGTCTACAAAGTAAAAGTGACAGAAGCCATTCGAAAAGACACCGTCTTTGTTCCCTATCACTTTGGTCATGATGAGTCGATTAATTTGCTGACGATCGCAGCTCTCGATCCAATGTCAAGAATGCCTGAATTTAAAGCATGTGCTGCTCAAATGCAGAAACTACCTAGTAAGAAGGTGTTGTAAATGAAGAAGCGACTGTACATCGAATTAGAAAACTGTATCGGCTGTCGTTCTTGCCTTGCTGCGTGTACGCAATGCGGGGGGCATGAGCAGCGGAATCGGAACTATGTATATGACGTCAATCCGCATGTGAACAGCCAAACAATGCCCCTTATGTGCTTGCACTGTGAAAATCCAGCCTGTGCAAGAAGCTGTCCGGCTCAAGCGATTCAAATTCATGAATCAGGTGCTGTTCTTTCGGCATTAGTTGAGAAATGCATTGGATGTCAGAATTGTACAATTGCCTGTCCGTATGGAATTCCGAAGTTTGATGAAGAACAGAATCTAATGTATAAGTGTGATCTTTGTATCGATCGAACGAAAGATGGTATTCCACCAATGTGTGCGAGCGTCTGTCCTTCCAACACACTCCAGTGGTTAACGGAAGGTGAGATCGAGAAAAAACAACAGCAGCACAATCTTGATAACGGAAAATGGGTTGCAAGCATGCCTTATTTAGAAGGTGCAACGAATGTGAAAGTAAACCTGCCTGGTATTTTACAGGGAACAGAGAAACTCTTTTAGGGAGAGGATTTAGTATGTCAGATCGAAACAATCGTGTGCCATTCGATGAAGATAATTACACACATAATATTAATCGGAATAATGAACGGATGCTCGATCGAAGAGGGTTTATGAAGACACTTGCAGGGGCTGCTGGCGTGTTTGCCATCTCCTCGCTTCCGTGGGGAGCGGTTGCGGCTAAGGAATTATTAGGGCTTGGCGAAAAAGAGTACCCACATCAGAAAATCGTGAACGTTAAAGACATCGCGGTCGGTGATTCGGTAGACTTCACTTTTCCAAGTGCACATGATAGCGCAATTTTAATTCGTTTGAGCGAGAAAAAGTATGTCGCTTACCAGAATGCGTGTACTCACTTGAGGTGCCCGGTCTATTGGGTGAAGGAAGAAAAAGAAATGGTTTGTCCATGTCATCACGGCAAGTTTGATGCCGGGACGGGGGCGCCAACTGCAGGGCCACCGAGACGACCGCTTCCTGGGATTCAAGTAGAAGTGAAAAATGGCGGAGTCTACGCTGTCAAGGTGAAGCGATATGAAGCGTAGTTATGTAGGCGTTTTATTACTTTGTACCATCCTACTTTTGAATATTGTTTTTACGCAGTTAATGGTTCACCAGTTTTACTATGAACATTACTCTACCACACTAGTATTCGGTGGGCTGAACATTCTATTATTTCCAATTGCGCTCCTCATTTATAAAAAGGAAAAACATAAAGGAGGCACTCATGGGCATGAACAATGAAACTTACTTAGACTTCTGTTTTATCAAGCAAGTTACCGGTTATCTTGCTGATGAAGTGGATCAGATGCTGAAGCAGGTTTTCAAGGAACAGTATCTTAACTGGTATCTAGATAAAAAAGTCGAAAATGGAGTGGAGATTGTTGTGGCTGAAGTAAAAGGGATGAGTGAGTGGACGTCTGAAGATGACGTCATTCAGCATCTAGAAAGCTGCGCTGATTCGAAATTCTGGGAAGCGTTACAAGGCTATCAATTTTTCGTCTATCCTGCCAATAGGGGGTGCAGCTCCTGTGGCTCACGTTAGCATGCAAGATTTAGAACCATATATCGATCAACCCGTTCGCATTTGTATTCACGGTGAGCGTGGAGAAGAGATGGCGCCCTGGGTGAATAAACGTGTAAGAAAGCTAGAATGGTGTCCTGATCGCACCCATCTCCGCATCTTTTTCGATGATCATTACTTCTTTGCTGTTCCACTTAGTAGCGATGTTCGTCTAACGAGAAGTGAGTGGTGTGCTTATGATAAACAGGTTGGCCTCTATTACGTGATGAGAAACGAGGAGAATGAATATGTATAAAAAACTACAGCTTCCATTGCAGACAATGAATCTGGTAACAGGTTTTATGGTCTGGGTATTGATCTCATCTTTATTACCGTTTATCACAGAAGATATCGCCATCGCACCTGAGCAAATTGCCTGGGTAACAGCGGTACCTGTCATTTTGGGTTCATTATTGCGCATACCGATTGGTTACCTTGCGAATCAATTTGGTGCAAGACTATTATTTATGATTAGCTTCATTTTATTGCTTTTCCCCGTTTACTTTTTAAGTGCAGCTGATTCCTTCGCTGATCTTCTAGTGGGTGGCTTATTCCTCGGGATTGGTGGAGCCATTTTTTCTGTTGGGGTAACCTCTTTACCTAAATATTATGCAAAAGAACGCCATGGATTTGTTAACGGCATATACGGAGCGGGGAACATTGGTACAGCTATTACGGCTTTCGCTGCCCCGGTTGTTGCTGCGAATTACGGCTGGTCATTCACAGTGAAATTATATATGGTGTTATTAGGCATCTTTATTATCGCTAACTTTTTCTTAGGAGATAAACACGAACCAAGGGTCCAGGTACCTTTAGTACAACAAATTAAAGGGATTTATAAGAATGAGAAGCTATGGTTATTCTGTTTATTCTATTTTATAACGTTTGGATCATTTGTAGCTTTTACGGTGTATTTACCCAATTTCTTAGTTGCTAATTTCGGCCTCGAAAAAGTAGACGCTGGGATAAGGACGGCAGGGTTTATTGTGGTAGCAACATTCTTACGTCCCGTTGGAGGCTTTCTTGCTGACAGGTTCCATTCCCTCATTCTACTCATGTATGTATTTGGTGGGTTCACAGTTGCGGCACTTATTCTTTCATTCGCTCCTTCCATTCAGTTGTACACGGTTGGGTGCATTACGATTGCGATGGCAGCTGGAATCGGAAACGGTGTGGTGTTCAAGCTTGTCCCAATGTATTTCCAGAAGCAAGCAGGAATTGCCAACGGCATCATCGCAGCAATGGGGGGGCTTGGAGGCTTTTTCCCACCTCTTATTCTTGCATCGCTTTATCAGTTAACAGGACACTATGCGATTGGTTTCATGGCGTTATCTCAGTTAGCGCTTGTCAGTCTTGTTCTCGTCATTTGGATGTATTACCAGGATAAACTGATCCTGTCTCATCAAGTGATGGTTACGACGCCGCTCGGGATGATGGTCACGGACAAACAGGGGAAGATCATTGCGGTCAATCCTGCTTTCACAGAACTTACAGGATTCAGTGCGAAAGAATCAATTGGGGAAAATCCGAATATGTTGAAGTCGGGAAAACAGTCCGCTGCTTTTTATGACCAGATGTGGGAAACACTCAAACAGAAGGGATTCTGGCAGGGACAAATATGGAACAAACGAAAAGACGGGAATTATTTCTTAGAATGGCTGACGATTAATGCGATTAAAGATGATTCAGGGGAAGTTATTCAGTATGCTGGCGTTTTTAGCGATATTACCGAAGACAAGTTGAAAATGACGAATGAGTAAAGGAGGTTCGAGATGGCGCTAAAAGATGGTAACGAGGCTAGTACTTATATTATTCAGTCACAAGAAGAAGAAATAAAGCGTATTGCACTCGAGCTTCATGAAGGTATCAGCCAGAACCTGTATAGTCTCTATACAGGTTTGGGGTTTCTTGAGACAGGCATAGAAGATCCACATATGAGAAGCTATGCGAAAGAAATGGCCACGCTAATGGAGCGTACAATTCAAGAAGTAAGACTACTATCTGTCGAGCTCTATCCGAATACACTCACAACACTAGGGCTCATTTCAGCGCTTAAAAGTTATTCGAAGCTTTATACGTCAACGTTTGGTATTCTAGTTAACTTTGAATCAACCGGGGATGAGAAAGTAATGTCTGAGCGGAAAAGCATGGCGGTCTTCCGTGTTTGTCAGGAAGCACTGATCAATATCGCCAAGTATGCGGACGCAACAAATGTTACGATACGGTTTACGTGGGAAGAAAAATTGGTGAAAATACAAATAGAAGATTATGGGAAAGGTTTCGATGTCATCGAAGTCATGAAGCGAAATCATTTTACTGGAATAGCTGCGATGAAAGAAAGAATGGTTCTTGCAGGCGGGAAGTGCCACGTTACTTCGGAACTGGCAAACGGAACGACGGTTTCTATCAGTCTACCCATTCAGAGAGAGGGGGAATTCTAGTGATAAAAGTTCTTTTAGTAGATGATCATGCAGTGGTAAGGATGGGCTTAAAAATGCTATTAAATTCACAAAAAGATATGGAAGTCGTAGGGGAAGCGTCTGAAGGCAATGAAGGTATTGAAATAGCAATGGAAACGAATCCGGATGTAATTTTGATGGATTTAAGTATGCCTCATGGGAAGGACGGTTTATCAGCGACATCTGAGCTGAAAAAGCAATTACCTCCTACTGCCATCCTAATTCTTACGATGCATGATGATGAAGAGTATTTATTCCGGGCCATCCAGGCTGGAGCGTCTGGTTGCGTTTTGAAGAGTGCGCCTCATGACGAACTTGTACAAGCAATCCGATCAGTCTGCAGTGGCAACGCATACCTTCATCCCTCAGCAACAAAGAGATTGATGGAGGAATACATCGGTAATTTGAAGCAGGATGAAATGGATACCTATCAATTGTTGTCCGATCGTGAGAAAGAAGTGCTTACGCTTGTTGCGAAAGGATATTCCAATAAAGAAATCGCAGAAAAGCTTGTCATCAGTGTGAAAACGGTTGAAACGCATAAAGGCAATGTCATGGGGAAGCTCAAGATCAAAACAAGACCAGAGCTGGTATCCTTCGCATTAAAGAAAGGTTTGCTTGGGTATGGCATTCAATAAGGAGGAAGGTTGATGGAACCGTTTGAGAAGTGGATCTCACCTCAAGGTAATCGCTTAAAGCGAGATCTTTCTTGTGATGTCGTTGGCTTGGCGCTACAAAACCGGGCTTGCCTAGACATTAGCTGGCCATGCGTCATTGGACATCGGAATGAAAAATACAAATACATCACCGTTCGCTACGGAAAAGGAATTGCAGGGAAAGTAATTTCCAGCAGTCGTCCGATGGAAATAACCTCTTTTCCAAATGGCCTGGGCAAATCAACCGATTATCCGATCATGCTAGCTGAACAACTCATTTCAGCTTATGCTGTGCCATTATTATGTGATGACTCTCCGAAAGGTGCATTGTTAATTGGTTATCGTAACGTGCATTTTTTTACTGAAGAAGAAAAAAGTCAAGTGATGGAAGTAGCACGAGGGGTGGAGTCGAGCTTACCGGATCATTTTGTTACATTTAGGAGGGATCGCTTTTGATTGAAAGAAATAAGAGTCACCCTTCTGTTGAAACAACGGAAGAGGCAACAATTGTTACGGACGAAAAAGGCAACATTTATTCTCTTAATGAAGAAGCGATAAATCTGTTTGGACTTGTTCAAAATGGTAATGTAAAAACCATTCAACAGCTTTTACCTAATCTAAATTTTTCACTGCTGGAACAAGGAATAGTGGTCCAGCGTTTTGGTGTGGGGCAAAATGGACAGTATTTTCCGGTGTTTTTGCGGAAAAGTTCGTTTACGCTTAAAGGAGAATCTTACATCCTTCTCGTGATCCATAAGAAGAATGATCGATCAATTGCTGGTTTAGAGCCCCAAAAAGTGCTGAATGAACTCCTCGATATTAAATTTGCACTTGATGAATCCACGATTGTTGCGATTACCGATCATTCAGGCAAAATTGTGTATGTGAATGATCAATTCTGTCAGATTTCAAAGTATTCTCAGGAGGAGCTGATCGGAAGAGATCATTCAATTATAAATTCTGGCTATCATTCAAAGGAATTCTTCCGAGGTCTTTGGCGAACGATTGCTAAAGGTGAAGTGTGGAAGGGCGAAATTAAGAATAAAGCAAAGGATGGGACCCCTTATTGGGTTGATACAACCATTGTTCCCTTTTTAAATAAAGAAGGAAAACCCTATCAGTACTTAGCGATTCGTTCTGAAATTACAAACCGAAAAAAAGTTGAAGAAGAATTAAAGCAAATGGCAACGAGAATTATTGATGTTCAAGAGGAAGAACGAAAGAGACTCTCTCGTAATTTACATGACGGAATTGGCCAGAATCTATACAGTCACCTTATTACGATCAGCCGAATACACGCAGAACTGAACCACCCTCTTATTACTCAAATGCGTGATGAGGCGACAGCTATTATTGAGGAGGTTCGAGAGATTTCCTGGGAATTACGACCATCTGTATTAGATGATCTTGGCCTGATACCGGCGATCCGTTCATTCTTAAACAGATACTCGGACAACTACAACATTGATGTTTTCTTTGAATGTGTCCTTGAGAATCGCCTTGGAAACCAGTCTGAAATTACAATCTACCGCATCATCCAAGAAGCGTTAACAAACGTTCGTAAATATGCTGGTGTCAAGCAGGCTTCTGTCACGATTCGTGAGTTAAACGAAGTGGTTCGAGTGATGGTAGAAGACAAAGGGAAGGGATTTGTACAAGATCGCCATGCTTGCGGTGTTGGGTTGTTCAGTATGGAAGAAAGATCAAAGTCAGTAGGTGGCGAGTTGCATATACATACGGCTCCCGGAAAAGGAACAAAAGTGATTTTAGACATTCCACATTAGAAGGTCAGTTTCCCGAGTAAAACTATAATGCATAATGCTGCAGGATGGGAGGTTTTACATTGGAAAACATGAAAAACATTTTGAAAAGAACTTCACTTTTTCTTGGGTTAGATGATGAAGAAATCGAAGAAATTGAAAAAATCACAAGAAGAAAACGTTTCGGTCAACGAAGTTTTGTGTTTATGGAAGGCGATGAACGCGAGGCCGTGTTTTTCATTGAATCAGGAGTCGTCAAAACACATAAAATTGATGAAGACGGAAATGAACAGGTGTTTTCTTTACTGCAATCAGGGGATATGTTCCCACACGTCGGTTTCTTCGATCAATCCCCGTACCCGGCAAATGCCAGGGTGTTGCAAGACGCGGAACTCCTCATGATTCGAATTGAGGATTTTAATCAACTCATGATTGAAAAACCTCACCTGGCGATTAAAGTGATGAAGATGATGGGGAAAAAGATTCTCCAGTTACAGGAACGAGTCCAATCACTCATTTCACAAGATGTTCGGCATCGTTTCATTCAAGCCATTACCAGATTAGCTTATGAAAATGGGAAGAAGCGTGATGGGGGAGTCGCCATTGATTTTCCGATTACCAACCAGGATCTAGCGAATATGGTCGGCACGTCTCGTGAATCGATCAATCGGTTATTAAATGAATTAAAAAGGGATCAGATATTAAAAAGCGATCGTAATGGCATATTTATTTATGACCTTGCCAAACTGCAGCATTCGGAATGACAAAAAGGCACATCTTGTGCCTTTTTGCGTTAAAAATGAAGTTTCTATTTATGATGAACATTCGCTCGTTCGAGGCGCAGAAAAAGGATATTATTCTCGAGATGGATATGCTGAAATAGATCGGATTCGAGTTCTTCTAATTTAAGGTACATCAAGGTATAAGTTGTGCAGGCACCTTCTGGAAGTGTGTAATCGTCCGTAACAGCTCGAAGTTCTTTTAGTAGATTACCAGCTTCCTCGTGATCTTGCTCCAGGGTGTCAATTGTTTCGAGTACTTTATTCAAGGTATCCTGTGATTGGTCTTCTTCGTACGCCTTAATTTTAGGAAAGACTTTATCTTCCTCTTGAATTAAGTGATCTTCTAATTCAAGTTTAAGTCTACGAAACAAGCTATAGACCTGACTTAATTCTGGGTGTTTCATTCCGTGCACACGGTAGACTTTTGTGACAAAGGCGTTGAGTTCAGTAAGGACGTTATCAAGGTACGCATGGTGTGTAGTAAGGATATGATCGATTAAACTTGAATACCGTTCCAACTCCCAGTTCACTTCTCGTTCATTCAATTCTTTCGTTTGTACATAGAGTGTATTCAATCTAGAGAGGACTTCCACTTCATTAAGGTTTTTCTCCGCAATGGCTTCACGAATAGGACGGTTACCTCCACAACAAAAATCAAGGCGATATTCCTTCAGAATTTGGCTTGCTCTTGGAAATTGTGTGACGATCTCACCGGTTTTGGTAGTCCCATTAAACATCTTTTCCATCGTTATAACCTCCCGAATTGTTACCTATTCTTAAGTACACTCTTAATGTAAACCATTTCTATACGCTAAACTGTGGGATAAATCACATAAGGTAAGGTAAACCCATGACTTTAAAAAATGGAGTAATAAGGGTTGAATACTGGCAGCGTTAAAAGCTATTTTAAAAAGCTACCCTAAAAGAGTAGCTTTTTAAAATTTAGTTATGTACTTGAAGTTTGTTTCCACTAGGGTCAAAAAAGTGAAAGAATTGGTGTCCCTCATCTTCTTGAATCGGTTCTACTTTCACATCTTGTTCAACTAAATAGTCATAGAGTCGATGAATATCTGCTGTTGTCAGACCAACAAAAAATTCTGGCTCACCATTTTTGAAAAAGTGTCCTCTGGAGCTCTCGTCTGCTTCTACTAAAACGAAGAGGGGACCTTCTTCAAGCGATAAAACAGCTAAATCACCTCGATTAAATTTTAAGTTAAACTGTAAACACTCTGAGTACCAGGAAACGGACTCACTGAGATCAACGACTGGTATTCGGATGTAGTGAATACCACTAAAAAGAGAATGACTCATTTTATTCCTCCTTACGTAATCGTTACCTAAATCCATTTCGGTAAGTTCGCATCGTCTCCTTCTTATTTTTATGATTAATGATTATTGATAGATTTATTGATTGAATTTTGAAATAATTGGTATGGTGAAAAGTCGTTATCTCTAATAGAAAGTGCAGGCGGGTACTCATGGAAAAAGAGATGAAAAGTAAAGTGGAAGAAATAATAGGAAAAATAGAGCGAATGAGTTTATTACAAGATCAGGGGTGTACCTCAGAAGTGCATCAAGTCGTCACGGAGGAAGGCAGCTATGTGCTAAAAAGTTCCTATGAACGAAAATATCGAGAATGGTTAAGAAATGAAGCTGTTGTATTAGAAAAGCTAAATACGAACACAGAGATCCCCACGCCGAGCTACTATGGTTATTTTGAAGGGAAGAATAGTAGCCATCTCTTTATGTCATTTGAGAAGGGGATAACATTAACAACTGCATTGAGAGAAGCAGAGAAGCAAGAACAACTGTCACTAATTAAGAGTTTTGGACAGTTTCTTCAACGTCTCCATGAAACGACTGTTACTGGGTTTTATAATAATCATTGGCTTGCTGAACAGTTAAAAAAGGCGGAGAGTTACCTGAAAACTGGTCATGCTGACGGAGATTTAGAGCTTTTACAGAAGATAACATTAGATCGACCTTCAAGCGTCCAACAAACGATGATACACGGGGACTGCACGACCGATAATGTCATGGTTTTAGACGGAAAATTGATTATGTTTATTGATGTTGGGGGAATGACGATAGGCGATCCTAGGTATGATGAATCCTTAGCGATTCGAAAATGGATTATCCATAAGGAATACATGGAAGCTTTTTATGAAGGATACAGGCGTTATAAGGTAACAAAAGAAGAGTTCGAGTATTTTAATGAGGGGTTATATGAATTTTTCTAACCTAGCTAACAATTAATTTATGGATCAACTAAAAAGGAACAATAGCTGCTTACTAATCGTCATTATAATAGATAGTCAATACTGAGGGAAAAATTTCGATTTGATGAATAAAAGGAGAGAGCGTATGGGAGTTTGGTATTTCTTACTCTTGTTTATTGGATTGTTTTTAGTAGGAAAAGGACTCATTGGAAGTAAACGAATTTCTTTCGTTTGTATAGGCGCACTATTTATCTTGTTCGCTCTTTTTATGTTCTCACCAGGGAGTGATGAGATCATTGCTGATTTATTGAATTTGAACTGAAAGGAAAATTGAGATAGAAAACCAAGGGACGTTCCTATCCAAACGAGGTGTTAGGTTGAAGACAAAAGAAGATATCATGAAGCTAATCGAAAGCGATGAACGAATGATGGAAATCATCAAGGCTGCAAGTCAACTGAGTTTGCCAGATTGGTGGATATGCGCGGGATTTGTCCGTTCAAAGATTTGGGACACACTACACGGATTTGAAAACAGAACTGACCCGCCAGATGTTGATGTCATTTATTATGATCATGAAGATATAAGTGAAAAAACCGAAAAAGAATTAGAGGCTGAGTTGATGAGAATTCTCCCGGATGTACCTTGGTCTGTTAAGAATGAAGCACGAATGCACGTGATGAATCACATCGAACCCTATACTTCTGCAGAGGATGCGATTTCCAAGTTTCCAGAAACCGCCACTGCTCTTGGTGTCAAAATCGATAAGGATAACAATCTTATTCTTACTGCTCCCTGGGGTGTCGATGATGTAATCAATTTAGAGTTGAAGCCAACACCCTTTTTTAAAGAGAGTAAAGAACGAGTTGCCATTTATAGAGAGCGAGTGATAAAGAAAAATTGGAAGGGGATTTGGGAGAAGATCAACGTGTATAAGTTATAGAATGATGCTTTTAGAAGGAGATTATCTGCGATGAGGTAGTCTCTTTTTTATAATTGAAATAGAATGGCCGTGTCTAGTTAAAGGCTAAATTCTTAAAGAAACACAATGAATTTCTAGTTAGTTACCAATTTTTGAAACTTAAGACAGTTGCTGATCGTACATATAACAAGAGCCAATAAAACGGAGGTTGTTTTTTGCTTAAAAAAATCTTATTCATTACGATGGTGCTCATCATAACTGCTGGTTGTGCATCTAACCAGTCTTCTAGCGAAAACATGGAAGAAGAGAATACGACGAAAGATGATGTCACAACGGTGCTTGAGCAAATATTTTCAGGACCGGATGAAGAATTAACACAGATTTATGAAGAGGAAAAGTACGAAGAGGTTTCTACCTACTACATGGACAAATTCAACTCTTACTTTACAGAAGACTATATGGAGAGTGCGATGAACACCAATTTACTTAACAGCTTTCATCTTAAGGCGTATGGAAATGGTCTTAAAATGGCTATTGGGACCATAAACGTTGAGCAGCGTGAGGACACAGCAACCGCCTATGATTTTGACATACAAGTCAATGTAAGCAATGGTCAAACGGCGGATGTTAGTGGGAGAGTCAACACAAACGAAGAAGGAAAGATTACGCAAATCCGCTATATGGATCCTCAATCATTGCCCTATGCTTTCGATACAGCAACAGAAACAGAAGATGGACTATTCGACTATGATCGTTCAAGATTAGTAAGTCGAACTGGAGATGAAGCCTATCAGCCTATGTATCCGACAGTCATGCCTTTTGAAGTAGATGGGGTAGAAATCAAACATGAGAGTCAGGATGACAGCTCCATAACGTTTATCTTTCATGGTGAATCAGGTGAAAAGATGGAATTGACGACCGTACAAAATGGTGAGATCTCTTCTGATCAGGTAGAGACAGAGGAGATTTCAATTGGCGATCAAAAAGGATTGTATGCAGGAAAGGAAGGCGAAACGCAACGATTGATTTGGACAAATGGTTCGATCACTTATGAGTTGAAAGGGAGGATAGAAGACTTATCAAAAGAAGATCTGCTTATAGTTGCGGAGTCTTTTGAATAAGGGGGGAATGAGAGGGCTGATCATTAGGAAGATGAGCTCTCTTTTTTAGTAATCTCGTAGTGAATGTTTTTAAAAAATAGGGTAGGTATATTTATGCTAAAGTTTTCGGTTTCTCCCTTTACGTATATTTGGAGCCACTATGAAAAATCCACATATAAAGCCTCCAATGGAAGAGCCAGTTAAAACACTCCATGTAGGAAGGTCACCACCTAATAGTAAAGCCATCAAAATCCATACAATCGGATAGATTAATATACCTACGAATCCCCATAGAAACCGTTTTTTCATATCCAACACCCCTATTTTTTCTTCTTACATACTAGTAGCCTTCTTGATAACGGATTAAACGAAAAATAGAGTTAATCTCTCCTATACAGGAATGCTTTTTTAAAAGAAAGGTGGAATTATATTGATATACAAAGAGGACTGTCCATTTTGTCATCCTGAAAGAGACGACAAACAAAAGATTCTATTTGAAAATGAATGTTGCTACTTCTTACAACATGACGATCAACAAGATATCTTAGAAGGTTGTGGAGTCATCGTTCCTAAGAAGCATCACGCTAATGCATTTGAATTATCGAAAGAAGAGTGGAACGACACCTATGAACTTCTACAGGATGCAAAGAAATACCTGGATCAAGCGTTTTCTCCAGATGGTTATACACTCGGTTGGAATGTCGGAGAAGTCTCAAATCAATTCATTTTCCATAGTCATCTGCATGTTATACCAAGATATGATGACGAACCATTGGCTGGGAAAGGATTGCGTTACTGGCTTAAACAGCCTGAAAATAAAAGAAAAAAGTTACATCTGTAGTTCTTACTAGAATAACTTTACTTTTTCTAAATCAAAGAGCGGTGATTAAATAATAGCGGAGATCCCATTCGAACGGGATTTCCTTTTTTTGCTTTAATACCATTTTATAAAAATGAAACTTTTTTCCTTCTTTATCACTCTAATGGCAAAAGGAGGTTAATCATGAATGAAGTAAAGCTTGTCAAGAAAGCGAAAAAGGGAGACAAGGAAGCTTTTGAACAACTCCTTGTCTTACATAAAGATCAGTTATATCGAACGGCATTTCTTTATGTGCGAAATCGAGAGGATGCATTGGATGTTGTTCAAGAAACGGCGTTTCGAAGTTATTTAGCCATCAAGACGTTACAAGAAGAAAAGTTCTTTGTTACGTGGCTAACGAAGATCCTCATTCGCTGCGCTTACGATTCCTTAAAGAAAAGAAAAAATAACGTTCCATTAGAAAAGGTAACGCCAATTTTATCAAAGCTTGATAAACGTTCAGACGACGTAATGGATTTGGCTGATGCTACAAATAAGCTTGAACAGAAATACCGAGATGTGATTGTGCTGTTCCATTATCATGATTTGTCGATAAAGGAAGTGGCTCTTGTCCTGGATCTACCTGAAAATACGGTGAAGACATATCTCCAAAGAGGTCGAAAGCAGTTGAGAACAATTTTAGAGGGGGCTGGTTTAAATGAAGGAAAATCTTTATAAGGATCAGTATGACAAAATCGATGTACCTGAGGATGAATTATTACGTTCTATTCAATCTGGTATTGATCAAGCGGACGGGAAACAGTCATTTAAACATCAACGAAAAATAAAGCGATCCATTGTTTCAACGGCAGCAGCGGTTGTACTGTCAGCAACATTCCTTTCATCCAACGTATCAAATGCTCTTGCAGACGTCCCGGTTATTGGCGAAGCTTATCATGTTTTTAATGATATGGTTGGTCGGAACTTAACATCCCAACAGTTAATTACAGAACTTGATGAGAAATCGAGTGGTAAAGGGCTAGATGTGATGGTGACGAGTGCTTATTACGATGGAGCAGTGATCGGTGTATCGTTTAAAGTTGAAGGAAACGTGAAAGAAGATGAGCTTCATAAAGTGAACGGTTTCTATGAAATTTACGGAGGTAATGAGGCCATTAGTGATAGTAAAGAAATCGTTGCTTTGGAGAAAAGTGGCGATGGCTATATTGGACAAATTCAGTTAGCTTATCCAGGCAAAGAACTACCGGCCAACACCTCCTTCCCACTAGAATTTAAACGAATTGGAGAAAAAGAAGGCTCATGGAAATTCGATGTTCCGGTTGAGCAACTTCCATATGAAGAAGTGAAATTAGATGAAGTAAGATCCAATGAGCAAGCAGATGTTGCTGTTCAATTTAACTCGATCATAGAAGGTCAGGCGTCAACGGCTATCAATTATACTGGTACATTCCCGCTTGAAGGGAAGCATGATCAAGTTCGTCTTGATGTAGTGGATGAAAACGGCGAACCTGTAAACGTATCAGTGGATGGGATCGATCTAGAAACGAGTCAAGAAAATGATCAAATCGTTGTCAAAGGAAGAAGTATTATCCCTGAGAATCTAAAGGAGAGAACGGATTATATAGAGATTCATCCAAAAGTAGCGGTCAGTGGAGTAGAAGATCAATTTATACGCCTTTCAGATAAACTCCCTGTGAAAATTCAGTCGAGTAGACAGGATCATGTTATTTCAGTAAACAATATAAAAGTTGATGGGGAGAACGTTACACTGGACTTTCAAATAAACAATGGAAGAGCCGATCGGTATTTTGGATTCTATAAAGACATGGCTCGAACTGAAGTTGTGCTAGTTAAGGAAAGCAGAAAAGAGATTTATGAAGAACCACTTAAACACACGGTGAAAGTGCTCGATAAAGATAAGCTTTCTTTTAGAAGTACGTTTGATGTTAGCAACTTGAAAGATTTCAATGAAGATAACTACGTGGTAAGAGTGAGTTTAGGAACATTAAGTAGTAATTTGCCTGTCGAATTGGAACCGGTCAAAATTGAATTGAATTAAATTGCCAAGTAAGGATTGCTTGAGATCTTGAGCCGGAGTGGAGGATGTTCCACAAAATGGTGGCGTCTGTGGGAAGCGCTGATGGAGTTGATTACGTATCCAGATGGTATCGATTATCCAGAGGAAAGTGAAGCAGAGAGGTGGACTCCGTCGAAAAGAGGAGAAGGGTAAGGTGAAATCCTGTTGCTGTGCTAAATAGGTTTTGGTTACATGAAAAAGAAGTACTAGTGATGTTTCCACTAGCACTTCTTTTTATCTTATATGGATTTCGTAGCACGATTCTTCAGTATCTTTCCATCACTCATCGTGACGATATGATCCGCATAAGCTAACATTTCTTCATCATGGGTAACCGTTAGTGTCGTCATCCCAAGCGATTTCGTTACGTGCTGAATTAACGCCATGGTGTCTTTTGACTTTTTGGAATCAAGACTTGCAGTTGGCTCATCGGCAAACAGCACTGTTGGGTTGTGGATAATGGCGCGTGCGACGGCAACTCGCTGTTTTTCTCCGCCTGATAAGGAGGAAGGGTAGGCTGTAAGACGATGCGTCATTCCCACCTTTTCTAATACGTCCGTTATCTGTTTTCGCTTGTCGTGTTTGTTTATTTTCATTTCAGCCACGTCCATCATCATTGAAAGTTGTTCTTCAACTGTGAGAAAAGGAACGAGGTGGGATGACTGAAAAACAAAACCGAAATGATGCGCTCGAATGTTTCGCACCTGTTCTGATCGCATTTCAGCTAAATTCTGATTTTCAAAAAGGACGCGACCGCTTGAGAGAGGTTGAAGACCGGCAGCGATTGTCAGCAACGTGCTTTTTCCTGAACCTGAAGCACCGATTAGCGCTGTGACTTCACCTTTCTGAAGCGATAAATCCACCCCTTTTAACACTTCTTCTTCGATTTCTCCATTTATGAACGACTTTCTTACTTGTTCTAATTGTAGATGCGTCATGTTAAGCCTCTCCTTGTTGAATAGCCTGCAAAGGTTCAATTTTCCTAATTTGAAAGCCTGATAGCGTCGATCCTAAGAAACCAACAATCACGAAGACGAAGGATAGTTGTATTGTTGTTGTAAGAGTTAAGTGATAAGGCATTGTATCAGGAGCAATTACTTGAAAAACTTGGCTCAATAGTCCAGAAACGAAAAGAGCTATTATCGTAATAAGCGCCATTTGACTCCAGATCATTTTAAACAAATCCCCTGTGCGAATTCCGAGTGCTTTAAGAATGCCGTACATCCCGATTTTTTGGACATTCATCATATAAAAGAAAATCGCAAACAGCATGCCGCTAATTACAACGAGAAACCAAACAATCATATTTAGCGTCATTTGTTCAGCCTGGTAACTTGGAATGGTAGAGAGAAATTCGTTCTTAGAAAAGGACTGCAACCCGCTGATCTCCTCGGTTGTATTGGGACGATAGATGAGCTGTAATTCATCCGTTCGAAACATGTTTTTAAATGATTCCTGATTGATAAACGCAACGGGTGAGTGATTAAACTTTTTGTTATCAACAAAATCAATCACCTTAAATGTTCCGTCAAAGAGAGGGGTGGTTAGTTCATCACCAACCTTGATGCCTTCCGCTTTTAACGAGCGATCGAGAATCACTTCTCCTTTGTTTACCTGTTTAAACAATGGCGTATCTGTAGAAGTGAGAAAGGCAACGCTTTGCTGATTGTCTGCTTCATTTTTGAGTGATCCCATTTGAAGGGAAAAGGCAAATGCGTCCTGATCGCTCTCAAGGATTTGTTGCTCTTTATTCTCTTCAAGATGAGATTGCGTGTAGGATTCATTTGAGTCTTCACTCATGTAAAACGTGCCCTCCGGCATGTTTTTGATCAATGAGACATTGTCTTGAGATAAGCCATTTGCAAGACCAGAAATAATGAACGTGACCAGACTAATGAGTAGCACGATGGAGCCAACGGTAACAAATTTCGGTTTATTTTTCTTCATTTCTTTCCAAGCCATATTCATTTACCATCATTCCTTTCTATAAGAAAAACCTTTCGTTCCTGACACTGATTACTTTAAATCAGTTAAGTGAACAAAGGTTAATGAACGATTACAAATGTGGAAGAGTGATTCTAAATGTGGTGCCTTTTCCTAACTTACTTTCGACGAGAATATCACCTTGATGGAGTTCAATAATTTCTTTTACAATGGATAAGCCCAAGCCTGTGCCTTGCTGTGTTCTCGTACGAGCTAGGTCGGCACGATAAAAGCGATCAAAGATTTGTTCTTTTTCATTCGGCTCCAAGCCGATGCCTGTATCCGTAAAGGTTAGTTGGATTTGGTCTTGAGAGTCTTTTAACATAAGCTCAATCGATCCACCTGGCTCGTTGTATTTTATTGCGTTCGTTAAAAGGTTTTCCCAGGCGGTATATAACAGCTCCGGATTCCCTTTAAATCTAACTTCGTCAAGAGTATAGGTTAAAGAAAGCTCCTTTTCATCGATTCGCCAATAATAGCGATGCAAAAGGCTTTTTAATTGAGCGGATAAATCAACCGATTTTCTGGGGTGATCTTTCTCTTTTGGTTCAAGAGAGGATAGCGTTAATAGCTGTTTGGATAAAATGGACATCCGTTCTGCTTCCTCTTGAATGACACGCAAGTATGCTTTTCTGTCTTCCTCGGAAAGAGCATTGTTTTCTAATAAACGACTGTACCCCTGTATATTTAATAAAGGGGTTTGAATATCATGAGATACATTTGAGACAAATGACTTCCGAAGCTTATCTAATTTACCGAGCCTTGCGATCATTTCTTTAAAATTCTGCGCCAGCTGGCCAATCTCATCTCTTCGATGAATGTCTAAGTGAACATCAAAACCTTCTTCACGTACTTTATTCGTTGCGTGAGATAGCTTTCGGATTGGGCGAATCAACATCGCGGACCAAATGAGTTCTGCTAGTAAACTTAAGATAAAGATCACTAACACCATCCATCCTAAAAGGAGATGGATCTCGTTAAATAAGAGCTTAATATCTGGTCGCAAAAATAGCGCATACTGCTTACCATCGTATGTCAACGGCACACCGACTGAATTTTTAAGCTCGTTGGCGAAGAACCCTGTCACAAATGTTTTCTTCGGAAATTCCTTCATGCCATGATAGGGTTGGCCATCTAAGACGTCTTCGATCGCTTCTTGCGATAAGTTTTTTTCTTTAAATTCCCCTCCATAAAAACGGCTTTCTCCCTGACCAACTAAAAGAAGCTGGTAACCTGTTGCCGCTGTATGGCTAAGGTACTCTTCTAGGTCCGCCTGTGTTTCGGCGAACTCCGCTATGCTTGTTGCGATCTCCATGTTTTTCGCGTCGTTTTCAGGTTTTAAGTTGTTTTGGTAGTAAGCATTCGCAAAGAAAAAGCCAATAACGGAACTGATGAGCATAATGATTAGCGTTGTTAGGATAAATTTCGAGTAGAGGGATTTCATCATGATGTGACCTCTAGCTTATAACCAATTCCGCGAACGGTTACAATTTTGATGCTTGAGGTGACCGCTCCTAGCCGTTCACGAACCCTCTTAATGTGAACATTTAACGTTCTCTCATCCCCTTCGAAATCAAGCCCCCATATGTTTTCAATCAGATAATCTCGATTAAAAACTTGGTTCGGGCGAGAAGCCAATAGGGCTAGTAACTCAAACTCCTTTAAAGGCATAAGAAGGTGCTGTTTTCCAATTTGTACCTCATAATTTCTTTTATCAATTTTTACATCAGCCAGCTGTATCGTATACTGACTCGGCTTATCATATCGTCTTAAAACAGCCTGGACACGAAAAATCAGTTCCTTCGGTTCAAATGGTTTGACGATATAATCGTCCGTTCCTGCGGTGTATCCTTGTTCTTTATCATGCAGCTCGCCTTTGGCGGTTAATAAGATAACGGGAATATCGTACGTATCTCGGATTTTTTTGGTAAGTGTATATCCGTCTAATCCTGGCATCATCACATCCACGATTGCGAAGTCAATCGTAACTTCTTCTAATCGAGCTAAAGCTTCTATGCCATTTCTTGATGTGAATGTATGAAATCCAGCATCTCGGAGCGTAACTTCGACAAGGTTTAAAATGTGCGGATCGTCATCGATGATTAAGATGGAAATCACGTTTTTCACCCTTTCTTTACAGAATCTCTCCCACCTATCTTACAACGTAAAGGTGAACAGAAGATTAACGGGTAAGAGATCGTGCTGAATTTTATTTATCAGATTTGGCCCGTTCGTTTCATATACCGTCTCATTCATTCTTTCTCAACAATGTTTTGCTCAAGCGTTTTTTATCGATTTTTTATGAAATGAAAATTAAAAATGTCCAAATGACAAATATATATTGCAAAAAGACGTTGATATTATATAATGGAAAAAGAAGGATATGGTTCATTTGAATGAGGGGGATGAGAATGAGTATTGAGATGCGTACACTATCAAAAACGTTCAATAAGAAGGAACGAGCACTTTCTGACATTCAATTTACGCTACGAAAAGGGGAAGTTGTTGGGCTCGTTGGACCAAACGGGGCGGGGAAGACGACTTTAATGAAAATTATTTCTGGAATTATCGTGCAGTATGACGGGGAGCTTACATTCAGGGAGCAAGGTCGGTCAATTGGGAGTTTAATTGAGAAGCCGAAGTTCTTTCCAAATAAAAGCGGACGGTACAATATCCATTATTTTCGTTCCTTGTTTGGTGGAGACGATGAACATTTCGATGAAATCATTCAGTCTCTTGGTATGGAATCGTACTTAAAGAAAAAGGTGAAGGACTATTCGCTTGGGATGAAGCAGCGTCTTGGGATTGCGCTCGCGCTTATTTCAAATCCGGATTATCTCGTATTGGATGAACCGACAAATGGCATGGACCCGGAGGGAATACGAAATATTCTTGGCTATTTAAAGAGGCTCGCAAAGGAAAAAGGCATTGGCATACTGATTTCAAGTCACATTTTAGAAGATGTCGAGAATATAAGTGATCGTGTTTATGTGATTAAAGAGGGACGGTTGATTAATGAGTATGCAAGGGAACAAAATCGTGCGGAAGTTTTAGAGCTAATGTTTTCTGAAAGAGATCTTCCTCAAGCCGTGAATGTGTTAGCCGGATACGAAGGAGTGATCCGCAGTGGAAGTGTTCTTTCAGTTCCATTTGATGGAGATATGAAACAGGTACTGAAGCACTTAGGTCAACACGATCTTTTCCCAGCCGATGTGAAGCGGAAAAAGGACACGCTTGAGGATTTCTATTTTCAAAATATGGAGAGTGAAGCGAAGTGAATTTTGGACAATACATGAAGCTTGAGATAAAACGTAACCTTAACCTGCCGCTGTTTCTGTCGATTGCATTTGCCTTTTTGTTTGGTGGAGGAATTGTTTATTCGATTTACGAACTGGATGGCCCGTTTCAGCCTCGGAATGTATCAGGGTTATATGCGGGCATCGCAACGGTGGCGCTTGGCGTATTATGTGCGAAAGTCGTGATTGCTGATCTGCATTACGGTACGATCTATCTTCTTTTTACATCCGCTCGCGATCGGATCACGTTTTTGGTGTCCCGGGTGATTGTGATTAGCACGATGTCACTGTTGTTCGGACTAGGCTGTTCGACACTGCTTTTTGTGAATCATCAATTAAATGGTCAAGCTTTTTCAGCATCGGATGTTGGGACGTCGGTGCTTCACTATGTGTTATTTGGCGTTTTCTTTACCTTACTTTTTCAAGTGATCTCAATGTATTATCAGAAGGTGATGCAGCTGTTAATCCTTTCGCTTGTGACGATTTTGGTGCTGCCAGGGTTACTTGGCATTGTGTTTCAGGTGGAGGCCATTCCTGATTTTGTGAAAGATCTTGTAGCGTATGCACCGGTTTATAGTTTGCCGAATCAGCTGCCGTTTCTTGCGCTGGATGGGGTGGAAATGGGTGTTACTGCGGTTGTGAGTTTGCTATTGTTTGTGTTTGCGTATGAGCGGTTACCGAAGATTGATTACTAGAATAGGCTAGGAGGAGTACGGATGGGATTTGGAGTAAAGAAAAAACAGAAGGATGAACGGCTGACGAATTTGCAAAATAAGATTTACCGGGAAATGTACATTCTTATCGTGGTGATTTGTGGGTTGTCTGTTTTGTATAAACAGTTTCTCGTTGAAGGGGGAACGCAACATTTATGGACAGAGATCATCATTTTTAGTGTCAGTTCGTTGTATTATCTTATACGATCAACGATGCTTGGAATCTTTTCAGATGAGGTAGAGATGCACGATCGATCGAGTAAGATAAGCTTTAGTAAACGTAATTTCTTGATCAGTCTTTTCTTGGGAGTGGGTTTTTCCCTGTTCCTTGCGATCAGGAATTCTCTGAAGTATGCTGACAGTACACAGGAAGCTTTGTCATTCTTCTTTGTCATTCTTTTTGCATGCTTAATGATTTACATTCCTGTCTTATTTGGCATAATGGTGTTACCCTATGCGGTAGCGAAGTATAAAAGTGATAAGATAAATGAGCGGGAATTAGAAGAGATGGATGATGAAGATGTGCGGTGATGAATGGTGAAGAATGTCAGATTAAAAATGGCGAGAGTCGAGCACGATCTCTCCCAGCAGGAGCTGGCCAAAAAAGTAGGCGTGTCGAGACAGACGATTGGGCTGATTGAGCTAGGGAAATACAACCCATCGCTACAGCTATGTTTATCGATCTGTTGGGCGTTAAATAAATCGCTTGATGAGTTGTTTTGGATGGATCCGGAATAGAGAAAAGCTACGTCATTCTACGAGTTGTGGAGTGAGGTAGCTTTTTTAGTTATTTAGGTTGTTTTCCGAAGTTAAGCGCGATCGAAATGATGCCTACAAGGAAACATGGAAAACTAATGAGTAAGGCTTCAATCCATGAATTTCCGATTGTTCGGTACAATAAGATGGCTAAGGTCGCGACGATAAAGTATGTAGGTATGAATTTTCTTGATAACAGTAATTTATTCATAAGATCCAGCTCCAACGCTACGAGAGTCGTTTCAAAGTTTCAATGATTGGTTTCGACATATTGTAACATGAATCGGGTGGTGACAGGCACTTACCTGACCTGTAAGTCTTTCTCACATCATTCTTTTCTGATCGTCCAAGCCTTTTCAGTCACTTGTTGAATTTCTTGTGAGAATTCCTAACGCTAAATTAATTTTTAATTTTCAGACATGATAGGATAATTTCATACTTTAATGTGTTAGGAAGAGGGGATACCGTGAAGGAGAAAATCTTGGTCGTTGGAAATGGTATGGCAGGCATACGTTTTCTTGAAAGTTTTCTAAAAATTGAACCGGAGCGGTTTGAGATTACGGTTATTGGAAAAGAGCGATATCCAGCTTATAACAGAATGATGCTCTCTAGTATTCTTCAGGGAGAGACACCACTTGAAGATGTGGTTATATACGATATGGAATGGTATGTGTCTCAGGGCATATGTTTTTTTGCAAATGAAACTGTTGTGTCGATTCTCCCTGCTTCGAACCAAGTGAAAACGGACCGAGGCAGAAAGATTCCTTACGATCACCTTGTCATTGCATCCGGTTCTAGCCCCTATGTTCTCCCGGTGAAAGGTGCTGATCTGAATGGTGTGATGGCCTTTCGAACGTTGCAGGATTATGAAGAATTGTTGAGCAGAGCTGGTCGATCTCGGAAGGCGACGGTGATTGGGGCTGGACTACTTGGTCTTGAAGCGGCGGTTGGTCTAGTGAATCACGGGTTTGAAACTACGGTAGTGCATCATCAGCCGAACGTAATGAATCGCCAGCTCGATACGTATGCTGCTGGTTTATTACAAGAAGAACTCGAGGCGCAGGGCATACGATTTTTACTGAACAAGCGAACGAAAGAATTGCGGGGGAATCGGAGGGTAGAAGCGATTCGTTTTGCAGATGGACATTCAATGGAGACGGATCTTGTCCTTATGTCAGTTGGCATTCGTCCGAATGTTGATTTTGCCAGAAGATCTGGACTTGAGATTAGGAAAGGGATTGTGGTGAATGACGCCATGCAGACGAACCTTCCCAACGTTTATGCGATCGGTGAGTGCGCAGAGCACCGTGGAGTGACTTATGGACTTGTTGGGCCAATCTATGAGCAGGCAAGTCAGTTAGCGCGGACGCTTTCTGGAATTCGCGGGGAACGATACAAGGGCTCAACGGTTTCTACTTTTCTCAAAATCCGTAACATCGAGGCATTCTCAGCTGGACAGGTGCTTGAAACGGAAGAGACGAGAACATTTAAATGGATTGATCCCGTTCGAAACATCTACAAAAAAATTGTAACGATGAATGATTCAATTATCGGTGCCATTCTTTATGGAGATACAACGGATGCCAATCAAATTTCCAAAATGGTACTCGATCAAGCATCGGTGAAAGGAATTCCGGAATACAGCATGATGCCAGGTGAATCGAGTGGTGAGACTACCATGCTTGAAGTGCCAGATAGCACAACAATTTGCCAGTGTAACGGAGTGACAAAAGGAGCGATTACAGCCGCGGTTCATAAAGAAGGATTAACGACAGTTGATGAAATTAAACTTCATACAAAAGCCTCTAGTTCTTGCGGTGGTTGCCGCGGTGTGGTGTGTGACTTGCTTGATGCTTGTTTAAATACGGAAGTTCAGGTTACGCCATCGATGTGTCCGTGTACGTCCCATACTGAACAGGAAATTGTGGAAGCAATTCGCGGTGAGAACCTACATGATGTAAAAGAAGTTCATCAGTTGTTCGGATGGAAAGACGATGGCGGATGCGACACCTGTCGACCAGCTTTATCGTACTATTTAAACGGACGTTCGGATGAGCCGTCTGTATCGTCTTCATTATTGGATGATGGAACATATGCAATTGTTCACAAAATGGGCTCAGGATTTGCGACTGGAGAAGATTTAAGGAGCATCACTTCAATCACAGAGCGTTTTAACGTGCCGATACTTCGCTTTACGGAACAGCGGATAAAGATGATTGGTGTGCAAAAAGAAGCGCTTCCTTACGTACTTGAACAACTTGGGGCGGCTGGGTCTTCAGGGGATCTTTCTATCCGAATTCATGAAGGGGTTGAAATTGGTTATAAAAAAGTGATGCAGTTTATTCAACTAGGGAAGGAATTCGAGCGGCGTCTTGGAAGATTGAATTTGCCTGAAAAAGTAGACATAACGGTATCAGCTTCTTTTCTAATTGATTTCGATACAGATCTTATAGTTGTATATGAGGGAAATCATTTTGAAGCGCATTTGACGGACAACGGGGAATCACATCTTTTATTCCGTGTCGAAGAAGAGGTTGAGCTGATCGATCAAATAGGGGCATTCCTTCAACTTTATAAACTTGATGCATTTTATCATGAACGGGTGCAAGACTGGGTCAGTCGAGCTGGATTAATTCAGGTTAGGGAAGCCATTTTTGATGAGGAGATGTTTGCAGGTTTGCAGGCTTATCTGGATCAATATATTGAAAATCAAGTAAAACAATCATATCGTACAGTGATGAGGAGTGTGGAGAGATGAAGGATTTTTTGCATCATTTCAGACAGACAGAACGGGAACGAGGCTCAGAAGAGGTTTATGAATCACAGTGTCCATTTTGTAGTGTGCAATGTACAATGAAGCTTGTAGAAGAGCGAATCGTGACACGTAAAAAAATTTCTGTAAGCGGCACGTCAAATGAGACGTCTGAAGGTCGCCTTTGTGTAAAGGGAATGCATGCGCATCAACATCACTTCAATCCGAAACGTATTCAAACACCACTTCTTAGAAAAGGGAATGCCTTTGTCTCCATTACATGGGACGAGGCATTTTCTTATTTAAGTGAGCGCTTTCAATCCATCCGGAAGAGAGATGGAAACGATGCGATTGGGGTGTATGGTGGTGGATCGCTCACAAATGAAGAAGCGTATTTGCTTGGGAAATTTGCCAGAGTGACACTTGGGACACGTTTTATCGACTATAATGGACGATTTTGTATGTCAGCGGCAGCTTCAGGAGCCAATGATGCTTTTGGAATTGACCGCGGGTTTACGAATAAGCTGAGTGAAATCCCTTATTCCAAATGCATCATTCTCGCTGGGACCAATTTGGCTGAATGTCAGCCAACTTTAATGCCATATTTGGAAGAGGCGAAGCAAAATGGCGCTTATATTATCGCGATTGATCCTCGAGAAACAGGAACGACAGATCTAGCAAATGAACATGTAAAAATTAAGCCAGGGATGGATGCATCTTTTGTAAATGGGCTTATTAAAGTGATGTTAAATGAGAATCTGGTTGATCCAGAGTTTATCACTGAACGAACGAATGGGTATGAAGAGCTTTGTGGTCATATAAAGGAAGTTGATGTTGCGCATATTTCTGAACTTGTAGATGTCCCTGTGGAAACAATAATAGGGGTTGCTCGTGCTTTCGCGTCATCACCGACAGGAATGATTCTTACGGCTAGGGGAGTTGAGCAGCAGGCTTATGGCTATGATACGGTCAGAAATTACATCAATTTGCTTCTTTTAACCGGGAAAATCGGTCGAATTGGCTGTGGATATGGTGCTGTGACCGGTCAGGGGAATGGACAGGGAGGACGTGAGCATGGGCAAAAGGCTGATCAGCTTCCGGGCTATCGTTCCATTGAAAACCTTGAGGACCGACGCTATATTTCCGACGTGTGGGGGATAGAGGAAAAAGACCTGCCTCGAAAAGGTGTATCTGCCTACGAAATGATGGAGAAGATTGATGACGGTGAGATAAAAGGGCTATTTGTAATGGGGTCGAACCCTGTTGTGTCGAATCCAAACAGTCATCTTGTTGAACGTGCGCTCGGCTCTCTCGAGTGTCTTGTTGTCGTCGATCTGTATGAATCTGAAACTGCTAAACTAGCTGATTTGATTCTACCATCTTCTTCCTATCTTGAAGATGAGGGAACGATGACGAACTTTGAAGGTAGGGTTGTGCTTCGGAATGGGGCACGTAATCGTCCTGCCAATGTAAAGCATGACTGGGAAATCCTATGTGAGCTGTCCTCTGTCCTTGGAAAAGGAAGCCACTTCCCCTACACCAACCCTATAGAGATCTTTAATGAATTACGTATAGCGAGCAAAGGGGGCATTGCAGACTATTCTGGTATCACCTATAGCCGACTTCAAACGGAGCGTGTGTATTGGCCATGCACGGAAAAGAATCCTCTTGGTGTAAAACGATTGTTTAGCGAGTCGTTTCCAACAAAAGATGGTCGTGCTTCAATTGGCGCGATCCCTAATCACGTTCCTAGCGAACAAATAAATGAACACTATCCGTTGTATTTAACGACCGGAAGAGTACTTGAGCACTATTTGACAGGCGTACAAACACGTCATTCTCCAGGTCTTCGTTCAAGAGTACTTGAGCCTTTTGTTCAAATTCATCCGGATACAGCAAAGCGTTTTGGGCTGCAAGCTCATGAAATGGCACGATTAACCTCACCACGAGGTAACATCCAATTAAGGTGTCATCTATCCGAAAAAATACGCCCTGACACCCTTTTTGTACCGTTTCATTGGGGAGGGGAGCAGTGTATTAACCGGCTAACCTCTCATGAACTGGATCCGAGGTGCAAAATGCCTTCATTTAAAGTTTGCTCTGTAGATATTCGCCCTGCTAAAGCGAATATTGATGTAAAATAATCTAACATACAAGAGAAAAAAGGATTTAAAGAGGTAGCAGAGCTTTCGTGCTGCCTTTTTCGTCGTTTTGCGCCCTTTTTAATGTAATCGCTTCCGAAAATAGGATGTTAGATAAGATGACGAATTGCAACATTCTATTATCAGAATATTTTAAACTTCAAAACATATCCAGGATATGCATCTTTTGAAAATGAGGAGGAAATACGCAACGTGAAAAAACGACGAATTGCCCCTAACGTTTCGATCCTTGGTCTGACTACTTTTGCATTCTTTCTGTCCTTTGTTGTTTGGTTTAATATGGCACCTTTTATTCACGTGATTGAGCAGACGTTTCAACTCACGAATGATGAGGTTGGTGCGTTACTAGTGATGAATGTTGCCTTAACCATTCCAGCGCGTGTATTGATTGGCGTTCTGGTTGATCGATTTGGTTCACGAAAGGTTTATTCAAGTTTATTAATCCTGATGAGTATTCCGTGTTTTGCTTTTGCATTAGCAACGACCTATTGGCAACTTCTCATCAGTCGAATGTTTCTTGGGATTATCGGTGCTGGTTTTGTTATCGGTATCCGGATGATCTCAGAATGGTTTCCAGAGAAAAGGTTGGGGATTGCAGAAGGAATTTATGGTGGTTGGGGGAACTTCGGTTCTGCTGCAGCTGCCATGTCACTGCCTGCGTTAGCTCTTTTCTTAGGAGGGGAAGAAGGCTGGCGATATGCAATTGGAATAACTGGATTACTTGTTCTCATCTATGGATTTGTTTTCTTCTTCAAAGCTTCAGATACACCTGAATCGAAATCCTTACCAGGTGCGAAGCGGAAGGGAGGACTTGAAGTAACAAGCTACAAAGGCTTGATTGGTCTACTCGCCATGATGCTTCCGATGTACGGAATTCTAGGGGTGTTCCTATGGAAACTATATACGATGGCCATCCTTTCGAGTGGAGCAGCAATCAGTGGGTGTATGATTCTCCTCATCCTTTTTGTTGTTAGTAGCTTCCGGACAATACAGTATAACCGTCGTTCTCTAGAACGAGGTATTCCTGATCATGAGAAGTATTCGTTCAAACAGGTGTTTATTCTTGCGGCTGCTTACTTTGTAACATTTGGCTCTGAACTGGCGGTTGTGTCGATGCTTCCTCTGTTTTTTAGTGAAACATTTGATCTTGGTCTTGCTGCCGCTGGTCTGATTGCGGGATCATTTGCCTTTACAAACCTTGTTGCTCGTCCACTTGGTGGTTACTTGAGCGATCGATATGGGCGAAAGTTGATACTTACGATTATGCTTTTAGGACTCTCGGTTGGTTATTTTCTCATGTCACAAGTAACCGGAACATGGCCACTCGCACTCGCCATTGCGGTAACGATGCTTTGCTCTTTTTTTGTACAGGGTGGGGAAGGTGCAGTGTTTGCAATGGTACCGCTCGTAAAGAAGAAAATTACAGGGCAAATTGCTGGACTCGTCGGCGCCTACGGCAATGTTGGGGCCACCACGTTTCTAACGGTTTATAGCGTTATTCAACCGGGACAATTTTTTATGGTGATTAGTGTGACGGGCATGGTCTGTACGGCGGGAATGCTTTTGCTTGCTGAACCGAGTAGACAAGGCATTCGGAAAAGAAAAATGTCGAGGATGGGCGTACCGTCAAATTCTAGCGTATCAAGATAATTATGAACGGAGGAGATCGTATGAAAGAACGAATCATCGTTATAGGAAATGGTATGGCAGGCATTCGATGTGTGGAAGAGATCGTGAAATTGAAGCCGGATGCATACGACATCACTGTAATCGGTAAAGAACGGACTCCGGCATATGACCGTATTCAATTATCAACGGTTTTACAAGGGAATGGCACTGTTGATGAACTTCTAATCAAATCGATCGATTGGTATGACGAACAGCTGGTGACGCTTAAGACAGGGGAAGCCGTGACAGAGATTGATAAAGAGCAGAGGATCGTCTACACAAACAAAGGAGAAACGTTATTATATGATCGCTTAGTTATTGCAACAGGCTCTAATCCTTTTATCATTCCGTTTCCAGGTGTAGATAAAAAAGGTGTTATTACGTTCAGAGATATTGATGACTGCAACGCCATGATTGAATCGGCAAAAACGAAGAAGAAAGCTGTCGTTATTGGAGGAGGGCTGCTTGGATTAGAAGCAGCAAGGGGGCTGCTTAATTTAAATATGGAAGTGAGCGTTGTCCATAATACAGACGCCCTTATGGATCGTCAACTAGATGCAACGGCTTCCCAAATGCTAAAGGGTGAACTCGAACAACAGGGAATGACCTTCTTCATGGAAAAAGAGACAACAAAAGTGATGGGGAATGACCATGTGAGTGGTCTTGCTTTCAAAGATGGCGATGAGATTGACGCCGATCTTGTGGTCATGGCAGTAGGGATTAAGCCAAATATCGCCCTTGCGAAAGAAACCGGGCTAGAGACAAACCGCGGCATTATCGTAGATGATTTTATGAGAACATCTTTTGATGGAATTTATGCGGTTGGCGAATGTGCAGAACACCGCGGAATCGCTTATGGACTTGTTGCTCCACTTTACGAACAGGCCGCCGTCCTCGCAAAAACGATTAGCGGAGATGAGACGTCACCTTATGAGGGTTCCGTTGTTTTTACAAAGCTTAAAGTATCAGGTGTAGATGTTTTTTCAGCCGGGATTTTTCAAGAAGAAGAAGGTATAAAGGCGATTCGCATTCACGATGAGTCTGAAGGCATTTATAAGAAAATCATGATCGCTGATGAGAAAATAGTCGGAACGGTAATGTTTGGAGATACGTCCGATAGTTCAAGAATTCTTAGTTACATGCGATCGGAAATGAACATAGGGACAATGAAAAAGGTGGCTCTTCTAGAACCAGAAGGAGAGGAAAGTGGCACGAATCTGATTGCGTCAATGCCTGATGGAGAAATCGTTTGTGGGTGTAATGGTGTAACAAAAGGAACGATAACGAATGCGATTCAAGAACAAGGGCTTCGAACAGTTGGCGAAATCAAAGGATGTACGAATGCGTCAAGGTCATGTGGTGGGTGTAAACCGCTAGTCAGTCAAATCCTGGAGCATACCCTCGGTGACGGAGTTAATCTTGGTGAAGAAATGGAACCGATTTGTGGATGTACGCCTCTTTCTAGAAATGAAGTTGTTGAAGCGATTCGAGAAAAAGGGCTTCAATCAACGAAAGAAGTGTATCATGTACTTGATTTTGAAAATAAAGAAGGTTGTTCAAAATGTCGTCCTTCTCTTAATTACTATCTTGGCATGCTGTTCCCTGAAGAATATGAGGATGAGGCAGCCTCCCGTTTTGTAAATGAACGTATGCACGCCAATATTCAAAATGATGGTACTTTCTCGGTTGTTCCTCGCATGTATGGGGGTGTCACGACTTCGGATCAGCTTAGGAAAATTGCAGATGTGAGTGATAAATACAAAATCAAAATGCTGAAAGTAACAGGCGGACAACGAATTGATATGCTCGGTGCGAAGAAAGACGACCTACCATCGATTTGGTCCGATCTTGATATGCCTTCAGGATATGCGTACGGAAAAGCGCTACGAACTGTGAAGACATGTGTTGGAGAGCAGTTTTGTCGCTTTGGTACGCAGGATTCTATTGGTCTAGGCGTTCGCCTTGAAAAGAAATTTGAACGGCTTCAGACCCCACATAAAGTAAAGATGGCAGTATCTGCCTGTCCTCGAAGTTGTGCAGAGTCAGGTTTTAAAGATGTGGGTATCATTGGAGTGGATGGAGCATGGGAACTTTATGTTGGCGGGAATGGAGGCATTAATGTCCAGAGTGGCCACTTGCTTGCGAGTGTTACGTCCGATGAAGAAGTGATGCGAACGACAGGAGCGTACCTCCAATACTACCGCGAAACGGCAAATTATTTAGAACGAACGTCAGCGTGGGTGGGACGAGTTGGTATTGATCATGTAAAAGAGGTCCTTTCGGATGAGGGTGAAGTGAATAACCTGAATGATCGTATTGACCTTGCGCTTCGATCAACAAGAGACCCATGGAAAGAAGCGCTTGAAGATCGAACCGTTCGTCAACAATTCGAAACGATTTTACAACCATAAATAACTATGATTGGGAGGAGTGCTCAGATGACAGTTCAGGCAACGAAGGTCAATATTGGAAGAATCGAAAATTTTCCCCGACAGTCAGGAAAAACCGTCGAAGTTCTAAAATGGTCAATTGCTGTTTTTCACTTGTCAGATGGAACGCTACAGGCCGTTGAGAACAAATGTCCTCACAAAGGAGGTCCACTTGCGGAAGGAATTGTATGCGGGGACCATGTTTATTGTCCGTTTCACGATTGGAAAATCAATATGAAAGACGGAGAGGTTCAGAAACCAGATACCGGATGTGTTCAGACGTTTTCTATAGATGAAAAAGATGGTTACGTATACCTGACAATTGAGTAGATGACTAAAAAAGGGAGCGATCAAAATGGGGAAAGTGTATTTAATTGGAGCTGGACCAGGAGACCCGGACTTGATTACATTAAAAGGAATCCGTGCGATCGAAGCATCAGATGTCATCTTATACGACCGACTTATAAGTGAAGAACTATTAAACTATGCGAAACCTGGAGCGGAACTCATCTTTTGTGGGAAACTACCGAATTATCATGCGATGTCACAGGAAACGATCAATCGTTTTCTCGTTAAATACGCAAAGAAAGGAAAAATCGTTTCAAGACTCAAAGGTGGAGATCCCTTCATTTTCGGACGCGGAGGAGAAGAAGCCGAATGGGTTAGTAAAAGAGGTATTCAGTTTGAAATTGTTCCTGGCATTACAGCAGGAGCTGCAGCCCCTGCGTATGCAGGTATACCGCTAACCCACCGCTCGGTGAGTGGTTCCATCACTTTTATAACCGGGCATATTCAGTCAGGTGAAAATGAAGGAGAATGGGAGCACCTCGCCAAAGGAACAGGTACCATTGCAATCTACATGGGTGTGAGCAAGCTACCTTCTATTTGTAAGAGGTTAATAACTTATGGTAGATCGGATGAAACGCCGGTTGGAGTGATCTATCAAGGTACAACAGAAGAGCAACTGGTTCTAACTGGAACGCTAGCTACCATTTCAGATCAAGTGAAAATGGCTAAGATGAAGAATCCTTCAATGATTGTCGTTGGTGAAGTTGTTTCCTATCATGAAAGTTTGAAATGGTTTGAGCCAGGAAGAGTGGTAACAGAAGCCGTTCAAGCGGAAGGGACATAAAGAGTGGTGCATTACAGGGAGGTTTCTCAGAAAGCATAGTTATTTATGGATGGATTCGGAATAGAGGAAAAGCTACGTCATTCTACGAGTTGTGGAGTGAGGTAGCTTTTTTAGTGTTAGTTTGCGGCTTGAATCATTGAGTTCGACAAATTCTAACATACATCGGGTGGTGACAGGCACTAAAGACAAAAGACCTATGCTTAATCAGGAAGAATGTCGTATACAAAATATTGAATAAGAGTTATAAAATAGAATTTAGACTATTTTGATAAACTTAGGGGGAATGGGATGAAGAAGCAACTAATTGCTGGTGCTGTGATGTTGGGTCTATTTGCAACACCGATGGCAGGGTCTGCAGAGACGAGCTGGAAGAACGTAAACTGGAACGAAACGATACAGGAGGAAGATGGTAGTCCGTTTAATAGCGAAAACTATGATTTTGTGAAGTACTCTGAAGTAGACGAAAAGCTTCAGGAGATTGAGAAAAGCAGCAATCGAATCACCGTAGAGACGCCTGCTCAGTCATCAGACGGACAGGATCTTTATGTGGTAACGGTTTCTGATCCAGAAGCAAAAGGGAAATTTGGCTACCAAAAAGCATTGAGAAAGAAGATGTTTAAGAGCCCTGATAAAGCGGAGAAGTTTATCGAGAAGCATCCTGATTTTAAAGTGCCAGTGATGATCAATGCTTCGATTCATGGAACAGAGTTTGTTGGTTCTGATGCAGCACTTCAACTGATTGAGCGATTTGCAACGGCGGATGATGCGAAGACAAAGGAGTTACTGGAGAATCACATTTTAATTTTTAACGTGGTGGCCAATCCGGATGGGCGTATTGATGCGACTCGCTTTAACTCAAACGGAATCGATTTGAATCGCGATTTTATTACGCAATCTCAAGTTGAGACGAAGCATACGGTTAATTTGATTAAAGAATGGAATCCGATGGTGTTTCTTGATTTGCACGGATATGTGAAAGCGTATGGCGGAGAAACTAGTCCTGGTCTAATTGAACCGTGTACACCGCCACATAACCCAAATTATGAATATGATTTGTATTCAAAGTGGGCGATGGATCAGGCAGAATCAATGGAAGGGAATATTGTTGATCATCGGAGTGAATACGACAATACCAATACAGGTACATCCAATGTGAATTATCAAACGATGACGGGCACATACATACCGCAGCGTGACGACGAAGCAGGCTGGGATGATTATCCACCGATCTTCACACCGATGTATGCGATGTACCACGGTGCTTATGGATACACGCTTGAAGCCCCAACAAATGACTGGGACGGCGTGAAGTGGCACTACGATGCGGTAATGGGAGCGCTGGAGTTTTCAAATGATAACAAAGAAGAAATGATCAAGGATCAGATCGAAGTATTTAAGCGCGGGATCCAGTTCGATCACCCGTATCATACGGAAGGCTTTTTCCCACAGGCTTATATTCTTCCTGTAGATGAAGCGGATCCAACTGCGACGGAAAAAGCAGTGGAGCACCTCATGTTCAATGATATCGAAGTGTCACAAGTGAAAAAGTCATTTACGTTCGATGGAGAAACGTATCCTGCAGGCACTTACATCGTCGATATGAGTCAGGCAAAAGCGGGACTTGCGAATACGATGCTGTGGGATGGGGAAGACATCACGGATATTACTCCGGCAATGTATGATATTTCAGCATGGAATCTTCCTGAACTTTGGGGCTTTGAGGCGATTGAAGTAGAGGCTGGAAGTTTCTTTGACGTAAAAACGTTTGATGTGAAGAAGGTAGATGGAGAAGGTCTATTAATTGGGGATGGCCCTTATGTGATCCAAAACTCCTCTGTAAAAGCAGTGAACCTGGTAAATACACTCATTGATAAAGGCTTTGATGTTCAGTGGGGAGAAGATGGTGCGTTCTATGTTGATGAAGCACCGACGACTGAGTTGAAAAAGCTTGTGAAAGAATCGGGTATTGAGGTTGCGACAGCCTCTTTAGTGGAAGGAAAAGAACTCACTTCTCAAAACGTAACGATTTTAAAAGATGGTGGGATTTACAAAGCACAATCTCATGCTGGAACACGATTGGCACTTGAGCGTTTAGGTTTTAATGTAACGGAAATCACGCCACGCGAACTTGCGGAAAATGGTCTTGGTGATACAGATGTATTCTTCTATAGTGGAACGTCTCGTTTGATCTCCTACAACAATACCGAGGCGAATGCACCGTTTGGGTTGGAGAACGAAAGCCAATACCAGGCGTTTAAGCAGCAGGTTCAATCGTATGTAGATCGTGGCGGCAAGTACGTTGCAGTAGGAGCTGGTGCATCTGATGCGTCGAAAAAGCTTGGCGTAACCGATGTAACGGTGAACAAAGGCTACTCAAACAGCAACGGTATTGTAAAAGTGGACTACGGTTCTGAACTTTTAACGTCAGGATATGGATTGGATGATTACGGCTTTGTGTATCAACCGGTTTGGTATTCGAATGTTGAAAATGTCGACGTGCATGCTTCGTTTGATACGGGAGACTTCTTTGTAGCTGGTCACTGGGAGAACCGTGACGCTGCAGAAGGTCAGCCGGTTATCGTAAAAGAACGTGATCAAGACGTCACGTTGATTGGAATAGAAGCTGGTTTCCGTGATCATACAGATGATCTGTTCCGACTTCTTTCGAATGCGGTGTTTAGTGAGTAAAGCAGGAATCAGTGAGGGAAGGTCCTCACTGATTCTTTTTTATTTTATCTAATTTAGCAGGGAAAAGGAGAAGTCATTCAAAGCTGAGGTTCATGTATTTCAATTATGCATAAAGCTCCTTATGGGCATGATGAGCTTATACGTAAGAAAGAGGTGCTCATCATGGAAATAGTAATGGATGCCTTGAAGGTGATCTTTCGAATCGTGACGATCCTTCCTTTAATGCTGGCCATTGGGCTTTACATGGGGAAGCGCTCGATCGGAGAGCTTCCTGTGTTTGATTTTCTTGTTGTGCTTGTTTTTGGTGCGGTCGTAGGAGCGGATATTGCAGATCCGAACATTGACCATATTCACACAGTTGTCGCGATGATTGCGATTGCTCTTTTGCAGAAGCTCATTATTAAAATAAAGCTTAAAAATCAGAAAGCTGGAAAGCTGTTTACGTTCGAACCGACTGTGGTGATGTACCAAGGGAAATTCCTAAGGGACAATATGAAACACATCCAATACTCGATCGATAATATTCTTCAAATGCTTCGTGAAAAAGATGTCTTTCATACAGATGATGTGGAACTGGCAATCGTGGAGGCGAATGGACGGCTTAGTGTGAAATTATATCCAAGTAAAGAAACTCCGTTGCGAGAAGATATGGCGTTTTACAAGAAGGGGAATGATTATGAGATTCCCGTTATCTTGGATGGGCGTGTTCAGAAAGATTTGTTGAAACATATTGGACGAACCGAAGCATGGCTGATGGACGAGCTTCGGAAGGCTGGGGACATAAAGGCATCTTCTGTTTTTTACGCGGGTGTTACTGGTGAGGGAAAGTTTGTTATTTCTCTGAAAGATCAGGCAATAAAAGATATACCACCTGTTAACCATTGAAATGGGGAAGATGTTTGGACGCAGGGGGGATAATGGTGAAGGCGTGTCAGCGATGACACGCCTTTTTCATATGTTTGATGAAAACAAGATAATTGATGCGTTTTCTTATCGTGGGACGAGGAACTATTGCTTATGCTTTTTTCGGTGTTGATCTTCTTCTTTTGTTTCAAGCATGCCATAGTCACCATTCATCGCCTGTTCATCTTGATCGACACCAAGATCAGCTTCATTTACGTATGACTTCTTAAGAGCAGTTGGCTGGTTTGCAAATTTTTTCTTGTTTAATTTCATTAGAATCACCTCTAGTGATTAGGATGGCTTAATGGTGGATGGATATACGTATTGAGTGGGAGGATTCGGGTGGTGACAGGCACTCGCGAAACAGGCACTCGCGAAACAGGCACTCGCAAATGGTGTCGATACAGGTTAATGAAAGGCGTCATTGCGATTGTTGTTATTGGGATAGCGCTTATTCTAGTACCAACAAATCATAAGAATAGGTATCGTTAAGCCTTAAATGCAACAATATTGCAATTTAAAGAGGAGCTCTTTCTTACGACATAGAAGTAGTTTTAAGTTTGAAGGAGGTTTTCACATGAATTATGCTGTGTCTATCACTGATACAAAGAAGACGGAAGAAATTGAACAGAGTGGGTTAACAGTTTTAAATTATCTTGAATCCTATCACGAGTCTTTGAACCAAATTACGTCGATTGAAGAGCCGCCAAGAGGCATTGTTTTCCACGATTTAGAGTCAGCTACGAAGCTGTATTCAACAATTCCGCTGCCAGCTTATACGTCGAGAGATCTGATTCATCTCACGCCACTATTGGAAACGTGGAAACAAATTTACTTAACAACAACGAATAGCGTGAAAGAAGTGGAAGAGTATTATCGGAATCTCGAGATGGTGGATGTAGCTGAAATTGCTGCTCATGAATTAACGCATCATGCGGATTTCTTTCATTCTGAGTTTGAAGATTGGGATGGGAATGCGAGTGACATGTGGTTTGAAGAAGGGATCTGTTTCTATTTACCGCGTAAGCTCTTAATGTCTGAAGAACGGTTTGAGAGAGTGATGGAGGTAGAACGACTGTTGATTCAGGCTTATAAAGAAGAGTATGGCGAGTACTCGTTAGATGTCTTTGGTGAAGCGGGGTATCGAGGTGGAGATAATTTTGATTACTCTGCTGCGTTTTATGACTACTGGAGAAGTACGAGAACAGTTATGAGGCTAATCGATGAGTATTGTGAAGGAAATGTCGAGAAGTTGATCAGCTGTTATCGAGAGTGGGTAGATGATGGAGAGAAAGGACGCCTTCAGGATTTCTTTATTGAGAGATTTGAGCTTTCAGAAGAAGTGGGGAGAGAACTTTGGCTACATACTCAAGCGACGGTTTAAGTGATGAAGACACACAAGAAATTTTGTCGACAAATTCTAACAGAAAGCGGGTGGTGCCTGGCACCGCCCGCTTTTTCTTTATAACGCTTCTCTAATGACTTTCTTGTAGTAAGCGACGGATAGTCCACTAAATATCGAGTACAGAAACGTATAAATCCCCATCACGATCAGCATGGGTGTATAGAGTTCGGTTCCGAAGAAAAACCAGCCGGAACGGACGGCGAAATAACCGTGTAGAATGCCAACGACAAGTGGGATGCCGAAGTTCACCATCTGCTTGCTGCGAATGCCGCGTGAAAGGTCCGCCTGCGTGAAACCAAGCTTTCTAAGAACGGTATAATTCGGACGTTCTTCTTCTCCTTCATTCATCTGTTTAAAGTAGAGAATGCAGCCAGAAGTAATCAGAAACGTAAGACCGAGGAAGCCGACGATAAACATGATAAGCCCCATATTTTCCTTTTGCTCTTGGAAGGCTTCGTACTGGGAGCTTCTCCCCTGGTCATCTTCAAAGGAAAGTGACTGGAATAAGTCGGTGGCTTCAGGTAACTTTGAGTCGTTTTCCACATTAAAGCCAGTATAGGTGAGAGGTTCATCTTGGATTTCTTCATCCATATCCTTCTGAAGAGCCACAAATGTCGTTTCATCGACAACGACCGTCGGGAGCCCACCATCAGAATAAGTATAAGGAAGGATGTAGTTCTGTTTGAGACCAAGATAGTTCTGAGCGGTCACTTCTTCTTTTCCTTTTAGTTGAATGATCCCCTCGTTTTCAAAGCTAATAACGGTATCAAGAATTTTACTAAAGCCAGTAAAAACCGCTTCATCAGGGGATACATCGATATCAGTAAGGGTTTCATCACTGATTACAGGTAAAATCATTTCACTAGCATCAAATGCAGTGTTAGACGGTTGTTTCGCAACAATGTCTTTAGTTAAAACCGTTGCTTGAAGTACGTCCAACTCATTGGTCGTGAAGTCGTAGCCCTTTTCCTTCAGTTCCTTTTCAAACCGATTCACATTCTGCTCTTCCGCCAGTGAGAAATGGTCTGGAATATTTTGTTTAGCCGTTTTTTCTGCTGAATAATACGAAATATAGCTGAGCGAAGAAAGGGCGATCGCGAGTGCTGAAACAGTCGTAATGATTGTAAGCAGAAGCGAGTTTGATTTCATTCGAAACATGATCGACGATAGCGAAAGAACATCGTTAATGTTCAAATAGCCTTCTTTTCGTTTTCGAAGCAGGTTGGCAACAAAACGGATCGACCCTTTGTAGAAAAAGTACGTTCCAAGGATGACGCTTCCTAGAATGAAAATCATGACTAATAGAAGTTCATTCATCTCTGAAAAATCGCCATCAAACAGTTTACTGGATACGTAATAGCCAGTGATAATTAAGACGAGTCCAAGTACGCCCATCGTGATTTCCCGAACCGATATCCCTTTCATTCGGCCTTCCGTTTTCGACGTGACCCGGAAAAGCGAGAGAATGCTTTGTGCCTTAATAAAGATCCAATTTGTTAGCATAATGACACCAAAAATGGCGAAGAAAACGATAACGGTCTGCACGAAAGCCGCGGTGGAAAAGTTTAAGCTCGCGACACCATCAATCCCGGTCGCTTTGAAAAGTACCATTTGGATCAGCTTGGAAAATGAAAAGCCGACGAAAATGCCAATGAGCATAGATCCAATATAGATAAGCAAATTTTCTATCGTTAAGATTCGAAAGATGCGTCCTTTTGTCATGCCAATTAATTGAAACAGTCCAATTTCTTTGCCACGTCGCTTGATGAAAATGCTATTCGCGTAGACGAGAAAAACAGTAACGATCACAACAAGCATGACGGAAGCTGCTCGGATCGCTGCGGCCATCTTAGTCGAGGTTTCCATGTTGTCGACACCTGGGTCATATTGAAGAGTGACGAAGGAAAAGTAGAGACCGACACTAAAGATCAGGGCAAAGACGTACAGGTAATAGTTCTTCAGGTTCTTCTTTAAGTTCTTCAGAATCATGTGATTAATGTTCATACTGAACACCACCGAGCACGCCCTGCGTTTTCATAATGTCTTTTAAAAATGATTGGCGAGATTCAGTCCCTTTATTAAGCTGGGTGTAAATCCGGCCGTCTCGAATGAAAATGACGCGACTACTGTAGCTAGCTGCAACGGGATCGTGGGTGACCATTGCAATCGTCGCTTCCCGCGTCTGATTTAAGTCGCTTAGCTTATTCAAAAGGTCAGATGCCGACTTTGAATCAAGTGCCCCGGTTGGCTCGTCAGCAAAAATGATGCTTGGATTGTGGACAAAGGCCCGTGCGGCTGAAGTACGTTGCTTTTGCCCTCCTGAGATTTCGTTCGGATACTTATCCTGGATGTCATGAATGCCGAGTTCACTGGCGAGCGCATCAAATGCTACAGTTGCTTCTTTTTTAGAAACTTTTGCAATTGAAAGAGGAAGCAGTACATTTTCCTTCACCGTTAACGTATCAAGCAGGTTGTATTCTTGAAAAATGAACCCAAGGTGACGTTTTCGAAATTCAGCAAGCTGTTTTTCTTTTTGCTTCGTCATTTCTTGTCCTTCAATCTTAATCGATCCACCACTTACGCGATCGATTGAAGAGAGCACGTTCAGTAGTGTCGTTTTTCCAGAGCCTGATGCGCCCATGATGCTAATAAACTCGCCACGCTCAATCGAAACATCGATTCCCATTAGCACATCTTGTTTCATAAACTTATTTCCATAGCTTTTTTGGATTTTGCTTGCTTCAAGTACGTTGGTCATTAAATTTCCTCCAATGGATTGCTGATACTTATAGTATAAAGAGGGTCATTCCGTCTTTCCTTCGATTCGCCGAACAATAAGAGAAGGCGTGTGACATTGTTGTCACATGCCTCGTATTTGGTCAAAATCATTTCGTTCTGGGAAAGTGAGTGTAAAAGTAGTACCCATTCCTGACTCTGAGATTACATCGATGTTTACTTTTAAATGATCTGCAATTTTCCTTGTGAGATAGAGGCCCATTCCTGTTGCAGCTGAATCGTGATGGTTCGCAGTTGACGTAAAACCTTTCTCGAAAATGCGAGGTAGATCACGTTGCATGATTCCACGTCCCTTGTCCTTTATGAGAAGGACAGGTTGATGGCCATTCATTTTGCTCACAATCGAAATGTCACTGTTTTCACTGTATTTCACAGCGTTTGTCAGCAGTTGACGGAGCATAAAAGCGAGCCATTTCGCATCACTTAAAAGTTCAGTGACGTTCAAATCAAGATCAAAACCAATTCCCCGCTGTTTGCACCAGGTACGTAAGGGAGTAATCTCCCCAACCAATATTTTTTCAAGATTTATTTTTTCGATATACAGGTCATTCTCAATCGCTGGCATACGTTTTTGGTGAAGCTGCTGATCAAGTAGAAAGTGAATCCGAAGCCATTCGTAGGTAAGCTGCTCGTTTAGTTCACGGTCTTCGACACGGTCCATCAGCAAATGAAGCGCTGTAAGAGGTGTTTTTACTTCATGGATCCACGTGATGAGATCATCTTTTTCGATTTCAAGCTGGTGTTTCATGTGGCTGGACTCGTCTTTAAGCTGATCAATTTGTTCGGATATGACTTGCTCCACCACTTTTTCAAATGGGCTTGTCGCCTTTTGGATGCTTGTAACATCAAAGTTCGTTTCCCGTTCTTCCAGCTCTTTATAAAATGTCGTTTCTTTAACGAATCGTAATAGTAGAAAAAGAAAGAAGAGGAGAGAAGTTAGAAAAACTGCATATAGCATTGAGCTGAAAGGGATTGTTGCATCAACATATGTAATGAGAAGAAAGCACGCTTCTATGAAAAGGATAAATAGTATCCAACTACGTCGTTCTTTCAAAAAACGCCACATCATTGCGTTTCTAGAGCCATATAGCCCTGACCTACCTTCGTTTGGATAGCATCACCAAGTTCCATTTCTGCGAGCTTTTTTCTAAGACGATTCACATTAACAGTTAGCGTATTATCACTCACAAAGCGCTGATCGTCCCAGAGACGGTTAATTAGTTCATCTCGCGTAACGATTTTGTTTTTTCGCTCTATGAGCATAAGGAGAATGATCATTTCATTTTTCGTTAACTCGATCGCATTGTCATCGATCGTTACGCGGTTTCGCTCTGAATCGATCGTGGCACCATGCCAGGTTTTGAGCGTATTTGTCTCGCTATTGTAATTGTAAACGCGTCTTAAGATCGCCTGAATTTTGGCGACAAGCACCTCGAAGTGGAAAGGCTTCTGGATAAAATCATCAGCCCCAAGATTCATCGACATCACCATATCGGTAGGATGATCGCGTGAGGAGAGAAAGATAATCGGAACATTCGAATGATCCCGGATCATCCGGCACCAGTGAAAGCCGTCAAACTTTGGTAGTTGAATATCGATGATTGTAAGGTCAGGTTTTACGGTAGAGAATTCTTGCATCACCAGACTGAAGTCGCTAATCCCATATACCTCATAAGACCACTGCTCTAGTCGCTCCTTGATTTCCTGGAAGAGTGACGTATCATCTTCAATTAATAGTATTTTAAACATCCTGTGCACCACACTTTGCTTCGTTATCTATGTTGATTATAGCAAAAAATGGGAAGATGATGACGGGATGAGTGCGAAAAGAAAAGAGACTTCAGCTAGAAGAAAGCTTTCCACATCAGGCGATTCAGTAAGAGGGATTTGTCGTGGTTAAAGTTTATGTAAATCGAGAGCTAAAGAAAAGAATGATGCTGAAAAATCATGAAAGGGGTCAGGTACGTACCTGACCCCCCTCGTGGACATTTGTCTTTTTTTACATAATTCTCCTGTCTTGATCAATAATAAGTGAAAACCGGATGAAGCAAGGAGTTGATCCTATGTATGAAATAAACCAGCAAGTGTTACGAGAAGCGCATCAGGCTTGCGGAGAAATAGAAACCATTCGTCAGCAGTTGTTAGATGCAAGACAACGAGGAGATTTGGATTTAGCTCAACGGTTTGAGCAGGAATTAATTCGAGCGGAGCAAGTTGCGAGAGAGTGCCAGCGGAAGCTTCAACAATCAACGGCAGGGAGCCTTGAGGGGGAGCAGATTCTTCAGCAGATCACTCATGACATACATACGTGTGGTCAGACTCTGCGTCAGCAATAAAATGAAAAAACATAGCAAAGCGGCTAACAACTTAATGTCAGCCGCTTCTGTATTTGCATTTAGATAGTAATTTCTATCTTTTTCAACACCAAATGTTTGACCATTCCCCACCTACTACCGCTGCTCTAAATCCTTCGCTGTCTGGCTCATCTGTACATTTTTTTCATCCTTCAATGTGCCAAAAAGCACATCGACGAAAGGCGTCGAAACCCCATACCAGTAGTTTTCGTTTTTATAATGATGGAGAACGTGCGTTTTCTTGATCCACTGTGCAAATCTTGTTTTTGGCTTAAATGGTCGATGCGCAATGTAATGCTTCCATTCGTAGACGAAGAACATAGCCAGCAATCCAGTACTAAAACTAAGTGTGAAGAGAAGAGATCCGGATGCCCAATAGAAAATCAAGCAAAGAAGCAAGAGGTTCGGAAAGCTGTACCAGATCGGTAGAAACAATAGTTTCAAATCATTCGGCATTTTATGATGGTCATAGTGCAACCGTTTAATGAGTTTCAAAAGATACGGATTCTTAGGTGTTTTAATGTGAAATAAAAAGCGGTGGGTGAGGTATTCGCTAAACATGTAGCTGACAATCCCGATGACGATAAACACTGGGACAAGGGGAGAGAGCGTCGTTGTCAGTAAGAAGCCAAGAACGATAAGAAATACACCAAACATGATTAAAATATCAAGATGGAAGAAAAAATCACGATACAATCCTTTCGCTTTCACACTACACGCCCCCGTTCATTTTCGTTTTCCAAAGCTCCAAACTGGTTGCCATCATTTGCTTCGTCAGTGATTCAGCGTGATCAAGATCTCCTTTTAACGTCGCTTCGAGAAATTGTTCATAATACGCTTTTGATGCTCGACGATGAGAAGGTTCTAGAAAGTATTTCTCAGCCATTTTGCCATAGATGTCTTCGAAACTATTCAAGATTAGAAGAAAGACCGGATTAGGGGATAGTTCGGCAATGCTTTTCTGTAGCTTCCAATCAAAATCAGCATATGATTTAGGATCGTCTGTTAGCTCTTGAAGTGGGATGAAAAGTGAAATGATTTGGAGACTGTGATGAAGAAGAGAATCTCGGACATAAGCAGGTGTTAACGTAATACGAAGCTCCAGCATGTAAACAATAAACTCATCAGGAATGTCATCGTGCTGCTGAAGGATATTCACGATGGTCATTAAATTTCCATGCTTCCAATAATCATTAACAATCGCTGGCGCTCCTTTACGAATCGTAATCCACCCGTCTCGTTCCAGGCGCTGCAAGGCTTCGCGGATGGTAGGTCGGCCGACTTGATAGTGAGTAGCGAGTTCTCGTTCCGGAGGGAGCGAGTCATTTGTAGCCCATTCTTGTTCTAAAATAGAACGGATGAGCTTTTTTTTAATCTTTTCGGATGATCGTTCTTTCAAAGAGCGGTTCACCTCAGTTCTGGTAAGACCAGATTTATTATTGGTAATACCATTATAATATGAGGTGAATTAATTATGTGTTTGATGTTTGAAAATTCTTTCTTTTTTTATTTTGGAAATTAAAAAGCTCAACGAAGGAGATCTTCGATGAGCTAATAGAAAATGATAAACCGATTGGGCACCTAACGTTTTCATTATAGCGTTCCTAACGTAATTGAATAGAAGTAGAGAGCTGTTGATCCGCATTCTCCAATTGTTGAACCGATTCACATACGGTCTGGTTGTTCAAGGTAAGGATTTCTTTGTAGGCGTTTCCGACTTCCGTTAGCATATGGTTTATCTCATTTAATCGATTTACGACATCCAGCGTATTTCCTTCTCCGGTGTTCTTTGGTAGCTCTGCGTTAAAAGCGCTTAGCCTTTTCTCGATTTGGCTGATCGATTGCTCGACTTCACTAAACTTTATTAGCATTTCGTTACTCACTTCGCATTTCTCCTTTCTCTCGCTTCTTCTTCTAATCGATGTATTTCCTGGGTTATGTTTAATTCAAGTGCTTGAATTTCACGACGAAGGTGATCTGCTTTATTTTCCATTGTATTTAGTGCGGAATTTACTTGGTTAATTGATAGATCCAGATAAGCCATTTTCATATCTTCGCGTATATTTTGGAATGAGTTTGCTAATTCCCCGGCCCACGTAGTAGGAGTTAGCTCAGGCTGATCAACAAGCTGTTTATTTTGAATGAATTCACTTTGTAAGCCATCTAGTTTTGTTAAACTAGCTTGAAGACGGATGAGTTGAGCTCGCTTTTCAGCTATTTCTGATTGTAAATATGATAAATAGGACATTTGCGCTATCCCCTTTGTAATGTTAATTAGAAAAATCATACTCAAGCAGTAGTATATGGTATCAAATGGAAGCGTTCTGGTAAATAGGTTGTTCTACCTGTTCGTGAGACTGACGTACGGGGTATTTGTACCTATACCCAGATTCTGTAGGATTTTAACCATATTATTGTAAAAATGGTAATGTGATTAAATGAAGAGATTCTTGATCTAATAAAAGTTACGAGTCTTCCAATAGAAAGGTTTCATTTTACTAAACGTCAAAAGATTACTATAGTTCCTAACCGGGAACGTGGTAGATAAGCGCGGTACCCTTTTTAGAAATGAATGTTCATACTTTTGCCATAACATAAACGAGATTGGCACTGTTATAATTAGGATAGAAGTCATGAATCAGTTCACCTAGAAAAGGAAAGAAGGAAAAATGATGAGCACAGAATCTGAATCTAAACTATTGTTTTCATTGAGCATTGTGCAGTTTATCCTATCTGCGTTAATACTTTTACTTCCGATTATGTATCTGATTACTCCTGAAGAGGAGAATTTGCTATTATACGGTATTATGGGATTTGGTGTGATTAATTTACTTGCTGGCATTTCCAACCGGATCAAAGGTCAGCAACGATCTGGTATGTTTTATTCTATTGCTGGCGTTGTGCTGTTTGCGATTGGTGTTAGTTTGATGTTGTTTTAATTTAATGGATTCCAATAATAGACAGACCTATTCTCATAAGAGAGTAGGTCTGTTTTTACGTTTCCTCTATATTTCCTCACTTAGCGTATAATTCACTCTCGCCATCATGTTGAGCGTTTCTTTTCTCACTTCAAAGTAGAGTTGTTCAAATTCAGCACGATTTGTTTTCGGATCCTCAAATTGCCCGAGCTGTCCCCACATTGCTTGAACAGCTTGCATGTTTTCAAAAAGCTGAAGGTCCATTGCCGTTTGAGGGGCTGGAGGGAGGAGCGTTGGTGAGCCAAGACTCTCTAATTCTTCTAAAAGGATTGGGAGTGCTTCATGATCGTAAGCCTGAGTTTGGACAATATAATCGAGATCACTAAGTGTTGGAGCGATGAGGTACGTCATCTTAGTGATGCCTCTTTCTAAATTCGTAGCTTCTTCATAAGTGCGGTAAGTTAATTCTTGACCTTGAAGTTGAGCTGGTATGGCATCAAGAATCAACTGATACGCTTGATCAACCTGATCCTGATCAGAAAGTTCGTAGGCTTCTTCTTCTACTATTCCGACAAACGCATCTCCATAATTTGTGATGTTGCGAATGTTTTCATTTTCTCCGCTTACAATGGTGCGAATTGGTTTCTTATCTAAAGGGAAATAAATGCGGCCATTCTCATCCATGTATTCATCGACAATTTCTTTTTGAGTATGTTCGTACTCGATATTTCCGTCTTCTCCGTACGGTGTTTCAATCGAGACGGTAGGAATTCGTAGGAACTTCTTTTCAGTATCCGTTAGGCTATTAGGTGATGAAGGTGAATCTGGGGTGGGCGTAGCTGAATTAGTTGAGGGAGTATCCTTTTTGTTTTTCTTAACTGAGGACGATTTTTCTGATGTGTTGGTATCGCTAGCAGCTGTTTCTTCAGTAGTAGCGGCTTCTGCTTCTTCATTTTGAGTCGCATTTTGGTTGTTATTACAGGCAGCTAATAATCCACTAGCAAGTAGGATAAGTAGGTACTTTTTCATTCGACTAACCTCACATTCGATTTTGTGGTATTTCCTTTAATACCCATATAATCCAATGCTAAACAACTGGGGAGCGGTTCGACAGGAAGTTACATAAATCGGGTGGTGACAGGCACCGCAAGGTCTTCCTGGGTCTTATCTACTAAAAAAAGTATTTGAATATTTCGGAACATTCATTATAATCAAGATAAAGGTGGAAATATTTACAAGGTGACGGAGGACGTGGTGAAAAGTCATCTTGATGATCGCGAGAGGAGGTGATGTAGAAAGTGAATAGCATACATAAAAGCCCCAGAATGTTTTGTCTTGGTGGACACATTCTGGGGCAGTTGTTGGCGTCCAAACCAACAATAGTACAAGTATACCTTTTTCTTGTACAAAGGGAAACCGCAACGGAATTAGGAAGTGCTCCATTACCAATTGAAAACAGAAGGGAAAAGCAAACATGGTCAATATCGAGGCAGGAATCATGAATGACTATGAAATTAGTAAATCAACTCGGGCGATTGAAGTGGCGAAAGAAGTTGGATTTAGTTCGAGAATTTATGATCGAAGCGGGATCTATTTATCAGAAACAACGCCAGTCGATTTAATTAGGCAGGCTTGTCTTGAAGCAGGCGTCACGTATGAAGGACGAAGAAAAGCGGTTATCTATCATTTAAAGTACGAACAGCAGACGCCGATTATTGTTTCGAATTGGAATGCGATTTCGGCCTTTCCGACTGAATCACCCGAAAGCATTGATTGCTGCTGGGTATTTTATCAGCACGTTCGAGATACGTATGCGATTACGAAAAATACAACGAAGATCTTGTTTCAGGATGGCTTTGAATTAACGGTGCCGGTTTCGAAAGGCAGACTACAAAAACAAATGGAGCGCACGGGGCGCTGGGTTAGTCATTATTCGAATAATCCGGTTTATTGTTGAGATGGGCGAGGGGTCAAGCACGTGCTTGACCCTTATTTTCTGTTAAACTATAGAATAATAGGTTGTTATTGGAAGGTGGAGGAAGAATGGGTAAACCCATAGTTTCTGACAATGAGGCATTAGCGTATTTAAGAATGACAACTCCAAAGGAAAATCAAAATTCTATCTTTTTCATGGTTTTATTTTTTGTAGATATTATTGGATTCTTTCCTTATTTGGTAGGCCCATTCTCTCTAACATTCTTTCTAGCTGCGCTCTTGCCTGGAATGGCCATTAACGTATGGATGCTAGTTTATGTCCTGACTCCTTATAAACTAGAAGGTTCCTATGATCTATTATTAGGGTGTCTATCCATTGTTTGTAGCTATTTGTATTGGCTAGGTATTGAAAAATTTATTTATGTGAATTTAGGTGCTGAAGGGAATTCTTTCTTTTGGATTGGGTTGTTTATTTTAATCTTTCTTACCACTTTCTTTTATTTCTTTACACGTTATTATGTGAAGAAAGGTAAATATAAGCGTAAGCGAACGGATCGGCAGCACTTGAGTGGGTTTGAAATTGTCATATCCGCAGCCATTGTCATTGGCATGCCTCAGCTTTTGGATTCCATGAGTTTTTTTAAAGTACAAAATGCTTATCTACTTATCGTTCTATTAGGGTTCATGTCTATTATTACTTTGTTCTTGATTGGAAGTTTCCATAAGTATCATTTTATCAAAAACAATCAGGACCTCGTTAGGAAGGCTTTCACTAACTATCAGGTATTGAAGAAAGAGAGAAAGGCAGTAAAGGAAGACTATAGTGTTGCGGTTATAAAAGAAGGCAATTTAACCCACGAGGAGATGAAGGTTTTAACAGATGAATTAGGAGAATTCTCAAATGTTTCTTCAGTTAAAAAGGTAACTTCCTTGAAATTAGATCAGGAAGATTTTCATAACGAAGAAAATTGTAAACCTTTTTGTCTTGTTGTAATGAATGTAGAGCAGGGGCAGATTGATAAAGAAATAAAGAAGATGGTCAGAATAAAGCGTTGGAAGTATTTCTTTATAGGAATCCCTGAGGAAGAGTATGAAAAAGTGGAAGATCGCGTTCTCTTTGATCCGAGAAACGCAGTCTTTCAATCAGGAGATATAGCCGATGTGAGAGGTTTTTTATTGAATGAAATGAGATAGGAGCATGGAGAGGGGTCAGGTACGTGTCAGACCCCATGATCTCGCGGCTTTTTATTGTTTTTTAGCTAGAATAGGAGGCAACCAATTGGATTTAAAACGAGCTTTAGAAGATCTTAATCGAAATGAGTTTCAAGGAGATCTTGATGACCTTCTTACTCACATGCTTTACCAGATTGGTAGTACCGATCCTGCCATAAGGGATAATCTCATTTATACAATGTTTGGAAAGCTGGTGATGAGCGATTATTTAACAGAGGAGCAGCTTACATACTTGTTAACCATTTGTCTCGATGAAGAACACCTTTTTTATCGTATCGGTGAAAGAGGAACAGACTCGGTTTTCACACGTTCTTTCTCAGTTCTGGTGGTTGCGCTCATTTTAGAAAAAGATCGTGAGACAGGATTTCTTAATGAAGATCGAATGGAAGCTGCAACGGCTAAGTGTTTTCGGTTTTTACGAGAAGAGCAAGATACGCGAGGGTATGTTGAGACAAAAGGTTGGGCGCATAGCATCGCACATGGGGCGGATGCACTGACTGAAGTAATCAGGCATCCGCTATTTGATAATGGAACAATGGATGACTGTCTTGACGTGATACAGGAGTGTCTTTTTAAAGAAGCCACAACGTATGTAGATGATGAGGATGAACGACTATTGTTTGCGATCGAGGTCCTTTTGGATCAGGGGTTGAGTGAGGAGCACCTTAGTAAATGGATTGAGTTGCTCTCAACAGAGTTAGAAGGACTGTTTCAGCAGAACGGATATAGTGTTGAATTCTTCCATACAAAAGGAAATGTACTAAGGTTTATGAAAAGCTGTTATTTCAGGTTAATTATGAAAGAGGATTTTTTTGAAGCGAGGTATATAATTGAAAAAGTTGTGGAGAGATGGACGAGGAAGATTTATGGGTGACTGATTAATAAGAAACTTCCCCGTAAACTAGATCGACATCTCGTGACCTCTTTTCATATAGCTTCGCCTCGTCAACTCATCCCAGATAAAGAATAGGACAGAGCAAATACTCGCCCATAGAAAAAAGGCTGGTGCAACGAAAAAGGTTGCGAAGCCAAAACCTAGATGAATGAAACCGGAAAGGAATATTCGAAAACGACTCGTTTTTACGGAAAGGTACTCAGCCAAAATAGAGACGGGTAGTCCGTATAATACATTTCCAAGCAAGCTATAGAGTAAAACAACAATAAAGGACATGAAAGTGATAAATGAAAATGCCTCCATGCCTGCCATAGGAAGCGAAGAGAAAAAGAGTCCGATTGAAAACGTAATCGATGTAAGGAGAGCGACTTTGAGTTTCCTCATTTTATTTTGGAATACATGTTTTCTAAAGGCAGGGAATAAAAATGCTGCCGCTAGAAGAGACAGAAGCAGTTTTAGAAAGGGCGCCGTCTCGGAGATCGAGATGATTAGAATAAAAATCAAAATCGAAATAATGAGTACAAAGCTGTTTCGCTTAAACATAACATCTCACCTTTCCTCGTTGGCTGTATGAAGCGCTCGTCATTAGCGCAGTGGGGGTCAGGTACGTACCTGACCCTTAATGCTCGTCATCTTCATCCATTTTCCACGAATAGCCCGATCTCCCCATATAATAGAGGAAGCCTGCAGAAGATAAGATTGTGAGAATGGCAATGAACAGTCCCATTTTCTACACCTCCTTAACGTTTTGAAAAGTTTAGTGAACAGCATCCTACTTTCTCTGCTGAATAATTGAGTTTGCTATTTGCACCATGTCTTCTTTAGTGAATGCAGACGCTTCTCCTGATGGAGTGAATCCAACCACTTTATAAAGGGCGTTTTCGTTCTGACTTACCCACGTCATCGTTAACAGGTGACCATCTTCATCTTCGGAGTAGAATCCTTGCATGTCTTGATCAAGCTCCTGATTTGTTTCCTCAATAGAAGAGTCAATTCCCTTCTGATCCTTAATCAGTACATTCAACCGCTTTTCATCTTCTGCGTAATAAACATCGATTCCGTATGGCTCAAATTTCGTTTCAGACACAGCTTCGACATCACTCACTTCCAATGGGATCGTCTCCATATCGGGGACGGTAACTTCACTTCTGAATTCTTCAGGAAGTTTCTCAAGTTCCGTCTTCACCTCTGGATAATTTTCTTTCAAGGAGTCTAACTGATTTTCCGTGGATGTTTCAGCTTGCCCACTACAAGCAGCAAGAATTAGGATTAATCCGAATAAAACGGATGTGAATTTTAATTTCATATGTAACGCCTCCTATATCATGTACTACGAGAGTGCTGTGAAAAAGTTTCAGATTTCCTACCATTTATTAGCATCATATAACGAGTCTCACCCTTTAAAAAATGTAAAAAGTTTTTGACGTTATTCCCTGTCTCCCTTATAATGGAAAAGTAAAATGTTTTTTACATTTGAAGAGGTGTTGTGATTGAAAAACACGATTCGTTTGATGAGAAAGGAATTGAAATTTTCTCAAGAAGAGCTTGCAACCCAATGCTTGGTGACCCGGCAAACGATTAATGCAATTGAGAACGATAAGTATGATCCTACCCTGGCGCTAGCTTTTAAATTAGCCAAAAGCTTACATACGAGTGTGGATCACTTATTTCAATTTGAGGGGGATGGCAATGAAACTAAGAAAAGCTGATGAAATGGAAAAGGATCACAATTTGAAATCTGCGCGAAATGCGTTTGTCTTTTATACAGCAGCCCTATTGATCTGGGCATTGATTCACGTGATTCACACAGGTGACACGGGTATCTCGATGACAATCTTATTAGTCGGATCGGCGGTATTCTGGTTTTCTCGATCGTTTCTATACAAAAAAACGCAGTAATCGGTTTAGGGTACATGAATGACTCATTTAATAGGGGGACATGATGCTTCAATCAAAAAAGCTAATTCAAATCATTGCGCTACTTGTAACGAGTACTTTGGTTCTGGTTGCACTTTATCGGTGGCTTCGTTTTGACATGATCGACGGAGGGACGATTTTCTTTAGTTTTCTTGCATTAAGTTATTTCTTCAATACATTAACATGGGGAAATCCAGAAGGTGCTGAAGCGAAGGACGAACGAGAAGAACACATTATCTTGAAAAGTACTAAGGTTGGTTATTTTGTTCTTATGATTGGTTCTGCACTCATCCTGTTTATCTCTGAAGGGGTAACAAATTTAAATGATATTGATAATTACCCGTTACTGCTCGTGGTATGCCTCACGTTCGTCACGCTACCAATAACGGAATTCATTTATGCCAAAAAGTATCGATAGAGATCATAGTCATAGCCTATCGTAAAGAAAAACTAAAAAGAGCGGCGAATGGTCTGCGCATTCGCCGCTCTTTTCTAATGTGAAATGGTTACTCTGTTTTAAGCTAGCTCGCGCTCATAAACAACTTCTTTCGTTTCGATGTCGATCGCGTCTACCTTCATTTTGATAACCTCGTTATTATCATTCTTTTTCGCACCCCAGAGACGGATGTAGTTCTCTGTTTTATGATCTAGAAAATTTACTTGAACCGTTCTTACTTCACCAATTTCCACTTCTTTATCTTCAATCCAACATTCTTGAAACACCATCGTTTCTCTCGGTTGGCTTAAAAGGTAATCCTGCATAATCTTTACATATTCAGGGAAATTCAGCTCTGCATTTTCAATACAGATCTCGTGAAAATCATTGAAATCTGTCATATGGTAGCTTGCTTTTGGTTCGTTATTCATTGTTTCTCCTCCTACAGGTCTCGTTTGATAACATACTCTTTCCCCAAAAGTGAACGTTAAAAACGGCTAAAATTTGTGAGAAGCGCTCAGCGGATTTATTAAATGAAAAACAACGCTATCCTAATAGAGAAATGACGTGGTTTTGTCATCGGAACTTTTTTGATTCGATATGCTGAATTAAGATGTCATTGGATTTTTCTTACGAAAAGAAGGGATTTCAATTTAAGAAAAGAAGAAAGTCTGAGCAACTTTAAAGAGGTGAATCGAATGGATAAAGTTGTGGTGTGAGAAGGAGATTTTTCGTTAAATTAAAAAATGAGGAATGATCTCGATGGCACAACCCTATCAAGTAATCGATCGTTATCCAACCTACGAAGAGTATGTCAGCTTATGTAAAGCAGTGGGGTGGGAATTGAATTTTAACGTGGCCGAAAAAGCGATACGTCACTCGCTTTATGCGGCTGTCATGATAGACGGTGAAAACGTCATAGGAATGGCAAGGATTGTGGGAGATGGAGCGATGTATTTTTACATTCAAGATTTTGTTATCCATCCAGACCACCAGCGGAACGGGGCAGGAAAACTGCTGATGGAGAAGCTCTTTTCCTATTTGAAAGAGCATGCTCCATCTCCAGCGTTCATTGGACTGTTTTCGACGGAGGCGGGGAGCGGATTGTATGAGCAATTTGGCTTTCAACCGCGTGACTTGCAGGGGATGTTTCGACTAACGCCAATTGACTAGTGGGATGGTGGTGTCTTCAACGGCACCGCCAATTTACGATAGGTAGCCATTAGAATAGTTGAAACTTTATGGGCATTTGAACCGTATACTATAAAAAAGGGAGGGATGGACATGGAAGCATTTTTTGTGATTTTTCTAGTTATTTTATTTATTGCTCTTGGGTCTGCCAGATCGAAATCCTTGAATCATCGAGGCGGGGGAACGGATCATTCAAGCTACTATAGCGGAAGTCATCATAGTTCGGGTTGTGATGGTGGAGACGGTGGTGGCTGCGGAGGGGGCGGCGGTGAATAGCTGTCGTCTTCATTTCAGGAGTGAATGAGTTGAATTGAGGTGATCAAGTGCTTAAAGCATTACGCATCAGTTGCGCCATTATGGCGGGTGGATTTGCAGTAGCTGTTTTAACTGGAAGCATCTTTCTATTGCCATTGATGCTCCTTTCACTTGGTCTTTTCATGACGGTAACGGGTTTTGAGGAATTAAATCGTGGTCAAAGAAGATCAGCGAAACTAACGTTTTGCGTTTCTGCCTTGATTATTTTCGCTGTGTTTTTTACCTTCTAGGGCTATTAGTAAGCCTATCAAAAAAAGAAAACAGAACTATTGGAGCGTAAGTGGTAGAATGGAGAGAGTTCATTAAAAAAACATACATAAGGTTGAGAGAGAGAGAGAGACTTTCCATACTGAAGGGAGCACCATGTGAAGACGGAGATTGTCCAATTAACAAAACCAACTGCTCAATTTGTGGAAGTCCTGAATCGTTGGGAAAATGATCGGGAATTAATACCGCTTATTCGTCCAAATAAAAGTCAGGAGGAATTAGATCGACGCGAAACGATCACTCTTGAAGGGGTAAGGGATCGCCTGGAATATCAGCAAATTTTCCAGATTTTTGTGAATCACGAAATGATCGGTGAAATGAATTATATGGTAGACCCTCCGCACCTCTTTAAACAAGAATCAGGAACGGCTTGGATCGGGATTACGATCGGTGAACCTGAAGGCAGGGGCAAGGGAATTGGCTTTGAAGCAATTCAATATTTAGAAGAACACATTTACCAACAGGGCTTTAACCGCATTGAGCTTGGTGTGTTTGAGTTTAATACAAACGCGTATAAGCTTTATCAAAAGCTTGGTTATGAAGAGATAGGAAGATTAGAAGATTTCACTTACTGGAACGGAAGAATGTGGTCAGATATTCGAATGGAAAAGTATTTGTAAGATCATGAACAGTGCTGCTTGCCAGAGTTTTGGTTGAGCAGCACTTTTTATGTTTAGGGTACAAGATGAAGAGAACTTGAAAGACGATAGGCGCGCTCTTCTTCAAGAGAAAGAAAGGCGTCGGTTTGGTGATGCTTATCTTTTGGATAATAGCCGAGCATTTTCAGCACTTTATCATCGTTTAGAAAAAGGACTTTGTAAGAAGGAAGATCCAGGTCGGCACTTTTAATACTCTCAACGTCTGCTTTTTCAAGCGCTTGACGTACCTGATCGATGGTTTCCGTGGAGGTGATGTTATTAATGAGTTTTCCTTCACGCTCATATTGTTCAGGAGATGGGGACAAGTCACTCACTTTGATAACGTTGATCTGTGTGGCTTGATTAAGAAGCTGAAATTCGTCATTTTGACAGCTTAAGAGTAAGAGTAGGAAAAGGAATAAGATGAAGCATTTGCGCAATGAGTTCACCTCGATTTGTGGATGCGGGGTCAGGTACGAGCCAGACCCCGTCCTACTTAAGACCTATAATAGCACGACGCCAACCATAATGAGCGCGATGGAGATGAATTTTCTTCTGGTCGCTTTTTCGTTGAATAAGAGGAGACCCGCAATGGTTGTGCCGGCGATGGAGCCGCTCCAAAGAGAGATGTATCTCCATACGAGCAGTCCTGATCTTCTTAAGCTATTATCCCAATCGTTTACTCAACTTTAACGCTGTAGCGGTAAAGTGATTGATACAACGGTCCCAACACCTACCGTGCTATCAAAGTGAATGGTGCCATGATGTTCGTGGATAATTTTATAACAAACGACAAGGCCAAGTCCGGTTCCTGTATCTTTGTTTGAGAAAAATGGTTCTCCAAGCCGTTCCAATCGGTCTTTTGGAATGCCGACCCCTTTATCGGCAATTTCGATAAACAAATGGGTATCGGAGTTGCAGGTTGTGATCGAAAGCAATCCACCATCTGGCATCGATTCAATTCCATTTTTGATCACATTCATGAGCACCTGCGTGATCTGATTTTTTTCACAGTGCATCATAAGGGAAGGCGTGTGAAAAGCGGTTCTTACATTGACTTTATTTAGTAAAAGTTCAGGATTCATAAGTGAAACGACGTTCCGCGTTAGCGCCATAATATCGATTTGCTGATACGTGACAGCCTGCGGTCTCGCCAGTGAGAGAAACTCGTTAATGATCCCTTCAATTCGATCCATTTCAGAAAGCATGAGCTCAAGAATTTCCTCGTTAATGCGATCCTTGTAAAGTTGAATAAAGCCTTTGACAGATGTTAATGGGTTGCGCACTTCATGAGCGACGGCTGCTGCGAGCTGGCCGATTGCTGAGAGTTTTTCTGAACGAAGAAGAAGTTCTTCGGTTTTTTTACGGTCGCGAATATCTCGGGTAATGGCGGACATCGCTGTAACGTTTCCTTCGTGATCTTTGATGGGGGAGTAGGTGACGCTCACATCGATCGGTGTGCCATCTTTTTTTACTCTTACTGTTTCAAAATCAACAACTCCCTCACCAATAAGGACGGCTTTGGTGATGCGATTTGCTTCTTCTTTATTTTGATCAGGATAGATATCATATAAATGGGCGATCATGTCCCCATCGTTGTATCCGTAGAGTTTCTTAAAGGCTGGATTCACCTGAATGATTTCTTTGTCCAGGTTGCTAACGGAAATCGCATCGGCGTTATTGGTAAAGATGGATTCAATGAGCTCCTGTGTTTCGATTAGTTCTCGTTCGACTTCTTTCCGCTCAGAAATGTCTCTTCCAATCGCAATAAGGTATTTTCGCTTTCCATTGGAATGGAAGGTTGGTGCTTTAATGATTTCGAATGTGGCCATTTCGCCATTTGCGAGTTCGAGTTGATATTCATATTCGACATTTGTTTGTTGCTTCCAGGCTAATAGGTCAGTATTCACGTTGTTTTTTAGTAAATGATGGGCATCGATGTTGCTACAGTTTAATTCTTCGCACGTTCTCCCTTTGTATTTTCCTTCTTCAATTCCAAAAATTCGTTTGGCGTATGCATTCATTTCAATGATTTTCCCGTTCTCATCTTTGAAAATAATAAATTCAGGAATGGAATCAATAAGCGAGCGTAATTGTCCTGCCTGATCGAGTGCATCAAGCTGTGCGTTTTTGAAATCAGTAATGTCTTTTACAATTTTATAAGCGCCCCGAAATTGGCCGTTCGTATGAATGGGGATGGTTTTGATGAGAAGGTGTACGCGATTTCCATGGACATCGCTCGCTTCAATTTCGTATGGACGCTGATCACCGTGGAGTGCTAATTCAAAATGTCTTCCGATCGTTAATATGGTTTCATACTCAACGACCTGGGCAGGAAAGTGTTTAAGGTTATCAAGAGAATAACCAAGCATTTGATGAAGCGCCTGATTAATGAGCGTTAGTTGCAAGTGTTCATCGATAAAAGCAATCCCATCTGGGTTCTCATCGATTAAAGAATGGAACCGCTGTTGGAGCTCTTCTGTTGGAATGGGTTTCTCTTTATCTATGTTCTCTTGTGAGATTTCTTTATAAACTGCTTCTTTATCTTCAACGATGATGAACGTAGCTAGGTTATCGTCAATCCGAGAGAAACGAATCCTTTCCTTCGTGTAGGGAAGAGGTAGCGAAATAAATTCACCTAACGGCACTGTAAACGCCTGGTCGAGATAGCTGTTTAGTTGATTCTGTTCCATGAGTAGAATGGTTTCGAACGATTGGATGTAATCGATCTGTTCAAAAGATGAAAATCTAGAAATCGCGTATTCATTACGATAGACAATACCACCATTCCGATCAAAAACAATGAGGGGTAAGGGGATGGCATCGTAATGAGCAAAAAAGGAAGTTGTTATCATTAAAGTAACCCTCCAGATCAAGTAATCTATTCATCTAGTATAACAAACGAAAAAGATGAGAGGGGGAAAAGGGGGGGCAGTGAGGGGGTCAGGTTCGTACCTGACCCCCTCACCTTTCTGCAACTATTAAGAAATTCACATTGTTGTTTCACACATAATACTGTATGATACATAGTATAAATAGTGTACGACATACAGTATGGAAGTTGGTGAAGATGTGACGCTGTTACAGTCATTAATAACGGAGCTTAGAAGAGGAACGTTAACGCTTGCGGTACTCAGCCAATTAAGGTCTCCTCAATATGGATATTCACTTGTTCAGTCGCTTGAAAAGTCAGGAATCTCCATCGAACAGAGCACGCTGTATCCACTTCTCCGCAGATTAGAAAAGCAGGAACTTGTGACGAGCAGTTGGGATACGACGGAAAGCAGACCACGTAAGTATTACGTTCTAAGTGAGTATGGTCGTGACATTTTCGAGCAACTAAAGGCGGAGTGGGAGAAAACGTCAAGCGAGCTAGGTTCCTTATTGAAAGGGGAGGAAGAGCGTGAATCTGATTGAGGTTTACATTGGAGAAGTGACAAGAAGGCTACCTGAATCGAATCCCCAGGATATTGCACTGGAGTTAAGGTCGACGATTGAGGATATGCTTCCAGAAAACCCAACGGAAGACGACGTGAAGGATGTGCTAAATGAACTTGGCAATCCAGTGCAGATGGCGAATGGATTTCGCGATTGGCCGATGCACCTCATTGGTCCTCGGTATTTTGAGCACTACTTTAAGATCATTAAAATTGTTCTCCCGATTGCACTAACCGCCACATTTATCGTGTTCATGACGGTTAATGTGATTGATTACAACGGAACAGAGTCGATTGGAGCCGTCTTTTTTAATCTTCTTGGTGATGCGATTAGTGGTTTATGGAATACTACGATTCAAACGCTTTTCTGGATTACACTTGTTTTTGTCATTTTAGAACGAACCGATTTGAAAGTGACTGAAGGTTTCCACACATGGTCAGCAGATGAGTTAACGAAAATACCCGTTATACCGAAGAAAAAGAAAGTTTCCAAGACGGAGCTATTTAGTGATCTTCTCTTTGTAGCTGTGTGGGCAACGCTGTACTTTAACGCAGACAACTTACTAGGCATTATTAAGAATGGCAAGATCGATGTGCCCTTTTTTAATAATGAAGTTCTTTTATCCTATTGGCCTCTTGTTAGTCTTTCGCTTTTAACGGCAGTTCTTCTTGCACTCTATAAGTTGTTGGTTGGCTACTGGACGAAGCGATTAGCGATGGCAAATACCGTTCAACAGATCTTAGCGACATCCGTTATTGTGATCATGTTATTAAATGACCAGCTCATTCATGAGGATTTTACAAATTTGTTATCCCTCTCAGAAACGTATGAAAACCTTACTTTAGCAGCGATTGGAGTATTTTTTATCATAAGTGCAGGGATCGATAGTGTAAAAGGATATTGCAAATCGAGGTTGTGAGAATAGTAGAAGTGAAGAGTATACGAGGAACTGATGAAAACAGGACAAGATCACGAGAATATTTGGAAATGGCGCGTGGAATTGAAAAGAACTAATTGACTGAAAAAAATAATTTTTAAAAGAATCGCAGATTTTGTGATTCTTTTTTTCGTGCCAAAAAACCTTGATAGTAAAGGGTTTTTGAGGTGTTTATGTATGGAAAATTCATTGAATGAACACGCTTCAGAAAAATTTTTTAAACGTTTTCATTGATTTATGAAATAATAATTCCTATAATAAAGAAAGTTGGAAGGGTTTTCAGAGATTCACTGAAAATATCCTTTATTTTAGAAGAGGTGGGAGTTATCATGGAAATTTATCTTTTAGCAATAACATTCATATCGATTGCAATTGTCATCGTAGGAGTTTCTGTTTTTCAATGGCATGCGTTTATCGGTTTAACGGTAGCGGCTTTATTCCTAGCAGTCATGTCTGGTATGGAATGGGTCAATATCATAGGTTCGTATGAAACTGGCGTTGGTGGCGTTCTTGGTCACTTGGTTGGTATTCTAGCACTTGGTACAATTCTCGGAAAACTTTTATCTGAATCTGGTGCAGGTTTACAGATAGCGAATTTCTTTATTCGCGTTTTTGGAGAGAAGAAGCTGCCGTGGGCAATGTTCTTCTCAGGATTTATTATTGGTATTCCAGTATTCTTTGAAGTTGGTATTTTAATTTTATTACCACTCGTGATTTCGATTCAAAAAGCAACGAAGAAAAACATTTTATTGATTGCGTTACCAGCCGTAGCAGGCTTGTCGATTGTGCACGGATTGATTCCGCCACATCCAGGTGCGGTTGCAGCGATTGGAATTTATGAAGCCGATCTTGGTAAGGTTCTTTTATACTCACTCATAATAGCGCTTCCAGCAGGTATTCTTGGCGGTCCGGTATTCGCGAAGTGGATTAATAAACGCGTTGTTCCTGTAGGTGAGCCTGATTTGATCAAGGTAGAAGATCAGCGCGATCCTTCTACGCTACCTGGAACAGGAATTTCATTCACGACAATCATTATGCCAGTCTTGCTTCTTGTCTTAGGAACATTCGCACCGTTTCTACCTTTACCAGATAATGCGGTAGGAATTTTAGAATTTATCGGTAGCCCACTAGTGGCGCTGTTACTGTCTTGTTTCTTTGCTTTCTATTTCCTTGGTTTCCGTCAGGGATTAAACAAAAAAGAAATTAAAAAATACGTGGAAGAATGTATTCTACCTGTTGGATCAATCATCTTGATCATTGGCGCAGGTGGCGGTTTCAAACAAATTTTGATTGATAGCGGAATTGGTACGATTATCGGGAACCTTTCACAGGATCTCTCTTTGTCACCGCTCCTTCTAGCATTTTTGATCGCAGGTCTCATCCGAATTGCAACAGGTTCAGCAACGGTAGCCCTTACAACAGCGGCTGGTATTGTTTCACCAATTATCGCGACAATGTCAGGTGTAAACCTTGAATTGCTCGTTATTGTAACAGGTGCAGGTTCACTTATGTTCTCACACGTGAACGATGCTGGGTTCTGGATGGTGAAAGAATATCTAGGCTTAACGGTTAAAGAAACGTTCAAAACGTGGACTGTGTTGGAAACAGTGCTTTCCTTTGCTGCTTTTGGTGGCGCTTTGATTTTGAATATGTTTGTATAAGAATTGAAAGAGAGAGGGGGTCAGGCACGTGCCTGACCCCCTCTCTCTTTTTTAATTACAGTTATTTTCCTGATCTTTGATCTCAGATGTATCGCATTCCATTTGTATCGTTGTATGGGTGAGATCGAACTTTTCCTTTAGCTGTTGTCCTATTGTCTGGAGCAACTGATCGCGATTAGTCGTTTTGCTGACAACAATATGACACGTGAAGGAAGGAAAGTCTGAAGTGATATTCCAAATATGAACGTCATGGATGGATTGAACGCCATCTAACCCGACTAGCGTGTTCTTCACTTCTTCAAGATTAATGTTGGACGGTGTTCCTTCCATTAATACGTGGAAAGAGTCCTTTGTAACGCGAATCCCACTGATAAGTACGAGAATGGCGACAATCGAACTTGCGATTGGATCAGCGTAATTCCAGCCAGCGAACATGATGAGTAAGGCTGCGATAATCGCCCCAATTGATCCAAGTAAATCTCCTAGTACATGTAGAAAAGCACTTCGTAAATTAAGATTTTCTGAAGTATCGCCTTTCATAAGAATCCAGGCGACAACGATGTTAACGATTAAGCCAATGGCTGCGATGATCAGCATACCGGTACTTGCCACTTCCGGTGGATTTATAAAACGTTGCACAGATTCCCATAGAATATAGAAAGAAATCATTATAAGGGCAATACCGTTTAAGAAAGCTGCTAGAATTTCAAAGCGCTTGTATCCATAGGTTTTATCCTGATCGGATTCCTTCTCCCCGAGCTTAAATGCAAGTAGACTCATTCCAAGTGCAACAGCGTCGCTAAGCATGTGTCCAGCATCTGATAAGAGAGCGAGACTATTTGTTACAAATCCTCCAATTACCTCAAGAATCATAAAGGACGAAATGAGTAGGAAACTAATAAAGAGTGCTTTTTTGTTAGCGGAATGTGTGTGTCCATGGTCATGAGAATGGTTATGTCCCAAAGTAATGCCTCCAGTCAATATTGCGTATGATTGATATATGATTATGTGTTCATGTATTGATTGTACCACTTTTTGTTGAGAATTAAACAAGGGGGTCAGGTACGAACCTGACCCCCTTAAAAGACAAATGTCTTTTGAGAGCGCACACTTAGTAGAAAGAAAACATACAATTGATTTTTTATGTATTGAAGCCTCATTTTCGGAAACAGTAATAGGATAGAGGAGGTTATGAATGGTGTCAAAAGATCGTGGACTACTCTACATCATTTGGATTATCACTGGTGTGCTGTTATATCGATTTGTTCCGAAAAATAAAATTAGACATGTCATTGTCGTTATGTTTTTCAAACAATTTATCACCTGGTTTCTAGGGTTGTGGGTTGTTGAGAAAGGTTTGATTAAGTATCCAGTAAGATTTATGAAGAAATCAAATAAAAGTAGCTTTACATTTGAATACTTCATTTATCCCTCGTTCTGTGCGATTTTTAATTTAAATTATCCTGAGAAGCGAAATAAAGTTATCCAATTTTTTTACTACCTTTTTCACGTTGGTTTGATTACTGGTGGCGAAGTTTTGGCGGAGCGATATACGAATCTCGTTAAATATGTAAAGTGGAAGTGGTACTATAGTTTTGTTTCACTTGGGGTAACGAATTACGTATCTAGACGTTTCTATAAATGGTTTTATAAAAATGAATTTGAAGAAAGTGAAACAGGTGGATGAATCTCCTGTTAGGTTGTACACACTTTCCTACTAAATAACAGACTGCAATTCACACCCTTCCTTGTGGTATCTTTCTTATGGTTATAAAGAAATCAGTGAAGGGTGTTTGAATGAGTAAAAAAGTGAAAGTAACGCTTCCTAAAATACCGGCAGTTTTAGAAAAAGGGAGCTTTCGTGATATTTACAGTGATGAAGATTTTACATTAATGAATTGTGAGATTACAGGAGAGACAATCGAAGACATTGAACTTGATCAGGCCATTGTTTCAAAAGTTGTATTTCGAAATGTGACGTTCACAAATGCGATGCTACCTCGAGTAGATCTGACGGATGTGATCTTTGATAATTGCAATCTTTCAAATGTGAACTTCAATGAAGGAATCATTCATCGTGTAAAGTTCATTGATTGCAAACTCATGGGGACAGATTTTACTGAAGCAAATCTCGGAAACGTTATATTTGAAAATAGCCGAGCACATTTCAGTAGTTACGTGGATGGGCGGTTAAAACAAGTGGAGTTTAAGTCGACCTCCCTGCAAAGTGCAAACTACCACGGCTGCCAGTTTACAAAGACGTCTTTCGTTCAGTGCGATCTGAACGAAGTGAATTTTGTGCAAACACGCTTAAATGGTGTGGATATTAGCACGTGCCATTTTGAGCGACTTCACGTTGAATTCGAAACGCTTGAAGGTTGTGTAGTATCACAGGAGCAGGCGATTGGGTTTGCGAAGTTATTAGGATTAAAGGTAGCGGATAAATAGAAGATGGCGAGGCAGGTGCATCCCTGCCTCGCCTTTTTTTTCTTTCATTGAAGATTGCTAGTGACGTCATATAGCGGGGGGCAGGTGCGTTGACCCCCGGTGCGTTAAAAGAGTAAAGAAGTCATTGAGGAATAGGTGATAATTTGAAATAATTGAGAGTAGAGCGGGATATATAACGAGAAGAAACGTTAAGGTTACGCAATAGGCTCATACGATTGGAGGGTTTTATGAACATTCGACATGTGAAGCAGTCAGACTACTATGTCATTGCGCCACAAATCAATGAATGGTGGAATGGAAGACAAATGGCAGATAGGCTACCTAAATTGTTTTTTGATCACTTTACGAATACAAGTTTTGTCGCAGAACAAGATGGTGAAATTATTGGCTTTCTTATAGGTTTTCTTTCTCAATCGCATCTACGAGAAGGGTATATTCATTTTGTTGGTGTCCACCCTATGCATCGTGGCAGTCATATAGGGCGCCAACTCTATGAGTCTTTCTTTCAAACGATGAAAATGTATGGCCGAAATTTGGTGCGGTGCGTTACCTCTCCAGTTAATAAAAACTCCATCGCTTACCACATTCGAATGGGATTTGAAATTGAAGGCGGTAACCGTGTGGTAAATGGAATTGCTGTGCACTCAAATTATGACGGACCGGGAGAAGAGCGGGTTGTGTTTGTGAAGCGCATATAAATGTCCACGGCAGGGGTCAGGCTCGAGCCTGACCCCTGCTTCAGCAGCAGGAATTCCCAATCCCCTGCCGAACTATATTTCTTGAGAAAGATACACATAATCAAAGGAGCGGTGAACAATGTCTTTTATGAAGAAAATGATGGCGCGTGTAGGTGTCGGAAGTTCAGAGGTTGATACGATCTTGAATCGGAATGTGCTTGTTCAAGGTGAAACGGTCGATGGTGTGATTAAAATAAGAGCAGGCAGCGTCGAACAAACGATTGAAAAGATCGATCTCTCTCTTCACACAACTTACGTGCAAAAGAAAGATGACAGCAAGGTAACAAAATCGGCTCAGATTGCGCGGCACGCGGTAGCGAATCAGTTTACGATTCAACCAAATGATGAGAAAGAATTCCCGTTTTCCTTTACGTTGCCGCTTGATGCCCCGATCAGTAAAGGGAAGAGCAAAGTTTGGCTCCAAACTGGACTTGATATTAAGAGTGCTGTTGATCCGCAAGATAAGGATATGATTGAGGTTGCCCCTCATCCGTATATCAACGCATTCCTTCAAGCAGTCGATGGACTTGGTTTTAAGCTTCGAGAGGTTGAAAATGAAGAAGCTCACGGTTTTGGCCGACTGCCGTTTATTCAGGAATTTGAGTTTCGCGCCGCGCACGGTGCGTTTCGCAGTCGCCTTGATGAGCTAGAAGCTGTGTTCCAGCCGGTTTCAGAAAACAACATTCGCGTGATACTTGAGATCGATCGAAAAGCAAGAGGCTTTTCTGGATTCTTATCTGAAATGCTCGAAACAGATGAATCGAAAGTGCAGTTTATGTTAACGACAGACGATGTGAACCAGATCCAGCGCCAGTTGACTGATGTACTAAACAAGTACGCGTAAGGCATTCGATCAAAATAAAACCGCACTTACTCATGTAAGTGCGGTTTTATTTTGAAACGAATTGCCTTTTGATTCGTATGTGTTATTAGGATCAGAATCTTTGCTTTTTCCAGGTAACTCAACTCATGTGAATGAAGAAGAACTGAGGTGAACGATTTGGAAGAAGGATTATTTTTACTGTTGATCGTCTTAACGACAGTCATCATCCTACGTAAAAAGAAAAATTGATTATTTCAGCGCATTCTCATCTTCCATATTGCCTAACGCTCCAGCAGGGATTTATTCCCTTTTATCGAAGAGTATGGATAGTGAATTAATCCATGAAATGGGGGAAGAGGAGGAGCTGAAAACGGATGAAGAATTGGCTGAAAATCTTGCCGCTGCTTCTCATTATTCTAGCGGGCTGTAATGACAAGGATGAGGCAGGGGCTAAACAAGTTGTTCAAAAGGAAAGTGATTTAGAGGTTAGTGACACGTTTACATCGGGATCGTATACGATGATTGGAGAAGAAGGAAGACTTGGCTTTATTTATGATGAAGCGGCAACATTTAAAGTAGGTCAGCCAAACAAGTATATGTGGCATTTTTGGGGACCTGATGATGAACTAGATGGAAGATTTAAAGTGATCGGAACCAATCAGGATACAAATGAAGAAGTGGTTGTTTTTGAAACAAATGAAGTAGCCGGTCCGCATAATGGAGCGGATGGTCATACCCCGTCTTCCATGCAGCTTCCTTCAAGCGGGACTTGGGAGCTCGATGCTTATGTCGGCGGTGAATTATTTGGAACGGTCGTTGTGGAGGTTAAGTAAGTGTATGTAGATCAACAATCACAAAAAGAGTTGCTAAAGAACAAAGACATTGACGAACAAAAAGAAGCGCTCGCGCACATTCTTTCGTTACAACCAGCGGTTACGAAAGCGCTGGAGGTACTCAGCGATGAATTTGATCATGCCTATATTGGCGCAGGGTGTATCGTTCAAACCGTCTGGAATCATATGACGAATCGCCCTTTGCATTACGGAATTCATGATCTTGATGTGGTGTATTTTGATGAGCAGGATGTAAGCTTAGAGAAAGAAGTAGAAATAGAAGAACGGCTACAAACCCTGCTTTCTGATACCCCTTTTAAAATCGATGCAAAAAACGAAGCGCGTGTTCATCTCTGGTATGAGGAAAAGTTTGGAAAGCGGATCGCACCTTATTCCTCATTAGAAGCAGCGATCAACAGCTGGCCAACAACGGCCACGTCGATCGGTGTGAAAGTCGATCAAAAGGGAGCGTTTAAAATCTATGCGCCATATGGATTACATGATTTGTTTGGATTGATCATCCGTCCGAACAAGCTCTTGATTTCCCGTGATGTGTATGAAGCGAAAGTGGCCAAATGGTCAGTGCGGTGGCCGGAGCTTGAGGTCATCTCGTGGGATGAAAGATGACGAAATGAAAACCGCTCCTCTTAAGGATTTGGTTGTACATAAGTTTTGCGAGGATTTAAAAGTTTAAAAGTAAGTGAGGTTAGGAATGAAAGCCAAAACGTTTTTACACATACTCGGATGGGTGATTCTTGGATCATGGCTCATCCATTTTCTAGCGTTCTATTTAATTGATTCAGAAAGAAAGATCTATAGTATTGAAAGTATAATAGAGGGCGTTGTGTTTATAGTTCTCGTAGTGCCTGTCTATTTTAGCGGTGTTACATTGTATTACAAATTTTTTGATGGAAAGGCATAGGAAGTAAAGTTGGCTGCTGATGAGAAGAATTAGGATACAACGGGCGCTTTTTCTTAAGCGGCCAACTGTCTCTCTCCTATTGATGGGTGGCGGTGTCTCTCATGGCGGAGAGGAAATACCTTATTCGAATTGGTGAACCTAGCAGGAATTCCGGGAAGTGATCTTCACCGGGATCTTTTTGTATACAAAAAGATCCCGGTGATTGACACGAAAGTTAAATGAAAAAGCCGTTAGTTTAAAGGAGAGTGAATCACATCGCACCATTAAGATTAAAGATGTCGAATTTAGATCTAAGAAAAATTTTGCCGGTAAGTTCTTTGAAATTCCCTATGTTGCTGGGAATTGACGGGCTAAGTCGTTCAGGTAAAACGACCTTTGTCACCAAACTGGAGCGTTATTTTAAAACGTTGGGATATCGTTCGGTTACGTTTCATATCGATGATTACATAGAACCGCGCAATAGACGCTATGATACGGGGCATGCAGAATGGTTTGAATACTACTTTTTGCAGTGGGATACAGCGAAGCTAAAGGAAGACCTATTTGGAAAAGTGAAAGAGGGAGTAAAACTTGATCAAGGATCTCCTAACGGTGAAAGCCCAGTTGCAGATGTAGTGATCATTGAAGGTGTTTTCCTTCAAAGAAAAGAATGGCGCGAAGTTTTTGATCGAATGATTTATTTAGATTGTGCGAAAGAGGTGCGATTTCATCGAGAAAGCACAGAGACACAGAAAAAGATAAAGAAATTTGAAGACCGTTACTGGAAGGCAGAGGAGCATTACTTGGAGAATGTTCGGCCGGTAGAAAAGGCGGATGTTGTAATTGAATCGTGAATCTCTTTTGTTGAGGTCTGTTAAGTAGCGGAGGTTATTGGAGGGTAGGATCGTATGACGATCGCATATGTTCAATGGGGTGCACAGAAAGTGAAGTTAAGTTGGAACGGCCAAACCGCTCCAGATGGAATTGTGACAAGCGCTCATGGATTCTGTTTCGATAGAAATCAACTTCTACTCGTGAATTTGAAGCAAAGAGGTTGGGACTTTCCAGGAGGGCATATTGAAAAAGGAGAATCACCTGAGGATTGTTTGGCGCGTGAAGCATTGGAAGAAGGATATGTGAAAGGCGTAAGTCAATTCATCGGTTCTTTAACGGTCGATCATAGCGAAAATCCGAACTGGAACGAACAGAGCGCTTATCCCAAAGTGGGGTATCAACTTTTCTATCGAATGGAAATTAGAGAGGTACTATCGTTCAAGGCAGAACATGAATCAATTGATCGCATGTTTATCGACCCGTATCAAGTAGGAGCCTACTACAAGGGGTGGAATGAGGTGTACCAGGCAATTTTAGAAGCTGCACTAAAATTGGAGGAGAAGAAGTGAAGAAAAGATGGTGGCTCTCGTTCATTCTGGCAACCGTTCTTCTTTCGAGCTGCTCAGCTAATGAAAACAAGGTGGCCGAAAAAGGGTCATTTAGGGTTTGGGATCATCAATTCAAATACGAATAAACCTTTGTATTTTTTGTATGCTCCGGGTGTGAATTTAGAACCCCAAAATCACAGTGGAGAATCTACTGTTGAACGTTCGATGACGACTTGGGATTATGCGTTTAAAGACAAAAAAGTAACGCTACCATTAGATGAAGAAAAAGTACTAGCGGCGTATCGGAGTACAACTTCCAACGAGATGAGGATGGTTGATTTGAGTGATCCGAATGACGTGAAAAAGATGATTCAGGAAGATAGCGAAGTTTTACTCCTCAAGATCCTCATCACTGAACATATAGATGCTCTTCATTAATGATTGGGGTGGTTTATTGGCCAAATTCTCATTATATTGGCCAAAACCGAAATATATTGGCCAAAATTAGAATATATTAGCCAAATCTCATTTTTATTGGCCAAAATGAAAAGCTGCCGGGATGGTCTTACCCCTGTCAAGTAGACAGTATAAAAAAACTACGCTGCCAACGCGTGTCGATATTCAATCGGCGCGCGTTGCTTTAATTTCTTCTGGAAACGTCTGTAGTTATAGTGGTAGATGTAATCCTCGATTGCTTGTCTGATCTCGTTTTCTGTTTTACACTGATTGATGTACAACTTTTCTGTTTTGAGATGCGAAAAGAAGGACTCAATGCAGGCATTATCCAGGCAGTTTCCTTTGCGAGAGTGGCTGCCCTTAACGCCGTATTCTTCTATTCGTGTGTTGTATGCCTTAGACGTATACTGAAAGCCTTGATCCGAATGGAGAACGGCTTTCGTTACGTCTTTTTTCTTTGTCCATTGGGCAACTGTATCTAGTACAAGCGCTAAATCGTTGCGTTTAGAAAGCTTCCAGCTTACGATCTCATTGTTGAATAAATCTTGAATCACGGATAAGTAATAAAATCGTTTACCATCTGATACATAAGTAATGTCCGTCACCATTTTCTGATTCGTTCCATTTGCTTTAAAGTTTCGTTTTAGCCTATTTGGATTGATCACAGACGGAGTGTATCCATGCCTTTTCCTCTTTTTACGAATCACCGATTGAATGCCCATCTCGCTCATCAATCGATACACCTTTTTGTGGTTGATGTGGTAACCACTTTCTTTCAATAAACGCGTCATAGTAGGGTAACCTGTTTCCGGATGAAGAAAATGAATCCCCATCATATGCATTTGGATGTCATGATCTTGATTGGCCCTTTCTTCGCGCTTTACTTTACTAGATCTCCATTTGTAATAGCTTGATGGTTGGAGGGAAGCAATCTCTAACAACCAGGTAACAGGAGCTTTATTCCTTAAATCTTCCACGGTTTCATACTTTATTTTTTGCGTGATTTTCCCTCCTTTTCGAGATTTTGATACTGCTTTTTTAAGTAATCCACCTGCGCTTTCAGGTAATCTCTCTCTTCTTCAATTGTTTTAAAGTTTGTGCGTGGCCTACCATGCATAGGATTTTCCTCACTGCGACTTCGAATATCAAACGGCTCACCGTTTTTCCACTTCCTCACCCAGACTTTCAGCTGTGTACTATTTTTTATTCCTAATTCTTCCGCTAAAGCATTGTAACTTTGAGAACCATTAATGTATTTCATCACAGCGTTCTGTTTAAACTCGTCTGTATACGTCTCAAACCTCTGCCCTTTTTTAGCCATAGAAAAAATCCCCTCCAAGCATCATTCTTTCCTCCACCATATCATGGAGGTTTTTTTGAATGTCTACTTAAAAGGGATAATATCAGGAATCCGGCCGCTTTTTTTAGTTTCAGCTCACGCTTAAGCGAAATAAATCTGATGTCCGTGGTAGAGGGACAGTTGTTTGTGAGGGGGGTCAGGTACGTACCTGACCCTCTATTATGACCCCTCTATTACTTACCCCCCTTCTTACTTATCAATCGCGAGACCTGCGCCATTGTAAAGGGGAGGGAGGATTTTTTGCGATAGGCGAGGTATTTGCGTTCCCAGGTGTGAGCGTATTTTCCTTTGAACTTCCGTAGGCCCTGGAAGTGGTAGAAGATATGGCCATGTAGGAAGATTTGAGCCGCGATTCGTTCACTTAAGAAAGAGAATTTTGATTGACCCACATTTGCAAGTGGAGCCATGCCAAGGTTAAAAGACTGATAGCCTTCTGCTTTGGCCCATTCAAATAATGAAAGAAACATGACGTCCATTGTGCCAGACGGGGCGCTGTGTATGAAGCGCATTAAATCGACAGAAATGGTTTTGTTTCCATCGTAGACTGGCATAAGACTAGTAAAGGCGATAATCGTATCATTTTCTTTCATGATGGCGATCTCCGACTTATTCAAATAATCAACGTCAAAGAATCCTAAAGAAAACCCCTTTTCATTCCTTCCTTGTAGCCATTCATCAGATACATTTTTCAGTTTGTTCAATAGCGCTTCACTATGAGGCGGTGTTGCGATTTCAAAAAGATAATTTTCTCGTTCAAATTTGTTTTTAACTGCGCGCAGCGCCTTCATTTTTTTACCGGATAAGGTGAATTGCCCCAAATCAACGAATGCTTCTTCACCAAGCTTAAAAAAGCCAAACCCTTTTTCGTGTAAAAGTGGAAGCAAGTCATTGCTCACTTCATAGAAGACTGGCGTAAAGCCTTGAATATCTGCAAGCTGTTGAAACTCATCAATTGCATTTGAAAAGTCGCTTTCCTCACCAACCGGATCACCAAGAACGACAAGTTTATCAGATGATTGTTGAAAGCTGAGGAATACCGTACGCTTTGCATTCCAGAACAGCGATTTATCATGTAAGAATACTAAATGCGTTAATGTATTGCCGCGATAGGTTGTTAAGTGCTCTAGAATGTGAGGATCTTGCTTAGGCTCGGAATTCTGAATTGGATTTTTAGGTTTAATTACGGCGTTTCCAATAAGGAAGAGGAGTAGCGCAATCAATAATCCAATTAATGCACTGTAAAACAACGTGTGGTAATCCGTAATCAGATAGGGCAACACTTGTGATGGAATCGCGTTCGTAGAAGATGGCAAGCTCATATACCCAATGAAGACATACATCGACGTAATGAAAAGAATAACGAGAGCATCAATAATCGTTTTGCTCCATGTTAAAACATAGCTTTCACGATAAAAGCGCGTTCTTGATAGATAGAGAATGAATGCAACCATTAATAGGAAAATGGCTTCTTCATAATCAATCCCTTTTGAAAATGTAAATGCAGCCGCGCAGAAAAGAACAACGATCGTCAGGTAATAAGCTCGTTTCACTTTGTATTCAATGCCTCTCGATAATCCGAGTAAAGCAAAGCCGGCTCCGACAGAAAGCTGGTGTGAGAGGTTAACAAGAAACGGAATCGAGTGCATTTCCTCAAGAATTTTTAGTCGGTCAATGATTCCGGGTAAAGCAGCAGATAAGAGCAAGATTAATCCCGATACAAAGACTAACAAAGTAATGAATACATGGCTAAGTCTTTGCACGAGTGCGATCGGGAGATTATCCCAGTTTGCATTCCACTTTTCCCAATAGTCTCTGATGAACAGAATCATCGCTAGTAAGAATGGGAAGAAAAAGTAACCAATCCGGAATAAAATGAGCAGGAAAAGCACCTTTTCATTTTGTATACCAATCAGCTGACTGCCCCAGATGAAAGTGAGATCAAATGAACCGAGACCGCCAGGAATCATACTAACAATGCCAACACATGCAGCGATCACAAAAAGTGGGAAAAGTTCATGAAATGAGATGCTTAAGTCAAGCATTGTCGCTAATAGCCAGATCGCAAGAAACGCAAATGTCCATTCAAGGAATGATACGGCAATGAGCTGGAGCCTCGTTTTCGTTCCAAAAGAGCGCGTCCGGTAGTTGTTCCACAAGAACGAAAAAATGAGAACGGGTAAATAAAGTCCAACGACGATCACAACCAAATAAAGCCAGGGAATTTCCTTTAGTAAGAAACTATCTCTGTAACTGGTCAGTGTGATTACCGCAAGTAGAGATAGACCAGTTAAATAAAAGTAGGTCATGTTTCCAATGCTCTTTGATAGTTCACTGTGATCGTCCTGCTCGGTTTGATAAAAATATTTTCGAAGCATGCTGCTAACGATACCACCAGATCCAATCAAATTTGAAACAGCATTTACGATAAACGATTGCTTCAGAAGTTGTTTGACTGGAAATGTTTTTTGCAATGATTTCAAAATCAAAGAATCATATAAAAACATTGGGCTAACCGCACCCATTGTAATGAGTAACACGAGAAAAATTTTTCCTATATTAAATTGACTTACTTCATTTAATAGAAGACTCACATGAACGTCTGATAGAAATGACGTGATTTGAATGGCAGAAAGTACAAAAAGAAAAGCTGGTAAAATTAATTTTAAATAGTGAAATAAAATGGTGTGTAAAATTGGTTTCATAGTTCACTCCTTTCATATGATTTTACAATATTTTTATGAAGATCATGCAAAAAAATGAAAAAAGATGATAGGTAGACCTTTTTCTTTCATACAAAAAACCGCTCAGAGGAGTGCCCTCTGAACGGTTTTATTTACATCTCTTCTTGCGTTGTTTTCTTTCTTCTAAATCGGTAGAACACAAGGTAAAGCATCGGCACCATAATCAGTGTTAGTACAGCTGAGAAGAGGATACCTGAAATAATCGTAACCGCAAGTGGTGTAAAGAGCGCGTCGCCACTTACAGCAACTGGGATTAAGGCAACGATTGATGTGATGGCTGTAAGAATAATTGGGCGCAGGCGTACACGTCCAGATTCAATGACAGCTTCTTTCACATCCATGCCTTTCTTAATGGCTTGTTCAATAAATTCAATAAGCACAACCGAGTTTCTCACGACAATACCTGTGAGAGACACCATTCCCATCACACCAAGGAAGCTGATCGGTGTTTGCGTTACGAATAGGCCAAGAATTGCACCTGCGATTGCAAGGTATACCGCAACGAGTACAAGGAACGGTAGAGATAGTGAATTAAATTGTAGCGCGATTAACAGATACACTAAGAACAGAACGATAATGAAGAGGACGGTAATTTCTGCAAAGAAATCATTTTGTGCTTCATTTTCACCGCCAAGTGTAATGCTGTAATCAGCGTCTTCAAGCTGGTCACGCTGATCTTCCACAATCTCAGTGACGTTTGCTTCATAATTCTCTTCGTCTTTAGGAAAAGCCCGAAGCGTAATCGAGCGTTCGCCATCAATGTGAGGGATCTTTTGAATTTGTTCACTTTCTTCTGTTGTGACAAGCTCATCTAACGAAATCAGTTCAGGAGGTCCGCCTGCAGAAGCAGCTGGAAGCTCAAGGCTTGAGAGATCAACTTCATCTTCGCTTCCTCCAAGCACGATGTTCATGTCGCGTTTTACGACGCCGTTATCAAATGCTTTTAGTGGAATGCCAGCTGTTGCCAGACGGATTTGCTGACTAACCTGATTCACGGTAATGCCGTTTTCTTCAAGAGCATCACGGTCTGGAACGTATTCAACAGAAGGTTCAAAATCACCAACGTCATCTACGACAAGGTCCGTTTCAAGTCCTTCAATTTCTTTCGTTAGGTTATCTCGAAGTTCAATTAATTTATCAATTTCTGGTCCGGAGACGGTAACGGTAACAGGTGCTCCTGCTGGAGGACCCTGCTGAATTGTTTCCATGAAAATCTCCGCTTCTGGGTAGGCGTTTCTTAATTTATCTGTCCAGTCGTCAATGAGGCCCTGCGTCGTTTGGTTATCACGGTCAACGCGAGCGACGATTTGTCCAGTATTTTCTCCGGTACTCGTTAATGAACTATTAAAGAGCCCTGGCGTACCTGTTCCAGTAAAGACGCTTGTTTCATATACGCCATCATCTGTTTTCAATCTTTCTTCGATTTCTTGAAGCGTATCGTGCGTTTCTTCAATTGGCGTTCCGATTGGAAGTGTAATATCAACCGTTACTTCTTCCTTATCTGCTGCCGGGAAGAATTCAAATGGTGTTAAGACGACTAATCCAAAAATGGCGGTTGTAAGAACTAGGCCAAGAATTGAAACAAGGATCGGTTTTTTAGAAAAATTCTTGAGAAGCTTATCGGCGTATACATCAGCTAGTTTATTTAGCGGTTTTCCTAATAAACCTGGGGCATCTGACATTGGCTTCTTCGATCGTTTGCTTAAGAAGTAGCGTAAAATCGGTACAAAGATTAGTGCTACAAGCGTTGATGCAATAATTGTTGTAATCAGTACCGTAGGCAAGGCGCGAATGAAGGCACCGTTTCCGCCTGACAGGAAAATGAGCGGCAGGAATGTAAATACAATCGCAAGAGAAGAGGTTACGATCGAAACCCAGATCTCTTTTACGCCATTGACTGCTCCCATCATACCTTTGTCACCAAGTTTGTATCTTCGCTGGATGTTATCGTTTATTACGATGGAGTCATCGACGATAATCCCAAGTGCGATGATTAACCCGATCACGGAAATCTGGTTAAGGTCCACATCTGCGAACGGCAGTGGGATAAAACCCATAAGGACAGAAATTGGAACCGCAAGTGCCACAACAAGGGCACCAGAGCCAGAAAGTCCAAGGGACGTTGCTACAATAACGGCTAGAACAGAAATTGCTAGTGATAAGAACAAGCCATCAAAAATATCAGTTACGATCGACGCTTGTGAGTAATAAGGTTCAAGTTCAACGTTAGAAGGGAGACCTTCTGATAATTCATCCACCTTATCACTTACACGCTCATCAACAGTAGGAATGTCCTCACCTGATTTAACGTAAGCCGTGAAGGATACGGAAGGCTTCCCTTCAAATGTAATGATATCTTCAAGTTCTTTTGGACTTACTTCGACTGTCGCGATGTCTTTTAAGTAAACCGCGTCACCATCAGGGTTTTTTCCAACAAACAGCTCTTCCATCTCGTCAAGAGAGTCATAATTTTCTACAGAAAGCTGAACAACTTTATCGTCCATTTCCTGTTTTCCTAAAGGAGTTGGGTAGTACTCATTGTTAATTGCACTTTGAACGTCTGTTACGTTCAGTCCAGAATCCTTTAGTTCATCTTGCTTTAATTCAATTAAAATTTGTTCTTCAGGCAGTCCTTTGATTGTTACGCCTGAAACGCCTGATAATTCTTCTACTTCATCTTTCCAGCGGTTTAACTCTTCCTGTAGGGAGAAGAGGTTGTCACGGTTATCGCTTGTAAGATGATAAGAAACAATCGGCATTTTCGCGGTTGATTCGTTCACATCCGGTTCGAAAGCTTCTTCTGGGAAAGAAGTAGAGGCATCGGAAACGGCCTGGCGAACGTCACTAAAAACTTCTTTTTTACTTTCGCCTTCTGCGACTTCAACCACAATGTTCGAAAAGCCAGCAGCAGAAGATGATGTGACCTCTGCAATCCCATCGATCGAACTAAGTGATGACTCGATTGGGTTCGTTATCGATCGTTCAACCGTATCCACTGTGGCACCAGGATAAACCGTGCTAATCGTTCCGATATTCACCGTTGTTTCTGGAATTTCACGTTGTGGAAGTTGAATAAATGTAAACACTCCAACAATGACAAATAATAGGATGAAGATAATGAAAAGCTTGGAGCGTTGTAAAATCCATTTCAGCATAGAAGAGCCTCCTCTGTTCGTTTTCGACTGGTCGGTCAATCTGATGTCATTTATACCTCATATTTGTTGAAATATAAAGTTTTAATGTGTTTGACTCAATAGTCATTTTTACGGAGATCGGTTAATAAGTCAAGAAATGAGTGTGCTTGAAAATGGATTTTAAGCAGAAATTGTGTCTAACGTATGATAGAGCAAGGTTCTTCTAAAAAAATAGCAACGTAACTCTTATCACAGGACACACTGTGACTATCATTTCACTCATGAAGTAGTGTATTCTGTTGAAAGAAGACATCGAGGTGAACGATATGGATAAACGAAAGGCAATATTAGAGGCGGCTGTTGAATTGATCGCAGAGAAAGGCTACACCCACACGTCGATGCAGCAAATTGCGGATAGCGTCGGTGTGTCAAAAGGATCGCTTTATACATTTTTTCCATCAAAAGAAGATTTAATAATTTCAATTTATGAACATTACCAACAGCTTGTATTTGAACGGGCTTTTGTCGTGGGGTTAGATGGGAATCTGCCTCCATATGAACGGTTCGCGAAACAGTTTCAAGTTCAATTTGAAGGTATATTAGAATATAAAGCTTATATGAAAATGCACATGCGGGGAGAGTCAGCCCAAAGTAGTGAGAAGCTAGAAGGAATGGGACATCGCATGAGGGGACGCTTGTTTAGCTGGTTAGAGCGAAATTTAATCGATTTATATGGAGACGAAATCGAACCGTATAAATGGGATTTAATGTGGATGACGCAATCAATCTACACTTCTTATACCGGCTTAATGATTTCTTCTGAAAATGAACTCGCCCCTGATCAACTTGGTAAACACATTGTCAGGCAGATTGATATTCTAGCAAAAGATTATTTCGCTGGAAAAAGTAATCCTCTTCTCGATGATGAGATGATGCGCCCCTTCTCTGTTGGAATGGATCGCGAAGGAGCGTTTACCTCATTTGAAAAAAGAGAAAACGCATGGAAAAGTCTTTATGAAAGCATTCATCAGCTCGATCAGTCGCACTACTATCTTGAAGTGACCGATCGTATTTCCGAGGAATCCAGGAAATCAAATCCTGATGAAATTGTGATGAGAGGCCTGTTTCAGTTGTTGAAAGCGGAAGAAGAACTAAAAGAGAAAGCGCAAATATTAAAAATGCAGCTGCTATCTGGATCGGAACATTAGAAAGATTAGCTCCATTTGGTTTCGGGTAACTAGTTAATAGAGAGACGCGGTACACCAAAGGAGAGAAACATAATGACGAAAACACCTACATCAATTAATGGAAGTAGTACATTTATTTCAATTGTATCGATAGCGGCAGGCTTTCTTGCGGCAATTATAGCAGGAAGCTTCCTTTCTGGGGCCATCGAACTTACAACGATCGAAATCTTTCCGATCTTTTTCCCTATACTTATTTGTGCCGTCGGCATTGTTCTAGGAACGATTGCTTACCGTTTATCCAAAAGAAAACTAGCTGTAGCAGGAATTGTTGTAAATGCGGTTGTGCTGTTATTACCATTAACATTTATTGTAGTGGAATGGTAATAGGATAGAGAGGAACTTTTTTAGGTTTCTAGACCAAACTTTAAATACTTATAGGGGCACCCACCAAAGCGTCATTTGGTGGGTGCTTGGTTTTAATTGGAAATTTAAACGGTATAATGTGTCGCTAGGGGTCAGGCTCGTGCCTGACCCCTTGTAACTTTTATAGGGGAGATTTCGTCTAGTTAGGAAAGGTAGTATCAATGGAAGGAGAAAGATTCCATGAGACTTGAGAAAATCTTGTTCATTCTGTTGGTTACCGCTTTACTAACTGGCTGTGGAAGTATGGAAGAGAATGAATCCAACTCATCAAGTCAGAATTCGGAGCAAACGAGTGTAGAGACAGACGCAGAGACCGATTTATCTGCACAGATTGAGATGATCGCAAACGATGAGAAAATCATTGAAATGCTGAAGGAGTCGGGCGAGATCCCGGAGAATGCCAGTGCTGCAGAAATTCAAGAGGTGTTAGAAGAGTATTTGAAGAAAAAAGCCAAATCTACAGAAGTCGATGATAAATCAAGTGAGAAATATATCGAGGATTTGAAAAAGCAAATTCAGAAAGATCTTCAAAAAGAAAACGAATAATATAGCTCGATAGTAAATACAGGAACAAGGCTCAGACGTTTTCACTGAGTCTTGTTTTTTTGAGTTTAATGTGTTGAAGCGTTATTGCAGAAAAACAATAGTTGTGTCGCTTTCGCGTACTTTTGAACTATGACCATTGGTTGATAATTGTCATTTTACTAGTAAAATACGTTTATTTTAGGGTTAATTGCCGAACATCGTGACTTTCGGATCATTCAAATTTTTCAGAAAAAGAGATATAGTGAGGTCATTGTAAAGTTATTGTAAAAAACATTTTTAGGGGGAATGAGGAATTGAAGGGGAAAAACGTATTGTCGATGGCGATGATCGCCGCGTTAACGCTAAGTGCCTTTTCGGCGCCAAGTAGCGCAGCTCAAGCTGACGCGACACCAGTAAAACAAGAAGTGAAGAAAGAAACGGTACATAAGGAAGGACCATTTGATCTCGCGATTGCGAATGAAGAGAAATTGATTGAGATGCTGAAAGAGTCCGGGAAAATCTCAAAGAATGCTTCAGCTGAGGAAGCGGAACAAGCATTAGATCGCTTTCTAAAAAAGAAATCAGAATCACTTCAAGAAAAGGATTCTAGCGGTGAGTTAGAAGATGAAAAGCTTGAAATTGAAGCTGAAGTTAAAGAAAAATTAAAGAATGGTAACAAGGATAAAGCGAAGGGGAACTATAGTAACGGCGGTAAAAACCTTGCCCCAGTCGTTGAAGAAAAATATGACGGAGACGTTCGCTCTGATAACGTACTTGTTCTTCTCGTTGAATTCCCAGACTTTCCTCATAACAGCATCCAGCCAGAAGAATCGGATATGTACTATGAGGATTATGTGAAAGAACATTATCAAGATATGATTTTTGGTGAAGACGGGTATGAAGGGCCGAATGGCGAAAATCTCGTATCCATGAAGCAATTCTATGAAGAGCAAAGCGATGGCGCTTATACAGTGAATGGTGAGGTTGCTGGATGGTACATGGCATCTAAAAACGCGGCTGAATACGGTGGGAACTATCCTACTGAAGACGGTAGTGACAAGGATGCACGTGGCCTTGTGAAGGAAGCTCTTACTGCAGCGGCTGCAGATCCGGATTTAAATCTAGCAGACTATGATCAGGAAGATCGCTATGACCTTGATGGCGACGGAGACTTCCGTGAGCCGGACGGTTTAGTTGATCACTTAATGGTCGTTCACTCGGCTGTTGGGGAAGAAGCAGGTGGAGGTCAACTTGGATCAGACGCAATCTGGTCTCACCGCTGGAATCTTGGAGGGATTTTCCCAATTGAAGGGTCTCCAGAACCTGAAGTAGATTATTGGGGTGAAGGCTCAATGTATGCCTACGACTACACAATCGAGCCTGCTGACGGCGCTGCCGGAGTATTTGCGCACGAGTATGGTCACGATCTAGGTCTACCGGATGAGTATGATACGCAGTACTCAGGTGAAGGGGAAGCGGTTGCTTACTGGTCCATTATGGCTAGCGGTAGTTGGGCAGGAAAAGTACCAGGAACTGAACCGACTGGTTTTAGCGCATGGTCGAAGGAATTTCTACAAGCTTCTCAAGATGGAAACTGGTTGAAATATGATGAAGTAGATTTGGAAGACATTGATAAAAAAGGTCTAGAAGTTTATCTTGATCAGGCGAATACGAAAGGGACCAACCTTGATGCGCTTCGTATTAACCTGCCAGATAAAGAAACGGTCATTAACGAACCATTCAGTGGAGAATATGAGTATTTCAGTGGAAGCGCCAATGATCTAGACAATTCAGCTGTGATGAATGTCGATCTCTCAACCGCTGCTTCTGCAGAGCTAACGTTTAAAACATGGTATGACATTGAAGAAGACTGGGATTATGGTTCCATTCAAGTGAGTGAAGACGGTGAGAATTGGAATACAATTCCTGGTAACATTACAACACAAACCAATCCACACGATAGTAACCCAGGTGATGGCATTACGGGCAAATCAGACGGATGGATTGATGCTTCATTTGATTTAAGTGCTTATGCTGGTAAAGATGTTCAGGTGAAAATCAACTACTGGACTGATGCTGCGGCAATTAACCCTGGTTTCTATGTGGATGATGTTCGCGTAACGGCGGATGGCGAAGAAATTTTCTTTGATGATGCAGAAGGCGAGCCGAAAGTTGAGCTAGATGGCTTTACAAAGAATAAAGGGGTAAAAGTTTCAGAGCATTATTATCTGCTAGAATGGAGAAACCATGAAGGTGTTGATGAAGGACTAGGTCATATTAGTCGTGGCGACAGTCTGATGTCATATGATCCAGGTCTTGTTGTTTGGTACGCTGATAATAAGTATTCCGATAACTGGACTGGTGCTCATCCAGGAGAAGGCTTCCTTGGCGTAGTTGATGCGGATCAGCATGAACTCTTCTGGAGTGACGGAACTGTTGCGTCAACGCGTTATCAGATTCACGATGCGGCATTTAGCCTACGTAAAGATGACAAAATGTTCATTGACTACACTGATCTCCTTGGTCGCACAATGACTGATAAGAAAAATCAATTCGTTAAGTTCTTTAACGATGATAAAAGCTACTTGAATGAAGCGCTACCTGATGCAGGAAGAAATGTTCCTGAATATGGTCTTCAGTTTAAAGTAACTGGTGAAGCAACAGATCGTTCTGTTGGACGCGTATCGATTTCAAAAAAATAAGATAAGCAAGAAGGGAACGCTATAGAGGAGCGTTCCCTTTTTTGGTTTCATACGCCTCACTTTTTGAAGAAAGTAGTAACGTAAGGTTGACCGGGTGGTGCACCCTATAGTTTAAGATGAAGTAAGGAGGTAAAGATGTACAAAATAGGTGAGTTCGCTACATTAACGGGTTTGAGCAAGGAAACGCTTCGCTATTATGCAGAAGTGAATTTGTTAGAGCCTGCCTATATGGATCCAATCAATAAGTATCGCTATTATGATGATGGTAGTTATTTTCTAGCGCTTTTATTAGGGAAGCTTCGGCGCTTTGGATTCACAATTCAAGAAATGAAATCTGTGATGGAAGATGAGTCGTTTGCTCATTTAGAAGATCTCTTGCGTCTTAAAAAAGCGAACATCGAAAATGAGATCAATGAACTTCAACTTCAAGTAACCGAGATTGATGAGTTTCTTAGATCAGGGAGGGATGACGAATGATACAGTGGCAGGAAGAAAAGATGATCGAAGCGCCGATCGAAACGGTATGGGAATTATTTAAAGACGAGCATATTAAAGCGGTTATGCCTAAGGTTGAAGAGCATGTATTAATTGAAAAAGAAGAGCATGAGGTAGGGGCAAAGCATCGACAAACGTATCGTGAAGGAAAAAGATTGGAAACGTATACGGTTGAAACGCTTGCTTATGAAGATAACGAAACGCTTAAAGTGAAGCGCATATGCTTTGTTTTAGGAAAAGCGTTTGAAATCACGCTTGGCTTTACGTTGGAAAAGATGGGAGAAAATCAAACGCAATTCATTTATGAAGGACAAAATAAAGGCGTGAATTTTGTAGGTAGAGCGATGCTGAAGTTAAGTCGACCGAAGGATCAAATGAACGTTGTGCAGGAGTTTATGGACCGAGTGGAAAGCGAAGCAAAGAAGAGGGCTTAGAAGTGAAGCCCTCTTTTTCTTTACTTAAAATAGTTGCCAACTAACTCATCTAGCTGTCTAACAGTTGTTTGGTCAAGTTTCGGATCATCTCTGAGCGAACAAAGAACGCTCTCGATGAGAAACTTTCTGGACTTCTTGGAATGGAGCAGCTCATCCTTTACAAAATCTAATCGTTCAATTGCTTCACTATTTGATTCTGTTAGATCAGCTTTTAATGAACGAATGGTACTAGCGAGATTTGATTGAAACAACTGGTTACCCTCTGGAAACCAGTCGTCCATCTGCTCTGGCTTGTTTAGTTGTTGATCTGCGATTGAAGCATCTTCCACGACCGTAACCATCCGATCCACGCTGTATTCCACAACTGGATAAATATCTGCACTTGCTCCATTCGCGATCGAATAATACTTTACATTATGGTGAAGTATCCCCAAAAACATGATCGCCCCATCCAATAAGTACGGTTGTTTTTCTTCGCCAAATAGCTCAAGAAACCGGTTGTAAACCCATCGAAGCATTCGTTTTTGACCTTCTCGAAGGAAGTGTTTTAAGTCTTCATCGTTTGAAACAAACACTTCCTCAAACAGCGTAATGAGCTTGTTTTTTTTATTTGTATTCATTTGCAGTTCGATTTGTTTCTTGAAAATCAAAAGGTCCGATGGGTCCTGGCCGATAAGCAGTTCATCTCGTTGTTGCTCCATCGATTCATAAAGTGCTTTAAACAGAGCGATTAACAGTTCGTTTTTAGAAGAAAAGTAGTTGTAAAACGTTCCTTTTGAAATGCCGCTATACTCTAAAATGTCTTGTATGGAAGTAGACTGAAAGCCTCTTTCTATGAAAAGCTGATGCGCCATCTTAATAACATGCTGTTTGCGATCGTTCATCGTATCACCTTTTACTTCTTTATAGTTATGAGTCCTTATCATTACTTTTTGTACTGCCGGTATAAACCTGATCATACCTCACTTTTATCATTGAAACAAATCCTTATGAATTGGGAATAAATAATGATTGCAAAAGTTGAACTCATGGTATATGATATGAGAGATTTGAACCGATGGTATAAATAATTGAACTGAAGGTATATGGAGGTATGATGATGAGTCAATCAGGAAAAGAGACGCCTCGTCCAAAGTACGGTATTCTTGCAATTTTGATTGTTGGAGCGTTTATCGCGTTTCTTAATAATACACTGCTTAATATTGCACTACCGTCGATTATGGCGGATTTACAAATTGAAACCGCAACGGTTCAGTGGCTTACGACAGGATTTATGCTTGTGAACGGAATCATGATTCCAGCTACGGCCTTTTTAATTGAAAAATATTCGGTGCGCCGCCTCTTTCTTGTGGCGATCGGGCTATTTACGCTTGGTACCGTGATTGCCGGAATGGCTCAGATTTTCCCAGTCCTACTTGGCGGGAGAATGTTACAGGCTTCAGGCTCGGCTATTATGATGCCGCTCTTAATGAACGTGATGCTCATTAGCTTTCCGATTGAAAAAAGGGGAGCGGCGATGGGCGTTTTCGGTCTCATTCTAATGGCAGCGCCAGCGATTGGTCCAACGCTATCTGGGTGGATTATCGAACATTATGATTGGAGAATGCTATTCCACTTTGTTACACCGATTGCCATTTCAATCTTCTTGCTTGGGTTCTTCTTATTAAAAGATAAGAAAGAAAAGGTGAACATTCGACTTGATTTGTTTTCACTTATTTTATCAAGCGCGGGGTTTGGTGGCATTCTTTACGGCTTTAGTTCTGCGGGGAATAAAGGGTGGGATAGTCCGCAAGTTTATTTAACGATCGGGATTGGGGTTATCTCACTGACAACCTTCATTATTCGACAGTCGAAGCAAGAGCGACCTATGCTAAACTTTACAATCTTTAAATATCCAATGTTCGCTCTTTCTTCTTCCATTACGATGGTTGTGAACATGGCGATGTTTTCAGGGATGCTGTTGCTTCCAATTTACGTCCAAACGATTCGAGGCATTTCACCGCTTGATGCCGGTTTAATGATGCTACCGGGAGCACTCGTGATGGCCTTCATGTCTCCGATTACGGGTCGTTTGTTTGACAAAATTGGTGGGCGAATCCTAGCTACAACTGGTCTTGCGATTACGGTTGTCACGACGTACCTGTTCAGTACACTGTCGATGGAGACAACGTATAACTACATTATGATTCTTCATGCTGTACGGATGTTCGGGATGTCGATGGTGATGATGCCTGTTTCAACGAACGGGTTAAATCAACTGCCGGCTCGTTTCTATCCGCACGGTACTGCAATGAACAATACGTTAAACCAGGTAGCAGGAGCGATTGGCACAGCCCTTCTCGTGACGATTATGTCCAACCGAACAGAATCTGTTGCGGCTGATCTTGCGAAAGAAGCTGCGGCTGGAAACGCGGGGGTTGACCCAGCTACGCTTCAACAGCAGATTGCCATGCAAGCGATGCTTGAAGGCATTAACTTCGCTTTCTTTATCGCTACATTTATCGCAGGTTTAGCGTTTGTGCTTGCTTTCTTCATTAAGCGCGCGGGACGTGAAAAAGAAGTGAAGCAGCCGATTGTGCCAGAGTCGAAGCCTGTTGATCTTGTAACAAATGCATAGCAAGACTAAAAAGGATGAAGCCGAACTGGTTTCATCCTTTTTAATTTATTCTTTTTCAACACATTAATTTATATCCTGTGTACCATAGCCAGTTAAAGTGAAATCGACATCAATCGTTACTGGCAATTGAGCAAAAATACGTTCCCAATCTTTATGATGCTTTTGCCAATAGGCGGGCTGTTTAATGCTTGTCCACGTACCAAATTCAAGGTAATCGAGCTTTTGTTCCTGGGCGATGGAGATGACGTGCTCCATCTCTTCTTTGACGACTTTTTCCCCCTGTTTTTTTAGCTCATCTTCCCAGCCTTTTTGAAAAACGTCTCGCTTGATTTCCCAGTCTTCTGCAAGTCTCAGAGAGCTTTTTACTTTTAACTGAATGGTAAGCTGTCCATCTTTTAACACGGGTTCGATGGACGTGCTTGCTTTCGTAATCTCAAGCACAGCTTGATCCGCCTCGGAATTTTTCTCTTTAATCGCTACTAATCCACCGCTCACTTGATTCGTAATCCATTTTAATCCAGCAATTTCTTCAGGAGTGAGCCAACCAACGATATGCTCGGATTTATTCGAAATAATACCAGCACCAAGCAGTCGAATACGTCCTTTATTGATACCAACTTCTGGGATAACGAAGCTTGCCCCTTCGGTAATTTTTTTTGAAACTTCTCCAAATTTAAGCGTATCTTGAACATATAAACTTCGATCATGGTTTTGTGTGAGCTCTTTTATCTGAACGGCTGGAAACATTTCTTTTGTTGGTTCAACAGCAAGGATATCCGCAGAAGATTCCTTTGTGATAAAAATAGCCACTGTTCTTCTGAATTCATGATCTCGTAGGAAGAAGCTAATTAATTGCTTTAAAGGCTCTTCTTTTAAAAGCCTTTCCGTAAGAACCATGGATTTTAAGTGGGTATAGTTTGGCGGACGATCTGTCTCAAGGGAGTTTTCACGGATAATTTGAAAAAAGTTGCTGCCGTTTAATGTGATGTTCTGATAAGGAGTTCCTCCTGAGCTTCCAGTCTGTGTGCCTTCAATATTGTTTGGTACAACGTACTGGTTAGTCATGGAAAATACGTCGTCATTCGATTCGTTGTAATCTAGTCCTATTCCCATGATCATCCCTAGATCCTCGATTTCATTGCTATCCCAGCATGAAGTAAGGAAAAGAAGTTGTAGAGAAATGAAAATAAGTAAGCCCTTCTTCATTTCATCGTCCCCTTTCTGAAGGAAAAGAGGAATAACAAAAGGGGAATTGCGATTAAAGCTGCATAAGATAAATAGTTTAAATAGGTTCCATATGAAAACAGCTCTGTAATGCCCGATGGTAGTAGTGAGAGCATTAGGATGAGCAAACCGATGATCGCGTTCATCAAAAGTGTTTTTTTACAGTTAACGGTTTTACAAACACCAAGCATCGCAGAATAATAATATGCGGTCAGGGTCGTGAAGATTGTGATAATCCATCCAAATAAAAAGAGAAGCTCAAATCTTTCAAAGAAAAACCCCTGGAATTCAATTGCTTTTGCCATTTCGATCGTTGGGAAAGTAATCACCTTTAGCTCTTCAATACTAAGAACACCAATATTTAGGATGAAGAACAGCACGTAAATAAAGCATACACTTCCGATGCTGATGCCTAGAATAAAGACGACTGGTTTCCAGCGGGTAAGGCGATGCTCTCCTGATAGAACCATAAGAAGCTCATACCCTACGAACGAGAAAAAGGTGGAATTGACTCCTTTTAATAGGTCAATTACATCAATATACATAATTGGACGTAAATGAGTAGTCTCTATATTCTTGATGCTCAGTAAGGTTAAAAGAAAAAACATTAGTAAGATGATAGGAAAATACAGTTGCAAAAAAAGCAGGATGTTAGGAAGACCGGTTGACACGAGATACATACAGGAGAGTACAAGAACAAGTAAGACAACGAATTTGGGTGTTTTATCAAGTAAGTAGTAATTCACAATTTCAGCCATTGTACGAATGATATAGGCAGAAATCGCAATCGTGTAGCAAACGAAAATCAGATTGAGCAGCTTTCCAATCCATTTTCCTACTAATTCTGGCGCGATATCAAAAACGGTTTTCAACGGGTATTTCTTCATTAACAGAAAGATCAAAAGCGCATTAATGAATGCAATAATCGCGCCGAGAATCACACTTATCCACATGTTTGGCTGTCCAACAATCGTAGCTGTTTCACGTGGTAACGTGACGATGCCAACACCAATGATGGTTGAAATAAAAAAGATAATGATGGGAAGAGAGTGCTGGTTGGTTTGCAATTAAATCCCCGTCCTTTTTCCCACACGGTAATAGAGCCGTATAAAGGAGTCTTTCCATCGTTTGAAATGAATGGGCGCAAATGGCTCCATATAAGGGCTCGAAAAGCTTCTAAGTTTAATGAGATGGGTCGTGACTATAAAGATGGCGATTAGCATACCATAGACGCCAAGCATTGCTGCAGAAAATAAGATAAAAAATCGAATCGTTCTGAGCGCGAGACTTAGCTGGTAATTCGGTATTGCAAAAGAACAGATGGCAGTAAATGAAATCACCATAACCATCATAGGACTGACAATTCCTGAACTTACGGCTGTTTCGCCGATTACAATGGCCCCGACGATGCTTACTGTTGAACCAATTGGTTTGGGGAGTCGCACCCCAGCCTCACGTAGAATTTCAATGGTAAGTTCCATAATAAAGGCCTCAATAACGGAAGGAAACGGAACGCCTTCCCTAGTCTTTGAGAGAGAAACCGCAAGACTTGTAGGAATAAGTCCATGGTGAAACGAAATGAGTGAAATATAAGCTGCAGGCAAGAGAACAGAGATCAGTGCTGTGAAATAGCTCAACAGCCGAATGAGAGATGCTGGAATCCATTTAAAGTAATAGTCGTCAGGCGTTTGAAGAAGCATGTTAAGCGTTGTTGGTGCAATTAATACCGTTGGTGAGCCATCTGTCATTAGAGCGACGCGCCCCTCAAGTAGCGCATTCGCTACTTTCGTTGGATGCTGAGTCGAGGCTAGTTCAGGGAAAACAGAGAGAGGATTGCGTTCAATCAGCTGCTCGAGCACTCCTGCATCTGTAATATAATCTACCTCAATTTGATTGACTCGATCTCTTACTTCGTTAATTAATTTCTCACTCGCTTTTCCTTGTAAGTAAGTGATTGAAATCGATGTTACCACATCTTTCCCAACAAAATATTGCTCAAACAAAAGATCGCTCGTTTTTAAGTGAGCACGCAATAATGCTTTATTATCCTGGAGGCATTCGATAAAACCATCTCGTGGCCCACTGATCGTTGGTTCATTCACCGGTTCATCCGGTGATCTCTTGACAGAATACGTCGTTTTTATAGAGTAAACGTGATCATCGGTCGTTTCCCGTGCGATAAGCACCGTACATCCATCCATCAGATGTCTTGAAATGGTGCTGTGATCTTCAATGTTATTAACAGCTGCCATTGGAATGAGATCTGGAATATCGGTTGGGCTAATCTTCGTGTCTTCACTTGAGATCGTTAGTAGCGGACTAAGGATGGTTTTTTGAATGACCATCCGATCGGAAATGTCATCGAGATACAAAAGTGTAAGCGTGAGACCGTCGAGTTGAATGGTTTTCTGTTTTAGGTCTTCACTGTTATGAAACTCCTGCTTAATTTGTTCTTCTAATAATGTAGAAGAACGTACGAATCGTCTTCTTTTCATATCATCACTCCGAAAATGATCTCTCTTTATCATTTGCTGAAATCATAAAACTATCCAAATGCTGTCCTTTCTTTCAAAACCCTGTTAGGATATATGACCAATTTGTTATTTTCAATTTTTAAACATGGTACGATTTTGCATATTATACAGTCCAGAAAGAAGGGGATTCCGTGAAACGCCTTGTTGTAATTGGAAACGGACTTGCTGGCAATCAGTTTCTTGAACGCTTGCTTTTGATGAAGTCTTCACGTTTTGAAATAACAATTATTGGAAAAGAATCTGCTTATAAGCGATATTTACTTTCGCTGATTCTTCAACAAGATGTTGGTGTTGAAAAAGCAGAATTAGAAGATGAAGATTGGTACAAACAGCGAGGAATTCGACTCATTGAGAATGAAACAGCGGTTATGATTGATCCACTAGGTCGTCATGTGAAAACAGATAGGGGACGGAAAATTGCATATGACACGCTTATTCTTGCGACAGGTGCTAATCCGCACGTTCTTTCAGTGAAAGGAGCAGGAAAGAACGGTGTTATGACGTTTCGTTCTATGGACGATTGCAAAGCCTTAATGGATGCATCGAAACGTTATCGAAAAGCAGCTGTGGTTGGTGCTGGTGTTCTAGGTTTAGAAACAGCGATGGGCCTTGTTAAACAAGGGATGGATACGACGGTTGTTCATCATCAACCAAATGTGATGAATCGACAGCTTGACCGACTTGCATCTGAAATGCTACAAGAAGATTTAGAAAAATTAGGCGTAAAATTTGCTTTATGTAAACGGACAAAAGAAATTAACAGTGAATCTTGTGCACAATCGCTCACTTTTTCTGATGGAAGTTCGCTTGAAGCAGATCTCGTTCTTATGGCTGTTGGAGTAAAGTCGAATGTGGAGTTAGCGAAAAAGAGTGGGTTGGAGGTTCATCGAGGCATCCTTGTAGATGACTATTTGCAAACAAGTGATCCATCTATTTATGCGATAGGTGAATGTGCAGAGCATCGGGGCGTTACGTACGGTGTTATTGATCCGATTCTTGATCAAGCGGAACATTTAGCAGGTACGATTGCAGGGTGTCCGAAACAATACCATGGTTCCATACCTTCAACAACCTTAAATATTTCAGGTATCAGCTTGTTCTCGGCAGGTCAGGTGCTTGAAACGGAGGATACGAGAACGTACCAATGGATTGATCCGATTCGTCACATCTACAAAAAGATTGTTACCTTACATGGTCATGTAATCGGGGCGATTCTTTACGGAGATACTTCAGAAGCTGTCATTTTAGCGAAACTCGTCAGTCGTTTAGCGCCGGTTTCTGAAATTCCTTCTAATCAACTTTTTCCTGAAGAAAGGAAAAGAAAAACCAATTTAACGCTTGTTCCGAGAAGTGATCAAGTCAGTAGAACAGTGCAAAGCTAGTGAAGGTGAATAGTAGGTTTTAGGAGGATCGATACGATGCCGGTTCAAGCTGTCAAAATCAATGTTGGAAGAACACGTGATCACGTTCCTGGTTTTGGTCGTGCAATTGATTTACTCCAGCTATCAATTGCGATTTTTTGTCTGCCAGATGGCACGTTTCGAGCGCTTCATAACCGTTGTCCTAAGGGTGGGGACATTGTCAATGGAGAAATGTCTGGGCGATTTATCACGTGCCTCGACCATCAGTGTTGTATTGATCTCTTTACAGGGAGTCTTCAATCAACTCTTAACAGCAAGGTCGAAACGTTTCCGGTTGAAGTTGAGGATGGGTTTATTTATGTCACGCTAGAATAAAGTTTAGTTGAACAAATCGACACGGTGCTGTACCCTCTATTTAAGATGAGGCTTAAGGAGATGGTAGAGGGATGGGACTTATGGATAAAAGGATTGCAGTAACGGGTGGGCGAAAGGGAGAAGAAATCCGCACCCTTATCGAAAAACAGGGTGGAAAAGCGTTCATTCGCCCAGCGCAGGGAACCGTCTTTACAAATGAAGCGCATGTTGTTCAATCAATACAAGAAATCATTGAAAACCCTCCGCAATTATTGATCTTTACGACAGGTATGGGCGAAAAGAGAATGGCTGAGCTTGCGGAAGCAAACGGTCTAGGGAAACCTTATGAACAGCTACTTCGAACAGTTCCGATTGCCGTTCGAGGTACGAAAACCCTTCAGCATTTTAAGCAAAAAGGTATTACACCAGGAACAGTAGCGGATCGTGGGACGATGAATCAACTCGAGCATTCGCTCGCGATCGAGAATCAGTCCATTGCTCTCCAAATGCATGGGGAGAATGTACCAACGTTTATTAAAACGCTTGAGCAAGCAAACAATAACGTTCGAACGATTTATCCGTACGAGCACACGCCTCCAGAAGAAGCGGTGGTCGAACAATTGGTTGGGGAGATGGAAAGTGGGTTGCTTGATGCGGTGGCATTTACGAGTGCCATCCAGGTACGGTACTTTTTTGACTATGTTGAAAATAAGAAAAAGAAAAGCGCTATCTTGTCTCTTTTAAATGATGAGATTCTTCCTGTAGCAGTTGGGGAAGTAACGGAAGAACACCTGAGAGAGCGCGGAGTTGAGCGAGTCTTAACACCAACCACACCACGTATGGGCGCGATGGTGATGGCAATGTCAAAGTATTATCAGGAATAATAAATAAAACAAAAAGCCGTCTTCCATTTTAAGGATGACGGCTTTTTGTATGGATTTAATTTGTTTGATCGGCGAGCTTCACGAGGACGTGAGCCATATGCTGACGCTCTTCCTCGTTTGCTGCATTCCATAGCTCATTTAAAACTTTTTCTTCCCGGTTACGTGGCTCTTCATGCTTCGCTAGATAGTCTGCAACGCGCTTAGCGCCTTTTGATAATCCTTCTTCACCAAGACCGAGCTTTTCGCCTTTATGAACCTGATCACCGAGGTAGTCTTTGAAGGTTTTGAAGTTCTGCATAATATCATCTTTCTTATCCTCACTCATATGTGCTGCTGCTTGTTTTGGATCTTTCTCTGCCATTTTCATTCATCTCCTTTAGTTATGTTCATTCGCTTGCTTTTTCGAAATTATGCTTTTTTCCAATAAGCCGATTCTTTGCTGGATCGAAGGGGAGGAAAGGTTTCTCCGCTTTGAAGGCTAATGTGCTTCTCATCTTCTGTAGGATTACTGGACTTGTTTCCGTTCGTTAAACCATCAAACTCATACTTTCCATTCTCCGGTGCCTTTTCACCTGTTTTATAACGATCTGCCATTTCACTCATCTCCTTTTTTGTTTAGTACATAGGGTATGTAACCGGAAATGGAAGGCATTAAACCCAATAAATGGTTTGTTAGCACATTGTTAAAGATTCAGGTAATCCCCTTCATTAATCTCATACCGTTCAATCGCTCCTTCGGGCAATTCGAGAGTTGCATTAGCGCCTTTGACGGGAGGGATAAACCTCCACGGCTTAATGTTATGAAGGACTTTAACGACCTCGTTTTGTTCACTTAGAAAGACAACATCGATCGAAAAGAACATAAAACACATATGGATGGAGTTACACGGTGTGATCAAAAGGCCTTCCTTGTGAAGGGGACGTATTCGGAACATTAGCCCTTTTAGTCGTTTTCCAAACGTATTAGCTTTGCTGATCGTAAGTGGGAGTGTTCGATATAGAATACTCTTGTTGGTTGTGATCATGACAATTCTCCTAATGAATGACGTTTCTTATACTATAAATCAAGCGATTTTTAATCTCAATAGTGAATATATACCTAAATAATTTGTAAAAAAAAAGAAAAAAGATCAAAAAAGAACTTTACAAATTCTCTATAACGAATTATTATGAAGTTAAGGTTGTTCTATAAAAAGAACAAAATAATTTAATTCGAACACTATACTGAACAAAGCGTATTAGTTTGAAAGGAGCTGGCGCAAAGATCTCAGTACCATTAACAATCAGCTGATGAACCGGTAGTTATGATTTCTTTCATACATTGAAAAACAATATCCTAAGGGGGAAAAATGATGTTGAAAAAAATGGAGCAGTTTGTAAGAGAAGAAGAAGGACAAGGTATGGCGGAATATGGGTTGATTTTAGCGGGTGTAGCTGTTGTGGCAGCAGCGATATTTGTGACGCTTGGTGGAAAGATTAACTCTCTAATTCAATCTGTTATAGATAAATTATAAGAATAAAAAATAAAACCCTGGCCCCACTTACCCAAGTGGGGCCAAATTTAAAAACAAAGAGGGACTGCGATGGTATACAGTATCCTAGGTATCGTTTTACTTATTTCATTTATAACGGACGTGCGCAATCGACGCATTTTAAATATTGTTACGTTTCCTGCGATGGGTGTTGGCTTAGTTTATTACACGATGACACTCGGTTTGAAAGGTTTTCTATTTAGCGGGGCTGGACTTCTTGTTGGGTTCACGCTTCTTCTCATTCCTTATCTATTAGGGGGAATGGGGGCTGGTGATGTGAAATTACTTGCGGCGATTGGGGCTTTAACTGGCACTTCTTTCGTTCTTCATTCATTTTTTTATACGGCTCTTATCGGAGGCATTATCGGTCTTTTTCTTATTTTAAAAAGAATGTCATTATGGAAGTATGTGACATCACCAACTTATGCGGTGTATGCCCTTATGAATATGAAGGGGCTTACGATTAACAAAGAAAGCAAGCTCACTTATCCGTACGGTGTGGCGATTACGTTTGGAACGCTCTGCGCTGCTTTTTTAGGAGGGGTGGTATGAGATCAGAAAAAGGGCAGTCGATCGTTGAATTTGCGCTTGTTCTCCCTATCCTAGTTATGCTGTTATTCGGCATTATTGATTTTGGTCGTATTTTCCACACTTACCTGGCGATTGACCATGCAAGCAGAGAAGCTGCGAGAACAGCGAGCATTGGAGAGAATGATGCCACTATTGTTTCAACGGCAGTTTCAAGTGCATCAAGCATTCACCTGACTGCTGGTCAGGTTGCGGTCTCACCAGGCGGAACAAAATCTTCTGGAAGCGACGTGACGGTAACCATTACGTATCCGATCAGCTTTCTCACGCCAGTCGTTTCAAATTTAACTGGACCGATCACGCTATCCAGTTCAACTGTAATGAGGATGGAATGATGAAGAAATTATGCATTCTTTTTATGAACGAAAAAGGCAACGTAGCCGTCATGCTAGCGCTTAGTTTAACTGTCCTACTTGGTGTGACAGCAATGGTCGTCGATGTTGGAAGACTTTATCATGAAAAACGAATGCTACAAAATGCGATGGATGCAGCAGCGCTTTCCGGGGCTCAGGGATTATTAACGAGTGAGGTAAGTGCTACTTCGATTGCAAAAGACCTTGCGAGCAAAAACGCGTTCCCCGTTTCAAGTGGCGATCTTACCATCACAAGTAAGTCGATCAAAGTATCACGAGCATCGACAGTACCGATGACCTTTGCCCGTGTTTTTGGGATCCAAGAAGCTTCAGTCCAGGCATCCGCAAAGGCAAAAATAGGATTGCTTAAATCAGCTAAGCGCGTCACACCGATTGCGATTGAGTATACGGCGATCCCAAACGAAACAGAGCTAAAGTGTGAGAATACCGGCAAACATCACGGGAACTGTGGCTACCTTGATATAGAGAGTAATGGCGCGAGCGGGCTAGCTGAAAATATTATCAATGGGACAGAAATTGAGGTAGGTACGTCTGTTCAAACAGAGCCCGGACAAAAGTGGGGACCTGTTAAGGGTGCAATCCAAACGTTAATCAATCAGGATGCAGGAAAATCAAAATGTCAGCAAGTATCGACTGCGGATTATTCGTGCGCACGTGTCATCATTATCCCGCTCATTGATTCATGGGATGGCGCAAATGGTAAATCATCTGTCAAAGTCGTTGGCTTAGCCGCTTATTGGATTAATCGGTTAGATGAACCTAAACGAATCGTTGGCGAATTTAAAGATATCGTAACGAGTGGGGAAATTGGAAGTACAGGTCCAGGGAACTTATACGGTGTCAAGCTGGTGGAATAGGTAGATGAGAAGTGAGGGATGAGGAATGAAAACAAAGCGAATATGGATGTGGTCCGTTATTTTTGGAGCATTCGCGACAGTGATTGTGTATGTTGCGCTCTTTACGAACTTAACAACAGATGCAGAAACAGAGGTTAAGAAGGTGGAAGAGCCTGAGGTTGCAGCAGAGACAACGATTCCAAAACGAGAAATATCAAATGGAATCGTCGAAGTGAGCGAAGGAAAACGCGCAATTTCGATCGATGTAGAATTAGCTCCAGGCGTTTCAGGATACATTGAACCAAACTCGTTTGTCGATGTGATCGCTTATGAAAAGATGATTGATGAGGAGAAGAAAGAATTCAAGTCAGCCGTCATGATGCTGCAAAAGGTGAAAGTGTTAAGTTCAGGAAAATCACCTGACAGCACGGAAGAAGCGCTCCATTATGTCACGGTTACGCTTGAAGTAACACCAGAGGAAGGTGTGAGCTTAAGTCTTGCGGCTAAGGATAAAGATGGGTTTTACCTAATGCTGCGTAATAGTGAAGATGATGGAACGGTGAAAGAAGGATTGAAAGAAACACGTCAGGTTTACAAGGAGACGGAATGATGACGGACTTAAACTGGTATTTTTATTCAGATACGAATGCCCAAGCGAGCGAATTGGAAGAACTTCTATTGAAGAAAAATCATAAGCTAAAAAGTTTTCAACTTTTAGAAGATCTCTTTCACCAGCTTGAGTATTCAACTCATGCGATTCTTTTTCTTAAAGCTTACACAACTTACAACGTGTATGATCTTTGTCAGGAAATATCGATGAAATTCCCTTCCGTTTATCCAATTATCCTCGTTCCAGAAAATATGGAAAACACGAAAAAAGCGATGCGCGTTGGTGCATCAAATCTGCTCACTTATTCTGCTGATACAGATGAAATAAATGATGTTATCCTCCAGGCGCAAACCTATATGAAGCAAAGAGCTAGCAAGGGGGATGGTGCGACGCATTTGCAAAAACAAAATAGTCGCGTTATGGCAGTCTGTGGTTCAAAAGGAGGGGTAGGGAAAACATCGCTTGCGGTCAATCTCGCCAATGCATTTATAAAAAGTGGAAAAAACGTCGTTATTCTGGATGCGAATTTTCAATTTGGCGATGTCGCAATGTATTTAGACTTAAAGCCGAATCGCACGATTTATGATTGGGTGAAAGAAGCGGTTGAACGAGGTCGATATGGGATTGAAAGCTATGTATCTCACCACTCGAGCGGAATCGCTATTCTCCCACCGCCTCCTCGACCTGAGTTCTTTGAAATTATGACGGAAGAACATGTGGCGCTGGCGGTAGCTGAACTTCGTAAAAGCTATGACGTAATCCTGATTGATACGCCAACATCTCTTTCGGAAATTCATCTTAAAAGTCTTGATCTTGCTGATGACCTTCTTTTAGTGACAACAAGTGATCTGCCTGTGTTAAGAAACACGAAGCTTTACGTTGATATGCTTGAATCTCTCCATTTCACTGAAAAGGTTCATGTTGTTTTAAATAAAGATTCAAAGCATCGTGCCATTGAAGTGAAGCGGTTGGAAGGGATTCTCCAAAACCCTGTTTTTGCTAAGATACCGGACGTGAGCAAGCAAATGACAACATCAATTAATGAAGGACTTCCACTTGTGTTAAGAAATGGGCGTCATTCTTTTTCAAAAAGTATGCTTCATTTATCCCATCTGATTTTGCCACCGCCAGAAGAAACAGAGAAAAAAACAAAAAGATTTGCACTGAGTCGATGAAGGAGGAGTTCTATTGTCGCTTTTTAAACGATACGTCGAAGAAGAGGCATTGCAAGTGGAAGAACAGAGGGAAGCAACAATCGTTAAGTCAGTGGAGTACAAGCAGTTAGAAACAAAATTACAAACGGTTTTGTTAGAAGAACTTAAAAAGCATCAGTTTCAAAGAGAAGAAGAGTCGCTGAAAATTCGAGAGTGGGGAAAAGATTTTCTAGATAAGGAAGCAGAGCGACTAACGTTTGAAGAAAAAAAACAGATGCTTGAATCGGTTGAGTATGAGCTACTTGGATATGGTCCGATAACGCCTCTTCTCGAAGATGATACGGTTTCTGAGGTAATGGTTAACGGGGCGCAAGCCATTTATTATGAGCAGTACGGAAAATTGAAAAGAAGCCACCTTTCTTTTCAAGATGATGAGCATTTAAGCCGTGTGATCGAACGTATTGTTGCCCCACTAGGAAGAAGAATCGATGAGAGTTCCCCAATGGTCGACGCGCGCCTGCCGGATGGCTCGCGTGTGAATGCTGTCATCCCTCCACTATCATTAAAGGGACCCTCACTTACGATACGGAAATTTTCAAGCATTCCTCTACAAATGAACGATTTAGTTCATTACGAGACAGTAAGTGAAGAGATGGCCGAGTTTCTAGAAATCTGTGTAAAAGCGAGATTGAATATTTTTATTAGCGGAGGAACAGGATCGGGGAAAACGTCATCGCTTAATGTTCTCTCTTCTTTTATTCCAAATGATGAACGGATTGTTACGATAGAAGATGCGGCTGAATTAAATTTATCTCAAGAGCATATTGTATCGCTAGAATCACGCCCACCTAACATCGAAGGAAAGGGTGAGATTACGATACGTGAACTCGTTCGTAACGCGCTTCGAATGCGACCGGATCGTATTGTTGTGGGAGAGGTACGTGGAGCTGAAGCGCTCGATATGCTTCAAGCAATGAATACAGGGCATGATGGGAGTCTTAGTACAGGACACGCGAATTCACCGAGAGACATGCTTTCTCGTCTGGAAACGATGGTCCTAATGGCGGGGTTTGACTTACCACTCCGAGCGATTCGAGAGCAAATCGCGAATGCGCTTGACTTGATTGTGCAGCAGGCGAGAATGAAGGATGGATCAAGGAAAATCACAAGAATTACGGAAGTACTCGGGATGGAAGAGAATATTATCGTCCTGCAAGATTTGTTTGTTTACAAAGAAACTGGGCGTGACGCAGATGGGAAAGTAGAAGGACATTTTGAAACAACGGGTGTTCGACCACACGTTTCAGAGCTCCTTGAACAAAATGGCTACACGATTCCATCATCCTGGTTTAAAGAGGTGTGGTAAGATGAACGAGCCTCTCATGATCTTCCTGCTTTTTGTTAGCTTTACGGTATTTTTCTATTTTTTATCCACAAGATTGATGCGAAAAAAACATACGAACAAACGAATCAAGGAATTTATCCCCCATGCGATCACCGTTTCAGAAGTGGAAGAAAAGCAAAAGAAGCAAACGCTGAAGCAAATGATCGGTTCGTTTGCTAAAGTTTTTGCTGGGATGCGGTTTAGTCAAAAAACGCAGGGGTACCTCGTTCAATCGGGAAGTTTATTAAAACCAGAGGAGTTTTTTGTGATTCGTCTCCTCAGCGCACTAACGTGTACGGGATTGTTATATGGAATAGGCTTACCGTGGTATGGTCTTTTACCGACGCTTCTCATCGGATTTATCATTCCAGCAATCTATATGAAAACGAAAGCTCAAAAGCGGATTAAACTTCTGTCCTATCAACTAGTGGAGGCGCTTGGAACGATGTCTAATTCGATGAGAGCCGGATTTAGCTTCGTGCAAACGATGCAGCTAATTGGAAAAGAAATGCCTGATCCGCTCGGACCCGAATTTGATCGTGCTGTTCGCGAAATTGGAATGGGCGTTCCGATGGAGGATGTGTTTCAACGTTTGTTAGAACGCTTACCGAATAAAGAGCTTGAAGTTGTCATTCAGGCCATTCTCGCACAGCGAAAGAGCGGTGGGAATCTCGCGCAGCTTATGGATACGATGGAAGATACGATTCGCGGAAGGATACGGATCCTTGAAGAGCTTAAAACGCTAACAGCTCAAGGGAAGCTTTCTTCATGGATTATTACGGCCCTTCCAGTTGTAATGGGAATCTATCTCTATTTCGTAAGTCCAGACTATCTTGAGCCAATGCTGACGAACCCGCTAGGATTGTTTCTATTGGGCGCTGGAGTGATTTCACTTTTAATTGGTTGGTTTTTTATTCAAAGAATTGTACGGATTGAGGTGTAGCAGATGATTTCCGTCTTATTTATGATTTGTGCATTCGTCTTTTTTATCTTCCTAAGCGCAGCCGTTCTTAAAACGGTTTTTCGAAAAGAACTTGCTCTTGAAACGAGGGTTGAACATTATTTCGGACAGAATGAAACGCTCGAGCGTAAAACAAAAAAAAGAGAAAGCGGGTTATCACACCCGCTGTTTCGCAAATATTGGGGGATAGGGATTGAGCAGGTGAACAAAACATTTGCAAGAAAGAATCAAAAGAGGTTGACGATTCTTCTCCATGAAGCTGGGTTTGGAAGGCGATCGGCAGTTGAATTCCGCTTAATTCAACTTCTTCTCAGCATTGGTGGAGGTTTTGTTACTTTCTTGCTGATTACACCTGTTACGGATGGCAATGCATCTACAAGTTTTATTTTAGCTCTCGGGATCGCTTTCTTATTTTATCGCTATCCTTTGTTTTATTTAGCTAAGAAAAAAACACAGCGAGTGAAAGTCATCAATAAAGAAATGTCGGATTTTTTTGATATGGTTAGCCTGCTTCTTGAAGCGGGTGTCGGTCTTGAAGGAGCGATCGCAAACGTATGTGCACGAAAACCTGGACCGCTTGCAGATGAGTTCAATCAAGCCTTGGATGAAATGAAGCGCGGGAAAGCAAGGCGAGAAGCCTTTTACACTTTGAAAAAACGAGTTCCGTCTGATCATTTTCAAAGTGTGATGATGTCAATTATTCAAGCAGATCATCTTGGGATCGGGATGTCAAAAGTCATTAAAAACATTACGACGCGCATCCGGGAGCAAAGACGAGAGCTCGCTCGGGAGCAAGCGATGAAAGCACCTGTCAAAATGCTGATTCCAATGGTGGTCTTTGTTTTTCCTCCACTATTTATCATTATTATTGGACCGATGATGGTAAAGATCATTGTAGATGGATTTGGTTAATGACGGATTGGAAAGACACTTCTCAATTGGAGTGTCTTTTTAATTGGAAAATAGGGGGAGGAGGCCAGTCTATAAGTGGTAAGATGAAGAAAAGAAACTTTTGGAGGTTACAACATGCAACAAATAAAACAAATCGGTGATCGTTTTTACTACCAAACACCAGTATCCGAAACAGACCGACCGATTCTAGGTATGGTAGTTGGGGATGAAAAGTCGTTAATGATTGACGCAGGAAATTCAGAAGCCCATGCACGTTATTTTCTAGAGGAACTTTCACATCGTGGGCTTAAAAGACCTGATATGCTGGCACTTACTCACTGGCATTGGGATCATATATTTGGGTTATCTGCGCTAAGAGATACGGTTTCGATTTCTTCTTTTCAAACGAAAGAAGAAATGGCTAAGCTTCTTTCTTTATCATGGTCTGATGCAGATCTTGATCAGCGTGTAGAAGAAGGAACGGAAATCGAATTTTGTGCAACCGCCATCAAAAAGGAATTCGTGGATCACCGTGATATAACGATTACGCTTCCGAATGTAACCTTTGAAGGAAAGCTAGAAATTGATTTAGGTGGCGTGACGTGTATACTTCAACATGTTGGCGGAGACCATGCGGCTGACTCGGTCGTTGTTTACATTAAAGAAGAAAAAATTCTATTTTTAGGTGATTGCTTTTATCCTGATATTTTTTCTAGTAAAACCAACTACACGGTGAGGACGACGAACCGACTGCTTGTCGATCTTGAAAGCTTTGACGCAAAATGGGTGATTTTATCACACGGAGAGGCGATTGCCATTGAAGAGTTTAAGAAAGAAGTAAAGCTTTTGCGAACGGTTTCTTCCCTTACGGATGTATGGAGCGGGGATGAACAAAAGATGAAAGTGGCTCTCAAGCAAATCGTTGGAAGAGAGCTTAACGAAGAGGAGCTTGAAGTGATTCAAGAATTCGCAAACGGGTATCGTCTCTAACAGATTTAGTGGAAATACACGATGGAAGTGAGGGAATATAATGGCAATCGTTCATGTTGAAAACGCGTATTATCAGCGACAGAATCAAATGATTTTATCTGACATCTCTTTTACAATTGAACAAGGACAGCACCAGGCGATCATCGGATTAAATGGCTCAGGAAAAACGACGGTACTTCAGTTAATTTACGGAGGGATCTGGCCGCTGCTTCGGTATTCCCCGGTTATAGAAGTGTTTGGTCAACGACTTGGAAAAACCGATTTAAATGAACTGAGAAGATCGATTGGATGGGTAAGCAGTGCTTTTACAGAACGAATTTCACCCATGCAAGAGGTAACAGAAGTTGTGATGAGTGGGAAATTTGCTTCCGCGGGTCTTTATGAGCATGTGACAGAAGAAGATAAAGAGCAGGCAGAGGAGCTTATGAAAGAGTGGGGGCTACAGCATTTGCATCATAAGCCGTTTCAGGTCTGCTCACAGGGAGAAAAGCAAAAAATACTGATTGCGCGAGCCTTAATGGCTTCACCAAAGCTTCTTATTCTCGATGAACCGTGTACGGGTCTTGATTTGTATTCACGTGAAAAGCTCTTAGCTCAAGTAGAGCGACTTGCAAAACAGGAGAATAGTCCAACAATGATCTACATTACACACCATATTGAAGAGATTGCTCCTGCCTTCACTCATGCGATGTTAATGGAAAATGGAACGATTGCGGCAAAAGGAAAGAAAGAGGATGTCATCACGTCTGAAAATCTAAGTGAAAGCATGGATCTACCGCTAGACGTGACGTGGAACAAAGGGCGGGCGTGGGTTCAAGTTTTATCAAATGAGAAGGAGTCAACAGTTAGATAAAAGTTATCGATAAGGAGGTTTCATGAAACGATTTAATAAACTAATGTACGGCTGGTTTTATATTATAAGCCCACTAGTATTTGTAATAGGAAGTATTCTGTGGAAGTACTATTTGTCGGATTTTCCTCTTATGGAAAGTGTAACAGATACCCTTTCCATTCTTGGAATCTATTATTTCTTCATGAGCATTCTCTGGTTTTTCAACATGAATAAGGTTGAACGTGTTTCTCGTGAGATGGAAAATACGCATAACCAACAACAAAAAGATGGATCAACTTGAAAGGTTTCAACTCGCTTACATATAAAGAAATCACGATCCGATATGCGGTACTGACGATTTTTCTCTCTACTACAATCTTTATGGTAAAGTACAACCTACCGCTCTGGGCTTATCTCATTTGTATGGGGAATGCAACTACTGGCGTTGGGTTGAATCTTGTGAAATGGCTGCGTGGTAAGGCTAGAAGAATTTCATCCAAAGGAGATATCATACGAACGAGTACAATATCTTTCATGGCTATTCTCTTACTGATCGTCCCATTTCATTATTCGGTTGTGATGAAACTGGTGATGATTCTCGCTCTATTCATCGTAAATCTGATTGAATGTATTAAGCTGAAAAATAAGTATCACCTCTCATGAAAATAGACCTAAATCATTTGACTCATTTTTCTTAATGAATGTTTGCTATCATCATGTTTTATTTAATTGAATGGTGATAATTTTCTAATAATACATTGACATTTCGTTAAACAAAAGATATTATTTGAAACAATCATTGTTATCAAAACTTTATAGCAACATTTCTTATCAAGAGAGGTGGAGGGACTGGCCCTTTGAAGCCTCGGCAACCGATGAGTTGAAGCGTCAACTCGTACTGTGCCAAATCCAGCAGGTGTATCCTGAAAGATAAGAAGATTGGCATCGTTCTCACAAACCTTTCTTCTTATGCTTAAAGAAGAGAGGTTTTTTATGTGTATCTTAGAAGAGAGGAGCATGCTTCGTATTCATACGGTTTTAAATCCGGGTAAACAACTTGTATTACATTGAATTAAATATGCGAGGTGGATTGTATTGCATTTTCAGGTTATGAATAGTCCTTTTGATCAAAAACAAACCGAACTTTTAAATCATCTGTTACCAACGTTAAATGAAACACAGAAAATTTGGCTAAGCGGATATCTTTCTGTTCCAGGAGTGGCAGAAGCAGCGGCCGCAACTGAAACTCCCTCAGCTGAAGAAGCGTTCTCAGAGAATGTACTAAAAACGCGTGATATTACGATTCTCTATGGCTCTCATACGGGAAATTGTCAGTCGCTAGCAGAATCTTTTTTTGAGCGACTTGATAACGAAAAGTACAACGTAACACTTTCATCTCTCGATGATTTTAAACCAAAGTCGCTTAAGAAAGTAGAAGACCTTTTGTTGATTACAAGTACGCATGGAGATGGAGATCCTCCTGACAATGCGCTAAGCTTTTACGACTTTATCCAAAGTAAGCGAGCTCCTGAATTAGGAGAACTCAGGTTTTCTGTTCTATCACTTGGGGATAGCTCGTATGAATTTTTCTGTCAAACAGGGAAAGATTTTGACAGACGTTTTGAAGAATTAGGGGGCACTCGACTTTACCCTCGTGTCGATTGTGACCTTGATTTTGAAGAACCTGCGGAGGAGTGGTTTGAAGGAGTGATGGGCGTACTGAGTGATGCCCAGTTCACGAATGAAGCGTCACCTTCTAAAGAAGAAGCTACAGAAACGAGTGAAACATATTCAAGAACGAATCCGTTTAAAGCAGAGATTTTGGAAAATATCAACTTGAACGGTCGAGGCTCGAATAAAGAAACGCGACACCTTGAACTTGATCTTGAAGGATCAAATCTTGTCTATGAGCCAGGCGACAGTCTAGGCATTTATCCTGAAAATGATAACGCACTTGTGCTTCAACTGATTGAAGAAATGAATTGGGACCGAGACAGCCAGGTGATTGTAAACAAGCAGGGAGACGTGCAGTCTCTTCAGGAAGCTTTAACGAAGACGTATGAGATTACAAGTCTAACAAAACCATTACTTAAGAAGATTGCTGAGCTCACGGAGAGCGCAGAGCTTCTCCACATGATTAATGCCGAGGGAGAAGAGCTAAAGACCTATATTTATGGAAGAGATCTCATTGATCTGGTGAAAGATTATGGACCATGGAAGATCACTGCAGAGGAATTTGTCAAGGTGCTTCGTAAAATCCCAGTCCGTCTATACTCCATTGCAAGCAGTCCAAAAGCGAGTGAAGAGGAAGTTCACCTAACGATTGGTGCTCTGCGATATGACGCACATGGTCGAGCTCGCACTGGTGTTTGTTCGGGTCAGTGTGCAGAGCGATCACAGGCAGGAGATACGCTTCCAGTATTCGTTCAGCGAAATCAGAATTTCAGACTTCCGGAAAGCTCAGACACCCCTATCATTATGATTGGGGCAGGTACTGGAGTAGCGCCGTATCGCGCTTTTTTACAAGAGCGAGAAGAAATTGGCGCAGGGGGCGAGACGTGGTTATTCTTTGGTGAGCAGCACTTTGTCACCGACTTTCTTTACCAGGTCGAGTGGCAAAAGTGGTTAAAAGATGGTGTGCTTACTCGCATGGATGTCGCATTTTCACGCGATACAGATGAGAAAGTGTATGTTCAACACCGAATGCGCGAGCGAAGTAAAGAGCTATACGAGTGGCTTCAGAAGGGAGCGCACGTCTACGTATGTGGCGATGAGAAGTATATGGCAAAAGATGTTCATATTGCACTCGTCAACATTCTGGAGCAAGAGGGTGGCTTGAGTGAGTCGGAAGCTGAGGCTTATCTAGCGGATCTACGTAACGCGAAACGCTATCAGCGTGATGTGTACTAAGCGTGATGGAAGGAGTTTGACATGAATAAAAAGACAGCAACGCAAGATGGAAAACCGAGTGAAATGGAGAAAATTAAAGACGAAAGCCACTACTTACGTGGCTCTCTGGTCGAAAGCTTTGCGGATCCGATTACCGCATCGATTCCGGATGCGGATACAAAGCTATTAAAGTTTCATGGTAGCTATATGCAGGATGATCGCGATATTCGCCAGGAGCGGAAGCAGCAGAAGCTTGAACCAGCTTATCAGTTTATGGTTCGTGTCCGATTGCCAGGTGGCGTAGCGACGCCAGAGCAGTGGCTTGTAATGGATGATCTTGCAAATCAATACGGAAACGGAACGCTAAAACTAACGACCCGTCAAACATTTCAAATGCATGGCATTTTAAAATGGAATATGAAGAAGAGTATTCAGGCAATGGATTCCGTTTTGATGGATTCCCTTGCAGCTTGTGGTGATGTGAATCGAAATGTGATGTGTAACGCAAATCCGTATCAATCTGATATCCATGCAGAAGTACATGAATGGGCACGGAAATTAAGTGACGACCTGTTGCCGAGAACGAGAGCGTATCACGAAATTTGGTTAGATGAAGAAAAGGTGCTCGATCGAAAAGAAGAAGAGATTGAGCCTATGTATGGTCCTCATTATTTACCGAGAAAATTTAAGATTGGCGTTGCGGTTCCGCCATCAAACGATGTGGACATTTTCTCCCAGGATCTCGGCTTTATTGCGATTCTTGAAGATGGCAAGCTTCAAGGGTTCAATGTTGCTGTAGGCGGTGGAATGGGCATGACGCATGGCGACACAAGTACGTATCCGCAGCTGTCAAGAATCATTGGTTTTTGTTCACCTGAAAACATTGTTGATGTGGCCGAGAAGATCATTACGATTCAGCGTGATTATGGCAATCGCTCAGAGCGAAAGAACGCTCGCTTTAAATATACAATTGATCGAAGAGGACTTGACTGGGTTCGGAACGAATTGAATAGTAGACTCGGTTATGAGCTAGAAGAAGCTCGTTCTTATCATTTCGATCACAATGGTGATCGCTATGGCTGGGTAAAAGGGGATGGCAAATGGCACTTAACTCTCTTTATCCAAAATGGTCGAATTGTTGATCTAGAAGATTATCAAATTATGACCGGACTACGTGAAATTGCGAAAGTCCATGAAGGTGATTTCAGGCTAACACCGAACCAGAATCTTATCATAGCGAACGTACCAGAAGAAAAGAAAGCGGAAATCGATCAACTTGTCGCAACATACGGTCTCACAGATGGCAAACAAAATTCAGCACTGCGTCGAAATTCGATGGCCTGCGTTGCCTTCCCAACATGTGGTCTAGCGATGGCTGAGGCAGAGCGGTATTTGCCTTCTCTTATTGATAAAATTGAAGAGATCGTGGATGAAGCAGGTCTAAGAGAAGAAGAAATCGTTATCCGCATGTCCGGCTGTCCGAATAGTTGTTCACGACCGACGCTTGGTGAAATTGCTTTTATTGGTAAAGCGCCTGGTAAGTACAACATGTATATGGGAGCCGGATTCGTTGGCGATCGTTTAAGCAAGCTCTATAAAGAAAATATTGGCGAAGAAGAAATCCTCGCTTCGCTAAAACCGATTTTATTTAACTATGCAAAAGAAAAAGAGGAACAGGAGCATTTCGGAGATTATGTGATCCGCGCAGGGTATGTGGAAGAAGTGCGATCAGGACTTGATTTTCATAGTTAATGCCTTACTGAAAGAAACCCAAAGATCACGCGTGTGAACTTTGGGTTTCACTGTTTTTATAAAAAAATGGAGGTGCAAGAATGACTTATAGCATGGTTTCCCATTTAACTTGTCCAAAGTGCAGCGAAACATATGATGCAGATACGATTCAACAGCTTTGTGTTTGCGGGTCGCCACTTCTCGTCGATTATAAGCTTGATGAAGTGAAAAAGTTCGTCACAAAAGACATGATAGCAGAGCGAGAGCAGTCACTGTGGCGATACCATGAGATGCTTCCAGTGAAAGATCGAACGAATAAAGTAAGTTTTGAAGAAGGAATGACGCCAATCTTGCCACTCCCTTCTCTTGGTAAGGAAATGGCGATTCCAAATTTGTACATAAAAGATGAAGGGATGGTCCCAACTGGTTCATTTAAAGCAAGAGGAGCGTCAGTTGGGATTTCAAAGGCAAAAGAGCTTGGTGTTCAGAACTTAGCGATGCCGACGAATGGAAATGCAGGAGCGGCCTGGTCTCTTTATGCTGCTAAGGCAGGATTAGAAGCACATATTGTTATGCCGGTCGACGCTCCTGAAATTACGAGAAAAGAAGTAAGTATTTCCGGTGCTCATCTTTATCTTGTCAATGGGTTAATAAGCGACGCAGGCAAAATCGTAGGTGATCTCGTGAAAGAACAGGGATTCTATGATGCGTCTACGCTTAAAGAGCCCTATCGCATTGAAGGTAAAAAGACGATGGGGTATGAAATAGCGGAACAGCTGGATTGGAAGCTTCCTGATGTGATTCTTTATCCAACTGGTGGAGGCGTCGGCCTTATCGGCATCTATAAAGCGTTTCTTGAACTTCAACAGCTTGGGTGGATCAAAGATGAGAAGCTCCCGAGATTGGTTGCTGTTCAATCAGAAGGATGTGCTCCGATTGTGAAAGCATTCGATGAAGGGAAAATGGAATCAGAGTTCTGGGAGAATTCAACGACGCATGCGTTTGGCATCAATGTACCAAAAGCGATCGGTGATTTTCTTGTTCTAGATGCAATTTATCAAACAAATGGTTGTGCGATTGCCGTTTCTGAAGAAGAGATTCGAACATCTCAGCGTGAGGTTGCTGGGCGAGAAGGGCAATTTGTTTGTCCGGAAGGCGCAGCTACATTTGCAGCTGCCAAAAGATTAAAGGGGTACAATTGGATCAAAGAAGATGAAAAGGTCATTTGTTTAAATACTGGCCTAGGAATAAAATATCCCGACGCATTTCATGTGAATGCGAGAACGATGGAACCTTTTGAAAGGATTAGTTATTAACTGAATGGGCACCATGCTTAGCATAATAAGCGTGGTGCCCTCTATTAGCCAAGGTATTGCTTTGAAGTCATAAACTGATCATCCATTAACACGTAGGGATGAGTTTCCATTAAGATGGTAATAAGGTAATCGGGCATCCTTTCCCCATCATAAGCACAGATGAGTGGAAAAGAGAGGTCATTTACAGCACTATCAACAATTTTTTCAAAATCTTCGATCAGATGAAGTGGTTCTTCCATTGAAGCCCATTCGACGTGTGCCCAGGAACGAAAGGACAGGCGGTTTTCGACATAAGGGGCCACGGTCTTTTTAAAATAGTCATGAATGGCTGGGGGATGATAGCTTCCACTTGAAAAGTAGAAATCAAAGCTATTTACTCGGTGAACATAGTTCAACTGATGTTCGGTGAACTTAAGTTGTAATTCTTTTAAAATCATTGGATAAAGACGGTCATTTTCAATTAGAATCGTGTACTCTTCGTTCGCTATTCCTTGTTCAATAAATTCGCAAACTTGCTCAAGATAACGCTCAATCCCCTGATAGGCATAAAGCACATGAACGCACTTTTTCTCTACGAACAGCTGGTTCATTTTGCTTTTCAAGTGATCACTCCCCGAAAATCGTTTATGTATAGTTTACTACAACTGCCAGAAGATTAACATGAGGTTTGATTATTGTTGACAAGGAGGGCGATTATGTATGCATCCAGAAATCAAAAAACATTTCAAAGGATTAGAGGCAGAAGATAAAACCGTTCAGTATGAAGCGTTTCAAGCGTTGCTCCAGGTAACAAAATCCGAAGTTGAATGGGCTTATGAAGTCTGGGATGAATTAGTAGAAGGGCTATCATCAAAAAACAATCACACGCGCTCACGGTGTGCTCAGCTGCTTTCACAGCTTGCGATAAGTGATCCCGAGAAGCGAATTCTGGTTGATTTTCCAAAATTATGGGCGGTCACAAAAGATCCGAAGTTTGTAACGGCAAGGCATTCTTTTCAATCGATTTGGAGAGTTGGATTAGCTGGAGAAGAACAGAAAGTAATCGTGATGGGTCACCTTATTACTCGTTTTGAACAATGTTACCAAGAGAAGAACGGTACGTTGATTCGTTCAGACATCCTGCAAAGTCTTCATTCTTTATATGAAGAAGTAAAGGAACAAGAAATAAAAGAACGTGCACTTCAGTTAATTGAGTTTGTTGATGATCCAAAATACCAAAAAAAGTACCGTGCTATATGGAAGTAAGCATATACTAATCAAGCCAGCTACCGCCTAATAGCGGAAGCCGGCTTTTTTTAATCAATTGGGTCAGCTGACTTTCCGTAGCGAAGCACATCAAATACAGCCATACCATCACTCGGTCTCCCGTCATCATTTCGAAATGGCATAAGAGAAAAGAAAATAAAATAGATCGAGAAATACGTGAATTGATAGAAAAAGAGCGTAACAGGAATCATGTTTGATGTAATTAAATAATTAATGATCAAAATGACAATTAAGTTAAATAAGCTTCCTCCTAAATAAATTGCAACGTGTGCCCAGGTTTTGTTATATGTTAACTTTTCGTATTGGCACCAGCCCTCCATAAAATACTTTCTTCTAACTTCGAGTGATGCTATTTGAAACAGGGTACGACCTGTGCCGATACAAAATTTCACTTTGCCTCCAAACAGCCTTGCAATCAAAACATGACCGGCTTCGTGAACAAGCGTTACGATTGGTAAAATAATAAAGAAATTGACTAAGAACATCGGAATATCGTTTAACGTAAACATTGTCTACCTCCAGAAGGTGATCGTTGTACTATAAAGTAGGACGTTCCCGAATAGATCGATTCCTAACGCTTTTTCAGTAAGCAACATGAAACGGTAATAAACGAAATCAATTCGATACAATTTTTACGTGATGAAATTCATACCAAGAAAAAGGAAATCATGGGGGAAGAGGGTAAATGTTAAAGAGAGCAGTTAATAAGGAGGGTTCATACATGTACGAACTGAAGACGAAAGAAACGGATAATAGTGTCATTGAATTTATTGAAAGTGTCGATCATCCAAAAAAACGGGAAGATGGGTATCGCTTGTTAGATCTTTTTACTGAAACAACGGGGTATGAAGCAAAAATGTGGGGACCAAGCATTATTGGGTTTGGCTCGTATCATTATAAATATGCTACAGGACATGAAGGAGACGCACCGCTCGTTGGATTTTCACCAAGGAAGGCAAAGATTAGCTTATACCTCGCTCAAGGTGAACCGGAACGAGAGAGAACGTTAGACCGGCTCGGTAAGCATACGACAGGAAAAGCGTGCGTCTATGTGAACAAATTAGATGATATTGATCTTAATGTGCTGAAAGAGCTTATAAACCAATCAATTGTTTATTTAAAAAATATGTATCAGGAGCATTAATGAAGGGATGCTTACCAAATATTGAAAACCCAAAAATGATAATGAACACAAAAGGTCAGGCTATAGCCCGACCTTTTGTGTTGAACAATCACTTATTGAACGGTCATCGGTTGAAGAACGACCGCTTTAATCGCTCCTTCTTTTGAATCGGAAACAAAGGAAAGTTTGTTTTCTCCTGCGTGATAGACATGGAGATATTCAGAATCTAATTCGTTAAATACAACTTCGTCAGGCTCTCCAAACTGACAAACCACCTCAGTATAAGGAATGGCCGGCCCTTCTGAGAGCGCATTGTAGCGCAGGTCGCTTACTTTATCATTTGCTGTTAAGTAAGCATAGTTATCATCATAAAAACCTGGTGTTCCTTCATAAAAAGCTTCGTCGTAAGTCATAGAAGGCTTAAGTTTTTTCAGAGCTTCTTCAGACATACCTAGAAAAATCGACGCATCTTTTAAGTGGCCCTGCTCGGCAAATTGCAAAAGGTCTGAGTGAAAAGGTGCTTTTTCGCACGAAGCCGTCTCAGCTGCTTCGGCAGGCTCCTGGTCTGTCATCGTATAATCTCCATTAAAGCCAACGGCAGCATCGTGATAATTAAGGCAAGAGTCTTCAATAAAAGTTACGACGTCATTTGATTGAATAAATGTCCCAGAGCATGCTGGGTCTTCTGTATCCTGGAATGTTGCTTCATTTCCGTTTATTGTAGCAGTCCCTTTCAGTTCACCATCGTTTCCTCCGCTACTTACATCAATGGTAAATTGAAAAGAATCGTTTGTTACGTTTGATATGCTTAAATTCCCTCGATCAAATGCTGGATCAATGTAAAGGGCTTCCTGCCATGAAGCTTCTTCAGCTTCAGCTTCGACATTTTCTTCTGTTGGTGAAGCCGACGTACCTACTTCGATTTTCGTATACACCCCTGTAAAGGAAACCTGGCTTTCATTCAAACTCTCACAAACTTCGCTTGTATCGATCGTTAATCGATCTTCTTTCCAGCCAAAGGACACTTTGCATTCTGCGTTTTCAGCGTGCGTAAAAGATGCCATTTCTCCGTTAACTTGAGCGATCCCTGACAATTCACCAATGTTTTCACCATCGTATGCTTGGAGCATAAAAGTGAAGGAATCAGCCTTCGGATCGGTAATATCAAGTCCACCGAGAATTTCGCCATCTTTTTCCCATTTGTACGTGCCTTCCTGGAAGAGAACTTCTTTGGTAGTCTCTTCTGAAGACTTGTCCACCGTTTCTTTTTCAGCTTCTACTTTTTCTGAGGAGTCTGAGGTTGTGAGGAAATTACAAGCCGACACAGTAAGTAGCAAGATAAATAAAAACACCATACGGAGCGTTTTCATACGATTCCTCCCTATTCAAGTAAGTTGATGTCATTATTATACATAAGGTTCTGTGAAAGAAAGGCATATTGGTGTCGATACACAAAAAAATCTCTTGTCTACTTTGAGCGAATATTCGTGTAAACTAGTTGTCCATTTCCGGGGAAATGATTGGAAGAAGTCGAACGATTTCTTAACGACGATTAGATAGGAAGGATTGTGGTGAAAACTGACTGCGAGGGTTTAAAGGAAAATTCGCTGTTGCCAATTAAGCAAAGGGGCGATTATGATAAATGAAATGACGTTCGACATGACTTTCATATGGTGGGATGAAATGAAACCCTTTACAAAAATTAAACGAATGCTATGGAATCCAATCCGCAGGAGTATTTTGAAAAAATCTGTGCTCATTTTTATTTTTCTTCTTGTTCTCCCAACGCTTCTCATTTATCAACTGATTATTAATTATGCTGAAGAGATGATCGAAGAGGATATTATCAGTGCAAATGTAGCCAGTACGGAAAGCATTGTGAAACGAGTGAACAATGAAATTTCGAGTGTCGTGCTACAGCTCCATTTAATTGCAGGAAATAGGGAAGAAAGCAACGTGGATGTGGAGCGCATGTATAGTCGATCAAGACAGGCGATTGCTCAGAGTTCGATTATTCGATCGGTTTATTACTTAAACAATGAAAGCAAGGTGATGTTTGAATCACCTTTTGCACCTGAGCTTGAGGGAACGTCTTATCTTTATCCTAAATTAAATGAAATGCAGTGGACCCACAACTATGCAGTATCTAATGTGATTCAAAATTACAACGGAGAAGATGTTGTTTCGGTTGGCATTCCTGTTTTTAATGAAAGCAATTCATTCCAAGGGGCACTAATCGCTGAATTTAGCCAGGATTATTTATCTGAAATTGTTGATAGCGTCAGCACAGGCGAAGGACATTTTGGCATGCTGATTGATCCGGAAGGGGTTGTCCTTGCTTCAACGAATGACGAGGCGGTAGGAGAGCTTATTTCAAACGATCTTCCTTCAAAACGAATCTTTAAAGAGGTTTCAGGAGTATCGCGTTCTGTATATGAAGGTGATCAAAGCATTATTGCCTATCAAACCCTTCGAGATGGTTGGGGGCTTGTTTATGGCGTGTCAGAAGAAATTGCTTTTGCTCCGGTTAGAAAGCTCTCTTATGTACTCACTTTATCTTTCGTTGGCATTTTGATTCTTTCGTTTTTGTTCATCGTTGCTGGTATTCGGGACATCGTTTACCCGATTATCCGTTTAACAAACTATGCAAAAGCTTATCGCAGAAAAACCTTTTATCAGGAAGAAGAGAGCTCAGAAAACTTACGAAAAGACGAAGTGGGGGAATTAACAAGAACGATTATCTCGGTTGGTAACAGCAATTATGAGAAACAGCACCAATTAGAAGAGAGTGAACGGTACTTAAATGACATGATTGAAGGAATTCCTTATGGCATGATTACAATCAATGAGCAAGCTGTAGTCACCCATGTGAATAGGGGCTTTGAGGATTTGGTAGGGTTTAGTCGGATTGAACTTGTTGGCCGCCCTCTCTCTCAGTTACCAATTAAACATACAGATGAAGATTTTATGTTATTAAAAGCATTGATCTCAGTAGAGCCAAGTATTGAGTGTGAGAGTTACATTATTGATGCGAGGGGACAACGTCATATTGTCAATATCGGAACGTCTCGTTTCTATAATGGCAAAAATGAAATTATCGGAAGTATCGCCGTATTGCAAGATATTTCTCAAATGAAGATGTTGGAGTCACGCGTTAAGCAGAATGACAAGCTTGCATTAATCGGTCAAATCACAACTGGTATTGCGCATGAAATAAAAAATCCTCTTGCCATTTTAACAGGATCTTCTGAGATGTTACGAGAAGAAGTGGAAGAAGCAAATAGTTCGGAGGACATTAAAGAACTAGCGCGTGATATTGATCATGTGGTAAAAAGAATGAAAACGATTGTTAATAATTTCTTGAATTTTGCGAAAGTCAATAAAGCTGACGCTCGACCTCTTCACTTAAAGACTGTCATTGATGAGGTGCTTCATCTCGTTCGATTTAAATTGAAAGAACGAAATGTGAAGGTCGTCAAGAAATATGAAACAAATGGTGACTACATCGGGTATTATGATGAATTGATTCAAGCTTTTCTAAACATTATTTTAAATGCTGCTGATGCGATAAAAGAAGATGGAACGTTAACAGTTCGTTTGAAGGAATACGAAAATCAACTTCATGTGGCATTTCAAGATACAGGCACAGGTATTATGGCAAGTAATCTTGAGTGGCTTTTTGACCCGTTTTTTTCAACTAAAGAAGATGGGAATGGTCTCGGTTTAACGATCGCACGAGATATTATTCGTGAGAACAACGGCGAGCTTACAGTTGAAAGCGTTGAAGGAAAAGGGACAACCATTCATTGTTGGTTTCATCGATAGAAAAGGAGCTGGCACTATGGAACAAACTGTTTTAATTGTTGATGATGAAATGCAACTTGCGAAATTAATTGGACGTAAATTAAAAAAGACAGGCTTAAATCCAATCATGGCTCATTTAGGAAGCAGTGCAGTCGATTTATTTAAGCGGACGGATGTTTCCATTGTTATTCTTGATTATATGCTCCCGGATACGACTGGCCTCCAAGTATTGAAGGAAATGAAGAAGATAAAGCCTAATGTACCAGTCATTATGATGACGGCATACGGAAATGTGGAAAGCGCCGTTCAAGCGATGAAGCTTGGTGCTGTTGATTATTTGAATAAACCGATGGAGCTTGAAGAAGTTAAAAATCTTGTATGGAAGCAACTGAGTACAAGGGAAGAGCGAGAGCAACCAGAAGACACATTTCATTTTGAAAGCGCAAGTATGAAACGAGTCATGTCACTGCTAGAGCAAGTGAAAGAGACGGATGCAAGTATACTTGTGCTTGGAGAAAGTGGCGTTGGGAAAACGGCGCTTGCGCATTGGATTCATGAGAACAGCCATCGAAGCAAAGGTCCGATGCTGTCGATCAACTGTGCTGCTATTCCAGAGCACCTCCTTGAAAGTGAGTTGTTTGGCTATCAAAAAGGTGCTTTTACAGGTGCTGTCTCATCAAAACTCGGGAAATTTGCGGCTGCGGACGGGGGCACGATTTTTCTTGATGAAATTGGCGAGGTATCTCCGGCCATGCAGGCGAAGCTCCTTCATGTGATCGAAGATAAGAAGGTGATGCAGCTTGGTAGTAATGACTACCGCACGGTTGATGTACGAATCATAACGGCAACAAATCAAAATCTAAAACAATCTGTTGCTACTGGTACTTTTCGAGAAGATCTCTACTACCGATTAAATTTAATAGAAGTTGAAATTCCTCCTCTGAGAGAGCGGGTGGAAGATATTCCACTTTTGATTAAGGACCAAATGAGAAAATTAAATGCAAAATACATGAAAACGATCACCATTTCTGAGGAGAGCACTTCACTTCTTCTTCGTCATTCCTGGCCGGGCAACATTCGTGAACTATTAAACATCCTAGAGCGGATTCATATTGTGAAGCGAAGTGGCATGATTATGCCAGAAGATTTAGCGCATGCTTCATTAATGTCTCTTCCGAAAACTGAACGAGCTGACGTACAAGACTTTAGCGGAAGTCTTTCAGAAGTACTTGAAGGTATGGAGGAGAAAATGATTCGTCAGGCGCTTTCCGAGACGAATGGAAATCAAACGAAAGCAGCAGAGAGGCTCGGAATAGCGAGACATACGTTAATTTATAAAATGAAAAAGATTGGGATCAGTTTATGAGAACGTTGTTTTGTTTAATTGGATGTCTCTTGCTTCTCGTGGCCTGTGAGGGTGAAGAGAATCAGAAGAAAGACATTGCTTTGTCTTCTGAAGGTCCTACAATTACACTTGGATCAAAAGCATTTACTGAACAATACTTGTTAATGAAAATGACGGCGCTACTATTAATGGAGGAAGGATATGAGGTAAAGGAAGTTCGCTTTCTTGATAGCCCGTCGATCCGGGAGGCTTTTCTTAATAACATCGTTGATCTTTATTGGGAGTATACGAATACGGCGAAAATCATTTACCATAAGGATGGGCCTGGATATGATGCAATGGAAGCTTACCAATTCGTGAAAAAAGCGGACGAAAAGGAAGAGATCATTTGGCTCGATAAGAGTGAGTTTAATAGCTCATGGGGCTTAATTATGAAAAAGTCTTTCGCAAGTGAAAAGGGCCTCACATCTGTTAGTGATCTCGTTGCGTATATGAATAACGACGATAGTCCAGCCTTAAAAATGGCCACGAATGATGAGTATTTAATTCGAGAAGATGGCCTTGATCATTTAGAAGACGTTTACAATTTTAAAGTGAATCAGGATCAGCTTCTGGCCGTGGATTCGGAATTGCTTAGTCTTGCAGTAAAGGAAGAAAGGGTTCAAGTTGCGGTTGGGATGATTACAGATAGTCGTATTGAAGACTACGATCTCGTTATTTTACAAGATAATCGGATGGCTTTCCCACCTTATGACGCTGCTCCCGTAGTTCAGAAAACGATTTTAGATCTTGATCCAGAAATACGAGGACCTCTCGAAACGCTTGCGAGAACAATTACAAACGAAGAAATGGTTCATTTAAATTACCGCGTAGATGTCTTACATCAGGACGTAGGAAAAGTGGCAAAAGACTTTTTACAACAATCAGGATTATTACCTGATGAATAAAAGCGACTATGATAAAATTTAATTAGATAGCTAGAAAGGTAGTTGAGTTGTTCTGGATTTCATTTCAAATAATGTCGTTTTGCTTGGAGTAGCTTGTATCATAATTGCTCTTCTATTAGCAAAATTCACCAAGAAGAAGTGAGGTGCTGTTCGTTGGAACAGCATCTTTTTTCTGTGCAAAAATTCGACACTGTAGAGAAATTCTACAGGTAAGTGTAGAGAATTTCTACAATTCGTTCAGTAAATGGATAAGAATCGCTACAAATACAGGATATAAAAAGTTGGCACGTTACTTGCAATATAAGTATGTGAAAAGGCAGTTAAAACGAAAAAAATTCCTAGCTCGATTAGCTATTTACTGCTATTAAATTCTTTCGCCTAAAGATACGAGATTATCCCATTAAGAAAACCAAAAATGGAAGCGCTCCAAAAACTAAATTACTTTGAATCGCAAGGAGCTAGAAAGAGGTGAAAATGATTAGACGCGAATATGACTCGTTTGGTTCAGTGGAAGTGCCGGATGATGCGCTCTATGGAAATCAAACGGTTAGGTGCATGGAGAACCTTAGCTTTTCAGGTAAAAAGCTTTCCGATTATCCCGCTTATATTCAAGCATTAAGTATGGTGAAAAAGGCGGCTGCGATGACAAATGGTCAGATCGGTGCGATTCCGACTCATGTACAAAAAGCGATCGTAAAGGCTTGTAATGAACTGATCGCTGGAGAGCATTTGAATCAATTCCCAATTGATCCTTATCACGGAGGCGGTGGGATTGGGACGAATATGAACGTGAATGAAGTAGTGGCGAATTTAGCAAACGACGATTTTGGACATGAGCGAGGGACATATAAAACAGTTGGGTTAGACCATGTAAATGCTTCACAATCGACTTCAGATGTATGTCATACCGCAATTCGTCTTACGATCGCCCATCAGCTTGAGGCATTCGTACAACTACTGATCTCCTTACAGGATACGATGAAAGAAAAAGTGGAGCAGTGGTTGCAAGTTTCAACTATTTCACGCACCTGTTTACAGGATGGAATGAGGGTAGAGCTCGGAGATTCTTTGTCTGGTGTTGTCGCCATGCTTGATCGACGAATCACTTCACTAAGACAATCAATTCACCAAATGCACGTTATTAACCTTGGCGGAACAGTCATTGGCTCTGGAATAGGGGCTTCAAAAGACTATCGAGAAAACATTCTCGTTCATTTGAGAAAAGCGACAGCAAGATCTGTTACGCACCGCTCCAATTTATATGATGCTGCTCAACATGTGGATGACCTTGGCGATGTTTCAAATGAGTTAAAACAGCTTGCGAATGGATTAATCAAATTTGCTAAGGATTTAAGACTACGATCATCTGGACCTGAAGCGGGATTTGGAGAGCTCATTCTACCTGCTGTTCAGGCGGGATCATCTTTTTTTCCTGGAAAAGTGAATCCCGTTTTGCCAGAAACGTTACTGCACTGTTGCTTCAAAATACTTGGCTATGACCGTACTGTTCAAGCGGTGTTGGAACATGGAGAGCTCGATTTGAACGTATTTGAAGGAGTAGCAGGAATGGCGATTTTAGATGCCATCTCCTTACTAGAAAAGGTGTTGCCGGTTTTTCGAGAGAGCTGTTTGAAAGAGATAACTGCTAATGAGAAGCATTGCAAAGCCCTTTCTGAAACAACCGTGCCCCTTGTGGTCGATCTAAAAGAACAATATGGATATCAGACTGTCTCGAACGCGTTAGAAATGAATGGAAAAGAAGGCTTACGTCAACTTCAAGCAAATGGGGGAGATTTTTAATGAAACATGTACAAACAAAATTCGAAGGCATTAAGCAACCAAAACTCGAGTGGGCCAAAGAATGGCTTAAAGAACCGAAAAGGCTTTACATCAATGGTCAGTGGGTGGAAAGCAGTAGCGCAGAAACGATTGAATCGATTAATCCAGCAACAGGCGACAGCACTGGTTCAATCTTTAGTGCCAAAAAAGAAGATGTTGATTTGGCAGTTGCTGCAGCAAGAGAAGCATTTGATCATGGACCGTGGAAAGAAACAACGCGTAAAGAACGAGCTAGAATTCTTCGTGAAGTTAGTAAACTGATTCTTGATCATCAAGATGAACTTGCGACACTTGAGTCACTCGATAACGGTAAGCTTTACACAGAAGCCTATAACGATGATGTGCAAGAAGCCTCTGATCTTTTTCAATATTACGCAGGGTGGACAGATAAATACTATGGTGAAAACAATCCCGTCGAGGGGAATTTCTTAAGCTACACAACGCGTGATCCAATCGGGGTTTGTGGTCAGATTGTTCCGTTTAATTTTCCAATTGGAATGGCGGTGTGGAAGCTATCACCCGCTCTCGCGATGGGCAATACGGTCGTGTTAAAGCCTTCAAGTACAACATCTTACTCGGCGATTCGTCTCGTTGAAATCATTCATGAAGCAAAGCTTTTACCACCAGGCGTTTTGAATTTAATTCTTGGGAAAGGTTCAATTGGATCTTACATTAGTACCCATATGGACGTGGATAAAATCTCGTTTACAGGTAGCACTGAGGTTGGAAAGAAGCTTGTTCATGATTCCGCTGATTCGAATCTAAAGCCGGTTACTTTAGAGCTTGGTGGTAAATCCCCGAATATTATTTTTGCTGATGCACCGAATCTTGAAGGAGCGATCGAGCGTTCATTCTTTGGATTATTTACTCATAAAGGCGAGAAGTGTTCAGCACCAACGCGATTATTTGTCGAGCGTCCTGTTTATGATGAAGTTGTTGAAAAGATCGGAAAGTATGCAAGCGCATACAAATGCGGTGATCCTTTTGATCCAGAAAGTGATCAGGGTCCTCAGGTTTCAGAAGCCCACATGAACAGCATTTTACATTACATTGAAAGTGGCAAAAAAGAAGGGGCCCGACTTGTGGCTGGTGGTGAACGTGATGTTGATGGCGATAAAGCAAAAGGGTTTTACGTGAAGCCAACGATCTTTGCTGACGTAGCAAATAGCATGACGATTGCGCAGGAAGAAATTTTCGGTCCTGTTCTATGTATCCTTCCATTTGATTCTGAAGAAGAAGTGATCCGGATGGCAAATGATACGATTTATGGTCTTGCAGCTGGGCTTTGGACAAAGGATGTTTCTCGCGCCCATCGCGTCGCGAGAAAACTTGAAGCAGGTATGGTATTTGTGAATAAATACGGTTGTTATGATTTCGCTAGCCCGTTCGGAGGCTGGAAACAAAGCGGCTGGGGTAAAGAATATGCTGTACACTCGCTTCAATCGTATACAAAAACAAAAGCAATTTGGGTTGCTTACTAAAAGAGCGGAGGAAAGAGTATGAAAATGAAAGCGGCTGTAATGACGGGTCTAGGGGCACCGCTTGAAATTCAACAAGTGGAGCTTGCTCCACCGAAAGCAAATGAAGTGCTTGTGAAGATTGCTGCAACGGGTGTTTGTCATAGTGACCTTAATGCTGTACAGGATCCTTCTACACCTTTTCCGACGATTCTTGGTCATGAAGGTGCTGGAACAGTTGTCGAAGTTGGTCCAAACGTCAGAACAGTTAAACCGGGTGACAAGGTAGCACTAAGCTGGGTGCCCTATTGTGGAACGTGTGAATTCTGTGTGACGGGTGCGATTCATCTCTGTGAATCCGCTTTTGGTCCAATGTTTAACGGTACGCTTCTTGATGGTACCTCTCGCCTTAGCAAAGATGGACTTCCGCTTTTTCATAACTCGCTTCTATCGACTTTTGCAGAATACGCCGTTGTACCAGACATGTCTTGCGTAAAATTACCGGATGCGATGCCACTTGCGCAAGCTTCTCTCATCGGCTGTGGCGTTGCGACCGGCTATGGGGCAGCAGTGAATGCGGCAAAAGTGACGCCAGGATCCACGGTCGCAGTGTTTGGAATCGGTGGGGTTGGTGTCAATGCGATCCAGGGGGCACGAATTGCAGGTGCTTCCAAGATCATTGCCTGTGATATGAAACCAGCCAATCTTGAGATTGCCAAACAATTCGGTGCCACTCATACGGTGAATGTTAGTGAAGGAGATGCGCCTGAAATGATCCGTGCGATAACGAACGGGTTTGGCGTTCACTATGCAATTGACTGCTCAGGTCACACAGCAGCTACAACGAATGCATGGAATGCAACACGAAAAGGGGGAACGATCGTTGTTGTAGGAGCGTTTCATCCTGAAATGTTGCTTAGTCTTCCAGCGGGTGGTTTCCACCGAGTTGGAAAAGTCATTAAAGGAAGTTTTTACGGAGATACACAGCCATATCGGGATTTTCCTAAAATCGCAGAGCTGTATATGGATGGGAAATTTATGCTCGATGAACTCGTTATTAGTCGCGTTTCGTTAGAGGAAATTAACCAGGCGTTTGACTCATTTCACGACTGCAACTGCGTCAATGTTGGACGGTCTGTCATCGATTTTCAAAAAGAACCGGTTACAAAGCGCGAATATTTTCCGGAATTTATCTGATTCAAAAAGGCCGCTCAAAGGAGCGGCCTCGCATAAAGAGATAATTAATTGAGAGGGGTTACTACTATGAAGCGTTTTAAACATCCGGTATTCTGGCCACCGTTTCTACTCGTTCTTGCGGCGGCGATCATTAGTTTTACCAATAAAGAAGCATTTATTTCGGTTGCTACAAGTATGAATGATTGGGTGATTGCAAATCTAGGCTGGTTATTTAGCATTGCAGGTCTCTTAATGGTTGTGGCGTGTGTCGCCGTCTACTTTTCTCCACTTGGAAACATTCGCATCGGTGGTGATAAGGCAAAACCAATGCTTAAGCCACTTACATGGTTTGCGATTACATTAACAACAACGATTGCGGCTGGTCTAACCTTCTGGGGAATTGTTGAACCACTTTATCACGTATCTGCCCCTCCAGAATCGCTAGGCATCGAACCGAATACCCCAGAAGCTGCAATCTTCTCGCTTTCGACGATGTATCTCCACTGGACAATCACGCCATACGCCATTTACTGTCTGCCGGCAATTGTGTTTGCGTTTGCTTACTATAATATGAAACGACCATTTAGCTTAAGCTCAACGCTTGCTCCGTTATTCGGGGATCGACTTAATGGAAAGTGGGCGAATGTGATCGATGCTCTTTGCCTTTACACGCTCGCTCTTGGAATGGCATCTTCAATGGGTACGAGTTTATTAAACCTTGGAGGGGGTGTCAATTACATCACAGGGATCGCGAGCTCTCCAACTCTTTGGGCAGCCATTGCAATTGCATTAATGGTAACATTCATCGTTTCAGCTTCAACTGGTTTAATGAAAGGAATTCGCGTTCTTTCTAACATCAATATGCGTCTGTTTATCGGTATTATCATTTTTATGTTTGTCGTAGGTCCAACTTCTTACTTATTAAATCTTGGCACAGAATCGGCAGGGAATTATTTTACGAACTTCTTTAACAAAAGTCTCTTTACTGGAGCCTCTGCTGGTGATCAGTGGCCACAATGGTGGACAACGTTTTATTGGGCTAGCTGGTTCTCGTGGGCGGCTATTACTGCATTGTTCCTTGGAAGAATAGCATTTGGATATAAAGTGAAGCAAATGATTTTAGTTAACTTTGCTTTGCCTGCGTTCTTTGGCGGTCTTTGGATGACGATCTTTAGTGGAACAGCAATCAATATGGAAATGAATGGTGCTGGTCTTGCGAATATAATGAATACTTTAGGTGCAGAAGCAGCCCTTTACGGAGTATTTGATGCTCTTCCACTTGCAGCGATTGTGATTCCAATTTACGTATTTATCGTGTTTATCTCATTTGTGACAGCAGCTGATTCAAACTTAGCGGCAATGGGCGGCATTTCTTCAACAGGAATTACGCCAAGCAGTCCTGAACCAAGCGTACTGATTAAGGTTGTTTGGGGAGTAACGGTTAGTATCGTAGCCTGGGTTATGATTAGCTATGCAAACATTGATGGAATTAAAATGTTAGCGAACTTAGGTGGGGTTCCTGCCCTGTTCCTTTCTCTCTTTGTTCTTGGTTCATTAATGAAAATCATTCGTAACCCTAAGAAATATGAAAAGTTTGAAGATGTAGAAGAAGCTTCTGGTAAGGTAGACGTTAATCAGAAGGATAAAGCGGTATAGGTGGAAGGGACAGACATCAAGTCTGTTCCTTTTTTCTTGAATGGATTACCGTATGAACGAATCGTGGTACACTAATGCTAGAGGAGTGAAGATAATAAAATGGGAAAATGTACAATTGATCACTCATACGAAGATGTGATGACAAAGCTCGAAAACCAATCAGCTTATATGCCAGATGCGCTTGTTCAAGAAGCTTATGGCTTTTTACATCAAACGATCACTCAGGAAACGTTGAATGAGATTTTTCATTTATTAAAGAAATATGATCTTGCTCCAGAGGAAGATCGACGAAACCGAGATGCTGAGCTTCGAAAGCTCATGAAGGAATTGCAGCTAGAAGAGAATGACGGATAGAAAGAAGTGATAGGATATGACGACGACGAAATTATATTATAAAGATCCCTACATAACGACTTTTACCGCTAAAAAATGTGAGCAGCTTACGGATGAGGAAAATCGCTCATACGTCGTTTTAGATCAAACGGCGTTTTACCCAACTGGTGGAGGTCAGCCGTGTGATACTGGAACGCTAAATGGCGTACAGGTTCACGATGTAGAAGAAGTAGAAGGCGAAGTACGTCACTATGTTGACGGCACGCTTGATGATGAGCAGGTTAAAGGAGAAATTAACTGGACAAGACGCTTTGATCACATGCAGCAGCATGCAGGACAGCATATTCTTTCAGCAGCTTTTGAAGATCAGCTTGGTTATAGCACAGTAAGCTTTCATCTTGGTCAAGAAGTTTGTACGATTGATTTAGATGTTGCTCATCTGAGCGAAGAAGATGCCGAAGTAGCAGAAGAGTTTGCGAATGATGTGATTCAACAAAACCTTCCGATTGAAACGAAGTGGGTAAACGAAGAGGAACTTGCGCGGTATTCTCTTCGCAAGCAGCTCGCTGTGTCGGAAAATATCCGACTTGTGATGATTCCAAATGTTGACTACAGCGGTTGTGGTGGGACGCATCCTTCTTCGACTGGCCAGGTACGTGCCATTTCGATATTAAAAAGCGAAAAGCAGAAAAAACAAATCCGCGTTCATTTTGTTTGTGGAAAGCGCGTGACGAATGAGCTTCGAACAAAACAAGCTGTTGTGCTAGGGTTAACGAACGTATTGAGCGTTCCGGAATCTAAACTTGTCGATGCGGCTAAACGCGTTCTTCTTCAATCAAAAGAACATGAAAAAACGATTGATGAGCTAAATGAAAAGCTACTTTCATTTGAAGCAAAAGAATTATTGCAAGCAGCGGAAATGATTCACGATCAAAAAGTGGTGCAAATGATTTCATCCAAATACGGAATGAAAGATCTTCAAAAGCTTGCGAAAATGGTCCTAAAGGAAGATCCAGAGGTCGTAGTCTTTTTCGTTAGTGAAGGCGATCATAAGCTTCAGATCGTGTGTGGTAGAGGAGAAAAAATCGATCAAGATATGAATCTTGCTTTAAAAAAAGTACTCCCTTTCATTAATGGGAAGGGTGGAGGAAAGAAAGACTTTGCACAAGGTGGAGGAGAGCCCATTCGCTCCGCAGAAGAAGTATTAATTGAGCTTGTGAAAGCAACGTTCCAATAATAAATGAGCGCGCTGAGATCTCAGTGCGCTTTTTTATTTGGAAATAAAATGAAAATAACCCTTGTCTTACAAGGTAGTTTAACCATTCTCATAACTCTTGCATAACAAGTGTTATGAGATTAAAGGAAAAGGTGAAGGACATGCAAACGACGCAAATGTTAAAAGGCATCATTGATGGCTGTATTTTATCCATCATTCATGAAGGAGAGGTTTATGGCTACGAGCTTGCCTCAAAGCTTGATTCGTACGGGTTTGAGTCGTTTAGTGAAGGAACGATTTATCCCATTCTCATTCGCTTACAGAAAGATCAGCTGATTCAATCTACATTAAAAAAATCGACAGCTGGTCCGAAACGAAAGTATTATTCATTAACGGAAAAAGGCGAAGAAGAGTTAGTACATTTTCAAAACCGGTGGCATCATTTAAGCACGACTGTGAATCAAATTTTACACAAAGGGGAGAGAGTAAGAGGATGACGAAAGAAAGTGAGAAATTCATTCAAGAGATGCGCGTTTACTTGATTACGAAAGGTGTAGGGGAAGAAGAGATTGATAGTTTTCTAATGGAGGCAGAGGACCATTTAATGGAAGGTGAAAAAGAAGGAAAAACGGCTATTGATATTTTTGGACAGTCTCCAAAAGCCTATGCGAAGGAGCTCATAGCGTCGATGGATCAGTCGCCACAGGATAATCGAAAATTAATCTCGCGGTTGCTCTTTGGGGTTTTTGGTATTTTCTTAGTCTCACAGTTGATGGACGGGAATACAGCTTTCTCGTTAATTGAGCTTATTGGTTACCCGGTTTCAATGATTGTGTGGCTGGTGGCACTTGTAGGTGCTCTGCGGGTAAGTTCGTTTCACAGTGGAATAAAGAGCTTTCTTATTGTTTATGGAATCACGATGATACCAATGCTTCTCACAATAGGTGTGACGATTCTTCACCTCGAGTATGGAACGGACCTTCTGTTTCTTAATCAACCAGTTGCTTTTACAGTAGGCGGTATTATTATTCTAGGCTTAATTGCTAACTTTACATCTCTTATAGGAATCTTATCAAGCCTACTGTTGATGTTGATTCTCTTTGGAAGCCAGCTACTGGTAAGTATTCTTCAGTTGGAAGGCTTCGCCTGGGAGATAGGAGCATATGCAGTAAGCGTGGTTGGGCTTCTTATGATGATGAGTTTTCGTAATAAATTGCCTAAGGCATTGATGAAAGGATAGAATGTGCGTCGTAGTGCTAAGGTGATTTTCATTTGATGAACGAGATGGCCAACCCAAGTTAGCAGGCCATTTCGGCTCGGTTAAAAACTTTCTAAATCGATTTCTGATCTAATCGTGTATCTGTGCGTTGACTCGATCGGTTCATCATTTTTACACGAAAACTGTGCAAAATGATTCCCACAATAATGAGAATAATACCGATCCAGGCGATGGCATTTGGAAGAGGGCTTGATAGAAGCATTCCCTCTCCAGCAAGAACAAACAATACTTGCGTTGATTGCGTCGCTTCAACAGAGGCAAGTTTCGACTGGTGGCGTCTCACACGATCGGTTGCGATGAAGAATAGGGTTGTTGCGATAACCCCTGAACAGACGGCTACGATAAAAGATTGAATCACCTGTCCACTTGAAGGAAGTCCTACGTTTGGAATCGCAAAGACACATAAAATTATCCAAAAAGGCAGACTTGCAAGCGTCATGCCGAACACACGCTGAAACGTATCAAGGCGTCCGTCACAAATCTCCATCATTTTTCGATTTCCAAGAGGATAGGCAAATGACGCAAGTAGGACGGGAAGAATACCAATAAATACTTCATTCCATGAGAGATCGCTCGCTTTTTGCCATTGAATGAGGATAACGCCAGCGAGAATAATGGTTGATATGAGAAGCGCTCTCGTTTGGATACGATGGCGTTTTTTTATTGGGCCTCGTTTCGTCTCAATCGTTGAGAAGAAAAGCGGAGCAACGAGAATGCCAGCTACAATTGTGATTTGCCACGTGCCAGCAACAAGCCAGCCTGCTCCGTATGATGCTGCGTAGGTTAACGGCGCATAAAATAAGACGAATCCAACAAAACTCCAGCTGAACCATTGAATGGGGTGCTTCTTCATTTCAATAAGAACTTGTTTCATGTTCCGTCTAACGAGTACAATGATAAGAAGAAAAGGAACCATGAATAGGAAGCGAAGGGAAGCGCTCCACATCCAGCTACCGCCTGCTAATTCCATTGATCGATTAAGTATAAATGTTACTGCGAAAAACACAGAGGCGAGAATGCCGAGAGCTATTTCCTTCATACTTATCACTTCCTTTTGATAAATTATAGTTTATTATTGATATAATATAATATACTAAATGAATAAGTGAAGAAGTACAAGAAAAAATTGGAGAGAGGACTATTTTGTGAGCGATCAAAAAGAAACCAATGCACAAAAACTTGCTCAGCAAGTTGGCGCAACGTTAAGAAGTATTCGAAAAGAGCGAGAGATGAGTTTGCAGGATCTTGCTGAGGTAACAGATGTTAGTAAACTGACTTTAGGGAAAATAGAAAGAGGAGAAGCGAACCCTTCTTTAACAGTCATATGGAAAATAGCGAATGGCCTTTCCATTCCGATCTCAAGTCTACTTGCAGAAAAAGAAGAAGTCGTAATTTCGAGAAAAAACGTAGGAAATAAGGTATTGAGCTCGAATGAAGTTTTGACACTCGAGCCGATGTTTACGACTAGTGGCTATGGTTCTCTTGAAACACATCGTGCTTTTCTAAAACCAGGTGGTACCTATTATACGGAGGCGCACCAGGAAGGTGTGATTGAATATGTCACCGTGATGGAAGGGAAGGCAACCGTTCAAGTGCAGGAGCAAAGGTACGAATTAAATACGTATGATTCAATAAAGTTTAAAGCAGATCAGCGACATGGTTATCTGAATCCAAATCAGGAACCTGCTGTGCTTCATTTCGTCATGATTTATCCTAATGCTAAGCAACAACCATAGAAAAAAGCCACAGGACTGTGGCTTTTTTCTTGTCATTATTTATTATAAACTGCTAAACGATCAATGAGCTGTGAACTCTCCTGGTTAACACCAGTTACTTTCACATCTATTTCGTTTTGCCTGAATTTCATAATCACTTTATCGACTGCGCCAACACCAGAGTCATCCCAGACGTGAGCATCAGATAAATCGATTTCGACAGCTTTGATGCCTTCTTCTTTGTAATTAAAGCTATTCACAAAGTCAGTAACAGATGCGAAGAAAAGCTGACCGTGAATGTGGTAAATCTTTTTCTCAGTGATTTCGTCGATTTTTTCTTCGACGCGTACTTTAGAGATTTTAGAAGCAAAGAATAGGGCACTTAGAATAACCCCGGCAAGAACGCCTTTTGATAGATCGTGTGTTGTGACAACTGTAATAACCGTTACAACCATCACAGCTGCGTCTGAACGCGGCATTTTGTGAAGGTTTTTCAGTGAGCCCCAATCAAATGTACCGATTGAAACCATAATCATCACGCCGACAAGGGCTGCCATTGGTATTTTAACGAGTAGATCGTTTAATACTAAAATCAGAATCATTAAGAAAACACCAGCGACGAATGTCGATAAGCGTCCGCGTCCACCTGATTTCACGTTAATAACCGATTGTCCGATCATCGCACAACCAGCCATTCCGCCGAAAAATCCTGCAACTACGTTTGCCATACCTTGACCTTTTGCTTCTTTGTTCTTATTGCTATCCGTGTCTGTTAGATCATCCACAATTTGTGCGGTTAAGAACGTTTCAAGCAAACCAACAACAGCTAAAGCCATTGAATAAGGAAAGATAATCGCGAGCGTTTCAAAGTTCAGTGGAATACTTGGGATCAAAAATAACGGTAATGCTTGTGTTAATTCACCCATATCTCCAACCGTTCGTACGCCACTGTTTAGTGAAATCGCTACGATTGTGATGACAACGATCGCGATAAGTGGAGACGGAACAGCTTTGGTGAAGCGTGGGACAATATAAATAATCGCAAGAGCACCTGCTACCATTAGATACATTGGCCAAGATTCACCAACAAAGTGTGGAAGCTGTGAGGTGAAAATTAAAATAGCCAGTGAGTTAACAAATCCAATCATGACAGACCGTGGGACAAACTTCATAAAGCGAGCAAGTTTAAATACGCCAAGGAAGAATTGGATCACTCCTGTTAAGATTGTTGCTGCAAGTAAATATTGTAGTCCGTGATCGGCGACTAGCGTTACCATCAGTAGCGCCATTGCCCCTGTTGCTGCAGAAATCATTCCTGGTCTACCGCCAACGAATGAAATCACTACGGCGATACAAAAGCTTGCGTATAGTCCAACCATTGGATCGACTCCAGCGATAATGGAAAAGGCAATAGCTTCTGGAATTAAGGCAAGTGCGACAACAATGCCTGCTAGGGTATCGTTTTTCACATTGCCAAACCAATCTTGTTTAATAGAAGATAAGTTCAATGTTGCACCTCTTTCTAAATCTATTATTGTGATGACTCCTAACTCTCATAGAAGTCGGGTCCGTTTACAACATGATGAAGTTTAGCACAGAATCTACGAAAATGGAAATAGGTATGTAAGCGAAAATCATAAGTATTATTCTTATGAATACTCCTATATACGCTTATATTCGCATGGATTTGTTTTTGATAATTTACTAGTAACACTATAAAAATAAGTGATTGCACCTGTTTTTAATCTAAAATAATCTAATTTGATATAATCTGTTATAATGAGTTATCATAATGGTGGAGTTTTGGTCCATAGTCGGAAGAACTTTGTTAGAATAGGGTGATAGGTTGATAAGGAGCGATAACATGAGTCAGGATAATGAGCATCATGATATTATGACGATCTCTCAAGTGGCGAAGTATTTTCAAATTAGTGAGATGACCACATATAAATTAGTTCAGGATGGCAAAATCCCGGCTTTTAAAATTGGCAGTCACTGGCGTATTCAAAAGTCTGATCTTACTGAATTAATTAAGAAGCTTAAGAACGGTGAGAGGATTTAGACGCGCTAAACGAAGAAAGCCCGATGATCCAAACGGATCATCGGGCTTTCTTCATTACTTATGAAGCAGAAGCTTCTCCTCTAAGCTCATTTTCAATGTCTTCAAGACTTCTTCCTTTTGTTTCTGGTACATATTTCATGACAAAGAAGAATGCAAATACGCCGATTACAGCAAAGATCACAAATACCCATGCTGTACCGAGAGCACCAAGTAAAACAGGGAAAAATAATGAAACAATTAGGTTTGATGCTGAAAGCAGGAGTGTCGTAAATCCTGTCGCTGCACCACGCGCTTTATTCGGGAAGAGTTCTGGTAGCATAACCCAAACAACCGGGCCCCAAGTGGCGGAGAAAAACACGATAAAGAGACCGAGAAAGACGACGGTTAACCAGGCAATCGTCGTGGTTAGTTCTGCAGTAAAGAGAATCGTTGCAAGAACCGCTAAGCTTAACGACATTCCGACATTACCGAGGAGTAATAATTTTTTTCGACCGAGTTTATCAATCGTAGCGATGGCAACAAGCGTCATTAAGACATTTACGATTCCGATCCCAAGCGTGCCTAGAATGGAGGCTGAATCACCGAGACCAGCTTTCGTGAAAATGGTAGGTGCATAGTAGATCACCGCATTAATACCGATTAACTGCTGAAAGATGGCGATCCCACTTCCAACGAGAAGCATCGGCCGAATCCATTTTGATTTAAGAACATCCCACGTGCTTTCTTCCACTTCTTCAATCTTCTTCATTTGCTTCATTTCTTCATCAATTTCATCTTGCTTTCGCGTTAAAGCCATGACGTTTCGCGCCTCATCTTCACGATTTCGTTTGATGAGCCAGCGCGGACTTTCTGGCATAAAGAGAACGCCAATCATTAAGACGAGTGCTGGAATGGAAGCGAGTCCAAGCATCCAGCGCCATCCCTCAATTGGTGCAAAAGCATAATTAATGAGGTAAGCAAGGACAATTCCTATCGTAATCATTAACTGATTAAGTGAAGCAAGTGCGCCCCTTGATCTCGTTGGCGCCATTTCTGATAAGTATACAGGTACAATGGCTGTGGATCCTCCGACAGCAAGTCCAAGAATAACGCGGCCAATAATTAAAACGACAGCATTCGGAGATAAAGCCAATACGAGTGAACCGATTAAATAAATGAGTGCGATTGCAAAAACAACCCGTCTTCGCCCGAACCGGTCTGAGACATATCCGCTCATGCCAGCCCCTACGATCGCACCGCCTAATAGCGAACTAACGACAACCCCTTGTAGAAAATCGGATAATGGGATGTCTTGTTCAATAAATAATAACGCGCCAGATATGACACCGGTATCATATCCATACAATAATCCTCCTAGCGCCCCGAAGAAAAAAATCCAACCTTTGCTTATGTTTCTTTTCATAGAAGTAACCACCTTTTCCACAACTTCCTTCTTCCAAATAACTTCCACTTTTTTGTTGGAAGCAAACATGTTGTTTGAGAAAGAATGTGTTCAGAAAAGAAAAGCTCTTTTCTTGACTTGTGACACGGTGTCACATATAGTGGGGGAGGTGATGTGACATTGTGTCATAATTTTGTTGGTAGGTGATTTAATGTGCCAAAAGCAACGTTCTTTAATTTAAAAGAAGAAAAGCGACAAATACTAATTGATGCAGCGAAACAGGAGTTTTCAAGAGTTTCTCTTTATGAAGCATCAATATCTAATATCCTAAAAACAGCTGGCATTCCAAGAGGCAGTTTTTATCAATACTTTGAGGATAAGGAAGATGCGTTTTTTTATTTATTAAATGAACATGCAAAAGAACGTCATGAATGTTTGGTTTCAAACTTGAAAAAGTTTGAAGGGGATTTGTTTAAAGCGATTAGTGAAATTTTTAGATCGACACTTGAGCATTCTGAGGATAAAGGGCAGAGGGATTTTATACGAAACGTATTACTTAACATGAACTACAAAATTGAAAACACGTTTTCGCAATATTTATCAGAAGACGTAGCAAATGAGCGCTATGATGACATTTATGATCTTGTTAATGCCGAACAGCTAAATGTATCAAGCAGAAAAGAAATGTTTCATGTGATGCAAATTCTAACCGCAGTTACCTTTCATAATTTGATTCACAGCGTTTCGAACAACTTATCGGTCTCAGCTGCAATGAAGAAATATGAGACGGAACTTAAATTATTGCAATCGGGTCTTATGCGATCGTCTTCTTAACGAACATCAAGAAAACAAACAGTGAGAAAGAAGGGAGAACATGAACGACAATCAACAATCAGGAGAAGGGATTGGCTCCTTTAACAAAGTGCCGCTTTTAATCGTCCTTTTATCCGGGGCTTTTGCAGCGATTTTAAATCAAACGCTACTTGCAACAGCTCTGCCTCATATTATGGTCGATCTCGATCTTGAGGCAAGTACAGCTCAGTGGTTAACGTCGATCTTCATGCTCGTCAATGGCGTGATGATTCCGATTACGGCATTTCTAATAGGGAAGTTCACCACAAGAACACTCTTTTTAACCGCGATGGGGTTATTTGCCGTCGGAACGGCGATTTGTGCGGTGGCACCGAATTTTCCACTTCTCATGGTCGGACGGATTATTCAGGCTTCTGGAGCAGGAATTATCATTCCCCTCATGCAAACGATCCTCTTTTTAATCTTTCCAGTTGAAAAACGCGGAACGGCCATGGGGATGTTTGGCCTTGTCATTTCATTTGCACCAGCAATCGGACCGACGTTATCCGGTTGGCTCGTCGAACAATATCCGTGGAGAAGTTTGTTTTATGTGATTCTTCCCATTGTGATTATTGATTTCTTTATTGCTTATTTGATTTTGAAAAACGTAACAGAGCAAACGAATCCGAAGCTTGATATTTTATCAATCGTCCTTTCTTCACTAGGATTTGGCGGTTTGCTGTACGGGTTTAGTAGTGCAGGTACGAATGGTTGGGCAAGCGAGCAGGTTATTATTTCCATGCTTATTGGCGCAGTTACGCTATGTTGGTTCATTTTACGTCAGTTAAAATTAAAACAGCCCGTGCTTCAGTTTAGAGTGTTTCAATATAAGCTCTTCACGTTAACAACTGTCTTAGGTATGGTTGTGTTTATCGCGATGATCGGGGCGGCAACTGTGCTTCCTTTGCTTATGCAAAATATGCTTGGGTTCACAGCGTTTGAATCAGGTTTAATGCTTTTACCTGGTGCTCTTATAATGGGCTTTATGAACCCTATTACTGGACGAATTTTTGATAAGTTTGGAGCAAAGTGGCTTGCGATCATTGGACTGGTTATTGTAACGGTGACGACATTTATGTTTACGAACTTAACGCCCGAAACAACGTTCATTTATCTTGCCGTTGTGAATGCGGTAAGAATGTTTGGAGTTGCCATGGTTATGATGCCGGTTACAACAGCTGGACTTAATCAGCTTCCAGCGCATCTTATTCCACATGGAACGGCCATGAACAACACAATGCGTCAAGTATCTGGTGCAGTTGGAACAGCGCTTCTCGTAACCGTCATGTCTCAAGCGGCACAGCCATCTCGTGGTGTGGAAGGTCTTGTCCACGGGGTGAATGTCTCCTTTATTGTTGCGGGGATTTCCGCGATCATTGGGCTCGTGATGGCATTCTTTATTAGGAAGCCGAAGTCTATTAAAGAAGATTCTGTCCAGGAAAGTAAAGTGGCAACTGAAAACTGAAAATTTTCTTTTCATTTTCAACTTGTTCATGTATACTAAATATAATTTAATTGAATTCCTTATCTAGAGAGGCAGAGGGACAGGCCCTATGAAGCCCGGCAACCATCAAGCATTAGTTTGAACGGTGCCAATTCCTGCAGACATACGTCTGGGAGATGAGGAAGAGTCCGTTTAAAACTCTTCCTTTTATTGTAAAAGGGAAGAGTTTTTTTGGATTCAACAACTGAATATTTTGGAATAAGGTGCTATGACCGTTTGTCGTAGCTTAAAAGGGAAGACCGGTGAGAAACCGGCGCGGTCCCGCCACTGTAAAGGAGAGCGACTTACTAACCACTGTCATTGATGGGAAGGGGTAAGAAGCGTTGAACCTGAGCCAGGATACCTGCCTTATACCTGCACATGTACTCTACGGGTTAATAGAGGAGGTGATGACATAAACCGTCTGATTGTTTAATTGGTGTATGGATCAATCTCTCTTTTCGTAAGGGAGATTTTTTTGTTGACAAAAAAAGAGAGGAAGATGGATATGACAGTGAGAAGCTCAAACTTAGGTTACCCACGGATTGGGGAGAAACGTGAATGGAAAAGGCTACTCGAACGTTTTTGGTCTGGTCAGGTGGAAGAGGACGTTTTCCAGGAACAGATGAAGGCGCTACGGCTTTCCTATTTAAAAAAACAGCAACTTAAAGGGATTAACCTCATACCAGTAAATGATTTCACCTTATATGATCATGTTCTTGATACGGCTGTTATGTTCGGCATTGTTCCAGATCGTTTTGAGCATAAGGGAGGAGAGGTTTCGTTACAAACTTATTTCGAGATGGCAAGAGGCACCGAAGAATCGTCAGCCATTGAGATGACGAAATGGTATAACACAAATTATCATTATCTTGTACCCGAACTTGAAGCTTGTTCTCCCTCCCTTGTTCATAACCGTCCCCTTTCTTCCTATCGAGAAGCGGTACAAGAGCTAGGGATTGAAGGGAAACCGGTCATACTTGGCCCTATAAGCTTTGTTTTATTATCAAAAGGATATCGAGAGCATCAGCTTTACGATGTTATTGATCAATTCCTTCCATGTTATCAACAAATTTTACATGAGTTAGATAAGGAAGGTGTGAAATGGGTTCAAATGGATGAACCGTCATTAACAACAAGTATTTCAAAAGATGTGCAGAGGAAAGTTACAGAAGTCTATCACGCGTTGAAAAAATCAGCGCCGAATCTGAAAATCCTGTTGCAAACTTACTTTGAAAGCGTGACACACTATGAGGATGTCATCAATCTTCCTGTACAGGGAATTGGTCTTGATTTTGTCCATGATCGTGGAGAGAACTTTAAGGCGGTAACCGAAAAAGGCTTTCCGAAAGACAAGTTACTCGCTGCTGGAGTTATTGATGGCCGTAATATTTGGCGTGCTAATTTAAAAGAGAAGCGCAACTTAGTGAAAAACCTTACATCATTGATCAAAAAAGAAAAACTTATTATCCAACCCTCTTCCAGTTTATTGCACGTTCCAGTTACTGTAAATAGTGAGGCGGCACTCCCTTCACTTCTTAAAAATGCACTTTCATTTGCGGATCAGAAGCTAGATGAAGTCACCTTCCTGACAAATGCTTTACATCATGAAGAAACTATGAAGAAAGTGTTCGAGGAGAGTGATGACGTGATTCAGAAGCTGAATGAATCCCCTGAGCGTAGGAAGGAAAAGGTTACGATCAATGTTGATGACGTGAATAATGTTAAACGAAAAGCTGCATTTAATAGAAGATACGAGTTACAAAAAAATAAGTTAGACTTGCCATTCCTTCCTACGACAACGATTGGGAGTTTCCCACAAACAAAAGAGATTCGTAAACTGCGTCTTGAGTGGCGAAAAGGGGAACTCGATGAAAAGTCTTATCGACAATATATTGAGAAAGAAATTAAAAAATGGATCGAGATTCAGGAAGAGATTGGACTTGACGTCCTCGTCCATGGAGAATTTGAGCGTACAGATATGGTGGAATATTTTGGTGAAAAATTAGAAGGATTTCAATTCACTAAATTTGGATGGGTGCAGTCATATGGCTCACGGTGTGTGAAACCACCGATTATCTATGGAAATGTATCATTTCGAAAGCCAATGACGGTAAAAGAAACAGTTTATGCCCAGTCATTAACAAATCATCCTGTCAAAGGCATGCTAACTGGACCGATTACAATTGTAAATTGGTCATTTGTTCGAGAGGATCGACCCAAAGTAGATATTTGTAATCAAGTTGCTCTAGCACTTCGGAAGGAAGTGGAGGCTCTTGAAGGCAACCAGATTCGTATCATCCAAGTAGATGAGCCGGCATTAAGAGAAGGACTTCCTTTAAAAAAAGAGCTTCAACAACGCTATCTTGATGAGGCTGTCTATGCATTTAAACTTACCACCTCTTCAGTCGCAAATGAAACGCAAATTCACACGCATATGTGTTACTCAGAATTTGAAGAAATTATTCAGGCGATTAAGGATCTGGATGCTGATGTTATATCGATTGAAACCTCAAGAAGTCATGGTGAATTGATAAAAGCTTTTGAAGATAGCACCTATGATAATGGCATTGGGCTTGGAGTATATGACATACATAGCCCTCGCGTTCCTCATATAGAAGAAATGATAGGAAATATTGAGCGGCCCCTTCAAGTACTCAAGTCGAATTTATTCTGGATTAATCCTGATTGTGGGCTAAAAACCAGAGGACAGGCTGAAACGATTGAAGCGTTAAGTGTAATGGTAGAGGCAGCAAAGCAAATACGAAAAAAGCATCATATTACGGCTAACAAATAAAACGATTTCCTTCCTTATACGCTGATTCCACTAAATATTAGTCAGAGGGAATGTTGAAAATGAACTGCCTTTGCTCTCATGAAGTTGAGCTTCAGAAGTAACCGCTACTATCTTTATCGACGCTGATGAAACGAACCCTCTGTTCATTCGTATAGTGAGATAACTATAAAAAAGGAGCGGTATTTCATGAAAAAATCGAAGAATGAAAGCAAGATGGGAGTAGGGATGGGTCTTGGAGTGGCGATCGGAGCAGGAGTAGGGGTTGCGCTCGATAACATTGCTGTTGGAATTGGTGTTGGAATCGCGCTAGGAGTAGCTTATGGTACTAGTATAAATAAAAAGAAGGGATAGCAGAAAGGCAGCTCAACCTACAATGAGGTTGAGCTGCTTGTTTATTTGTTTTGGTCTGCATACACGGTCATAGCATCTCTCATAAAAAGCGCGAGGCCTTCTCCGTATTGATCAATGTTCTTCGTAAAGCGCTCATCATCGATATACATTTGACCAAGCCCTTGAAACGCTTCAAGCGTATAATGGTACCCAAAGTTCTTATTAAGAAATTCATACCACTCGTGAATGGCATTTTGTGCTTCTTCTGAATCGGGTGATCCGAGTCTTAAATTGGCAAGCTTTCTATAAATCGTATGGAACGACTGACCGAGCGCATCTGTTTCATTTCTAGATAAGTTCTTAAGCTTTTGTGTTGATTTGTTAACGGCTTCGTCTCCAAACTTTTCTCGAGCTTCTTGTTCATACTGGTTTTGAGCAAAGTCTAAGCCTTTAAATTTCTCTTGATCTGTCATAGTCCGTTCTCCTTTCACATTCTGAATCGTTTGGTCGATCGTTGCAATGATCGTTTCCAGACGCTCTTTCTTTTCGACCAGTCTTCCTTTTTGATAGTGCAGTGCTTCAAGTTGATTGAAATCAGGGCGTTCTAAAATATTTTTGATTTTCTTAAGTGGGAAATCAAGTGCCTTAAAGAACAAAATTTGCTGTAGCTTTTCAATATCATCGTTCGTATAAAGACGATAGCCGGTTTCTGTAGTTGCTGGCGCTAAGAGTCCAATTTCGTCATAGTAATGAAGGGTTCTGATGGTAATGCCAGTTAAATTAGCAACTTCTTTAACCTGCTTCATAACAACATTTCCTCCTTTCAAATTTAACTTTAGAGGATTACGTAACGTAAGAGTCAACATAAAAGATAAACCTCTTTAGTTTTATTTACAAGATTCCCATCGTTCTCGATATCTTTCCAGCGGAATGTTATTATTTAGGTAAATCTAGTAAGTTTTCAGAATAACGGCTGACACACAATTTTTCCCCTTTCGCGATATGACAAGCACAAGGAGGAGCATATGCAGGAAAAGTCAATGGTTTTAAGTGATGGAAGAAGACTTGGCTATTGGGGTTATGGTGACCAAACAGGGATACCAATCATGCTTTTTCATGGAACGCCAGGATCACGCATCTGGTTTTTAGAAGATGATGAACTGGCAAAAGCAATGGGCATTTACTTAATTTCAATCGATAGACCAGGATACGGACTTTCGACTTTTCAACATAACAGAACGATTCTAGACTGGGCTGTTGATGTTGAGGAGCTTGCATCACATCTTGGTTTAAACCGCTTTTCTATCCTGGGTGTTTCTGGAGGGGGACCATTTGCAGCGGCGTGCGCTTTTGCTTTACCTGATCGGATTCATCATACCGCACTTGTTTCTTCAGCTACGCCATTTCGAAAGGGGAAAGCGCCAAAGGAAATGGCGAAAGAAAATCGCATTGCCTTTTTTCTAACAAAGTACTTTCCATGGGTGATTAGGAAAGCGAACCTTGCTCAAAAGAAAATGCTAGAGAAAAATCCAGCGAAATACAAGTCCTCCATGTTAACTGCAACTCACCGTCATCTCTCAGAGTGGGATCGCGAATTGCTAAGAGAAGAACCACTTGTGGAAACGAGCTACTATCATGCAAAAGAAGCTTATCGGCAAGGTGTAGAAGGTGTGATGTATGAAACGCAGCTCTTATCAAAGGACTGGGGCTTTGAGATTAGTGAGATTCGAAGCCCACTAAGAATTTGGCATGGAGATAAAGATACGCTCTCACCAGTGAGCGAAATTCGTAAGCTGGCAGCACATATTTCATCATTGGAAATTACTGTTGTTGATGAAGGAGGTCATTTTTTAACTGAAAACGAAGATCTTTGGGCTGATATGTTACGATATTTAAAAGATAGCAGTAAAAAAATGGTGTTTACGTAAACGCTTAGACAGTGGAGATGATGAATTGAAAACAGAAAGAGAAAAAATGGTAAGCGGAGAGCTTTATCGTCCCGACGATCAAATGCTACTGGAGGATCGCCTTCATGCACGGCAGATAACAAGATTGTATAATCAAACGATTGAAACAGATTTAGAAGAAAGAACGAGATTGTTAAAGACCTTTTTTGGTTCAACGAAACAGAACGTGTACATTGAACCCACGTTTAAATGTGATTACGGTTACAACATTCATGTGGGAGAGAACTTTTTCGCGAATTTCGACTGCGTGTTTCTCGATATTTGTGAGATTCGCTTTGGCGACAATTGTATGTTAGCCCCAGGTGTACATATTTATGCCGCCACGCATCCGCTCGATCCAACTGAACGTAATTCAGGTCAAGAATATGGAAAGCCTGTTTTGATTGGAGACAACGTTTGGATTGGTGGAGGCGCGATCATCAATCCAGGTGTAACGATTGGAAATAATGCCGTTATCGCTTCTGGAGCGGTGGTTGTTAAGGATGTGCCGGCAAATGTGGTGGTTGGTGGGAATCCAGCGAAGATTATAAAGGTTATCGAAAAGTGAATTGTTAGAAAAGTCATAAAGGTTGTTGAAAACGGTTAAGAAGTGGTGTATAGTTTTGATTAATAAAGTTACCAAAACGTTTCGGAAATGATGAGGGTTGTGAGAGAAGCTAATGGCAACGATTAAAGATATTGCAAAAGCAGCAGGCGTTTCCGTCACTACAGTGTCCAGAGCATTAAATGGGTATTCTGATGTGAGTGAGCGTACGAGAAAGAAAATCAAGCAGATTGCAGATGACCTTTCCTATAGTCCTAACGCGTTAGCCAGGAGTCTCGTCATGAACAAAACGAAGACAATCGGCTTACTTGTTTCAGGGATTTCAAGAGAAGGGGCGAAGGATAACATTGTTTTTGAAGTGTTAACAGGCGTGAATGAATACTGTGGTCACGTGGATTACGATATTGTGTTATTCAATACATCAAGCAGTCAGCAAAAGCAGAAGACCTATACGCAACTTTGTCGAGAACGACGCGTGGACGGAGTGGTCATCCAAGGAATTAAAAACGATGATCCCTATTTAATGGAAGTCGTTGAAAGCGATATTCCCTGCGTCCTCGTTGATATTCCCATCCAGGGAGATACGGTTGGCTATGTCGCCACTGACAATGTGGCAGGTGCGAAAGAGGCCGTCCAACATCTCGTCGATCTTGGCCACAGGCAAATCGGCATGATCAATGGGCATGACCGTGCTTTTGTTAGTCAAGAACGGATTCAGGGCTATCAAGATGGTTTAGAAAGCAATCACCTTCCATATAAGGAGGAGCTCGTCTATAACGGTGGGTTTTCTGAAAAACAAGCTGAAGAAGCAGCAGTTTCATTACTAAACACATTACCAGAGACGTCAGCTATTTTTTGTGCCAGTGATTTAATGGCATTTGGCGTCATGAGAGCAGCGAAACGTGTAGGAAGAAAGGTACCAGAAGAATTATCCATTATTGGGTATGATAATATTATTCTCTCAAGCTATGTCACTCCTTCTCTAACTACAATCTCTCAGGATATGTTTCAAATTGGCTACTCGGCTGCCGAGTTGTTGATTGATTTATTAGAAGGTGGAAACCCACCAAGAAGCAAAATCGTTTCCCATGAACTAGTCGTTAGGGAATCAACTTGTCAACGTAGCAAGCAATAAACCTGAGCCTTCAGGTTTCTTTTTAGAAGAAAATCCGAAACGTTTAGGGTTTTCTTCGCCTCTTTTCCAAAACGTTTAAGTAGGAGGATATGATGGAGTATCGAGTAATAAAAGAAAATGACTTATTTCTATTAACAGATGAGAAAGGCAATATTCCAAATGATCACCCTTATGGACCTGGCCTTTATAAAAAGGACACAAGGTTTCTAAGTAGTTTTGAGATGAAGATTAATGGAAAAGAACCAATCTTACTTTCCTCAGAAGCAAAAAAAAGCTATGAAAATGAAATGATCCTGACAAATCCTCATATGGAAGAGAACGGACGGTTGATTTTATGGAGAGAGTCCATTGAACTAAAACGTAAACGCTTTATTTATGAAGACGTTTTGTATGAGCAAGTGGTTGTTAAGAATTATTATCCGAAGCCTCTTACGTTTCAAATTAGTTTTACTATCGACATTGATTTTGCAGATATGTTTCTAATTAGAGGATTTCAAAGTGGCAAAGTTGGATCACGGACTGGCGTTGAGGTGGGGGCCCATTCTCTGACTTACGACTATGAAGGGGCAGACAATGTTAGGCGGTCATCAATCGTAAGCTGGGATCGTGAACCGATAGAAGTGAAGGAAGGATATGTGAATTTTGAATTCAATCTTATTCATGGTGAGGAACAGACGCTTACATTTAAAGTAAACCCGGTGATTGATGGTGAGCGAGGTACAGTTTATTCCCCTGATGTTGCTTACAGAAAGCTTGTTACTTCCTATCAATCTTGGAATGATAAGACGACGAATGTTAAAACAGATTACCTGCCTTTACAAAGGATGGTTGATCGCGGTGTTAGTGATCTAAGGTTGCTATTAACTGATCTTGGCTACGGGCCGTTTCCAGTTGCAGGATTACCGTGGTTTGGCGTTCCGTTTGGTCGGGATAGTATGATTGCTGCGTTACAAATGCTCTCGTTCAATCCAGAGGTAGCGAAAGGCACGCTCAGAACAATGGCACATTATCAAGGGAAAAACAATGATCCCTGGAGAGATGAACAACCAGGAAAAATCATGCATGAAATTCGCTATGGAGAATTAGCGAATACGAACCAAATTCCTTTTGCTCCCTATTATGGATCGGTTGATTCCACACCATTATTTCTCGTCTTACTCGTTGAGTACGTAAAGTGGACGAATGACCTAGGGCTTGCTAAAGAACTCCTACCAAACATCCATGCTGCTCTTGACTGGATTGATCAATATGGTGATCGAGACGGAGATGGACTAGTGGAGTATCATCAGGAATCGAGTAAGGGAATCGCGAATCAGGGGTGGAAAGATTCAGGTGATTCCATCGTGCATCGTAATGGCGATTACGCAGAAACTCCGATTGCTTTAGTAGAAGTGCAGGGATATGTTTATCAAGCGAAATCAGGTCTTGCCGATTTGTTTGATGCTTTGCAAGATCCACATATGGCAAAAGAATTAAGAGAGCAAGCAGCAAGTCTAAAAGTGACATTCCACAATGCTTTCTGGATGGAGGAACACGGTTTTTATGCGATTGCACTCGACAAAGATAAAAACCAAGTTGGAACGCTAACATCCAATCCTGGACACTTGCTTTACTCAGGCATCCTTGATGAAGAAAGGATTGACTCCGTGTCGCGGGTGCTCACGTCAGAGAAAATGTTCTCAGGGTTTGGCGTCCGAACTATGGCCGACGGAGAAGCAGGCTACAACCCCATGAGTTACCATGATGGAAGTGTTTGGCCACATGATAACAGTATGATTTTGCTTGGGATGGGGAAAAACGATCGAACAGAAGAAGCCTCCCTTATCATGAACGGTCTCATAGAGGCTGCTGAGCACTTTGAATATGATCGTCTTGCTGAATTATTTTGTGGCTATGACCATCGTTTAGGCAAACTAGTTAAATATCCTGTGGCCTGTTCGCCACAAGCATGGGCAGCGGGGACGCCACTCACATTTATTCAAACTCTCCTCGGCTGTTTCCCAGATAGTTTGAAGGGTGTATTAACGTTAAAGCCCCGTCTACTTGATGGAATGAATGAACTACGTGTTGAGCAACTACGTATCGGCGATGGCATTCTTTCTGTATCACTCAATCGAACAACCAATGGGATGACAGAGCTAAATGTTCACGAAAATACAACTGGTTTGCGAATGGCTGTTGCAGAAACTTCCCTGAGCTAGATAGTAGACTGTTCAGGGTCATTCATAACAATTTTTGAAAGGGGATTCATTATCATGAAAACGAAAAAATGGTTGTCTGCTACTGTTGTCTCTTCCTTCTTAATCGGCGCTATGTTAACTGGTTGTAGTAGTGGTGAGGAGTCTGGAAATGAAAGTTCAGATGGAAAGACTGTTGTTGAAATGAGCGGGTGGGGAGCTAGTCCAGAAGAACAAGAATTACTTGAAGAGACGCTTGCTTCTTTTGAGGAAGAGCATCCAGACATCGACGTAGAGTTCCAAACAATTTCTGATCAGTATATGGATGTCATGAAAACGCGCTTGATTGGCGGAGAAGCTGCGGATGTGTTTTATCTTGATGCTTCTGAAGCACCAGGTCTTATGAGCAAGGGCGTGCTTGAGCCATTAGATGAGTACGTGACAGATGATTTTGATGTAGACGATTTTGAGCAGCCACTCGTAGATGCATTTAAACAAGATGGCAAAACATACGGGTTTCCGAAAGACTTCTCTACCTTAGCGCTTTTTTACAATAAAAAAGCGTTTGAAGAAGCTGGATTAACAGAACCCCCAAAGACTATGGAAGAGCTTAGAGAGTATGCAAAGAAATTGACGGTTGATGAAGATGGTGATGGCAAACCAGAACAATATGGTCTAGGTCTTGCAAAAGAACTTGCACGACAATTCTACAAACTGGATTCTTATGGAGCAAAATTGGTTGACAAAGATGGAAATGCTGCATTTGCAAGTAAGGAAGCGATCGAAGCTCTTCAACCAGTTGTCGATCAATATCGTAACGACAAAACATCAGCGCTACCAAGTGATGTAGGTGCTGGCTGGGGCGGAGAGATGTTTGGACAGGGTGAAGCTGCTATGGTGATTGAAGGAAACTGGGCAGTGCCCTTCCTTGAAAATAACTTCGCTGACCTTGAATTTGGAACAGCAGAAGTTCCAACGATTAAAGGTGAACAGGCTACGGCCGCCTTCCCAGTTGCTTATGTTATGAACAAAGAGTCAGAGAAAAAAGACGCTGCATGGGAGCTGATTTCCTACCTTACAGGGAAAGAAGGGATGAAGATTTGGACGAGTAAAGGCTTCGCGCTTCCAACGAGAAAATCGGTTGCAGAAGAATTAGGTTATGCAGATGATGAAATTCGCGGTGCCCTCGTGAATGGTGCATCCTATGCGCAACCATGGCAAGCAGGGGAAAACCTACCGACGATTTCCAATAACTTTGATAATCAATTTACAAGCGCTTTGCTTGGAGAACAACCTCTTGATAAAGCTCTGAAGAAAGCAGAAGATACAGCTAACCAGGAAATTAGTGCTGGAAATTAAGTGAGCATGGGGGAGAGCTTCCCCCTTTTTAGTTGGACCGTATCTTTGAAAGGAAGTGTTGCAATTGAGTAAGGGTCATCCTTCAAATCAACCCTTAGAAACGCAGGGTACAAATCCAAATTATACGAAGCGTAAGCCAATCGGGAAGGCCTTGAAAGAAACGTTCACAGGGTATTTTTTCATGGGGCCGGCAATTTTTGTGATTGGCATTTTCATCTTAATCCCTATTTTTTACGCTATTTTTCTCTCATTTAATAAAGTGGAACTTCTTGGTGGGACAAGCTATCAATTTACTGGACTGGACAATTTCTTAAGGATGGAAGTTGACAGCAGGGCATTGATTTCACTGAAGAATACAGCAGAATATGTGGCAATCGTCGTGCCAATTCAGACATTTCTAGCCCTTATCCTCGCAGCTGTATTAAATTCAGATATTAAAGGGAAAAATTTGTTTCGTATTATTTTTTTCCTACCAACCGTTACGTCATCAGCTGTCCTAACCCTTATTTTCATGTGGATGTATAATCCAGATGGGTTAATCAATCATGTGCTAGCATTCGTAAATCTCCCAACCTATAACTGGCTAGCTGATCCAGCGATCGCCTTGAAATCGATTATGATTATGAACATTTGGGCGACGGCTCCATTTTTCATGATCATTTATTTAGCAGCCATGCAAGATATTTCAGATTCAATCTACGAAGCGGCAACGATCGACGGAGCAAATTGGTGGCAGAAATTCTTTAAAATTACCATTCCAATGTTGAAACCTGTGACATTCTTTGTGGTAGTTATGTCTGTGATTGGGACATTTCAATTGTTTGACCAATCATATATTTTCTCAGGTGGATCAGGTGGGCCAAATAACTCGACGCTAACCATTGTGCTATTAATCTACCAATATGCCTTTAAACTATTAGATATGGGGTATGCCTCGGCACTTGCAGTCGTGTTAGCCATCATTATCTTGGTGGTTACACTGATACAGAGGAAATTCTTTGCCGAAGAAAAACTACATGATTAGGAGGTGTTCCATTTGAAGAAGAAGAAAGGATTTTCGAAACCTCTTTTATATACGGTCTTAATCATCTACGCGGTTATCACGTTTATCCCATTTATTTGGGCGATCTCTTCCTCTTTTAAACCGCTTCCTGAAATCGTTTCTGGTGAGCTTTCGCTTATCCCAAAGGATTTTACTCTTGATAATTACACGGAACTATTTAAACAGGAGCCTTTGTTTTTTAGATGGATGTTGAATAGTTTGTTTGTAACAGGATCGATGGTAATCCTAAACCTTATCTTTAACTCGATGGCTGGGTATGCATTAGCCCGGATTAAATTCTCAGGTCAGAAGGTCTGGTTCTTTCTTATCCTTGCTGTCCTAATGATTCCTGGACAGGTAACGATGATTCCAAGCTACCTCATTTTGAAATCATTTGGATGGCTTAATACTTATCAGGGATTGATTGTTCCTGGCATGGTGAATGCCACTTTTATTTTCATGATGCGCCAGTTCTTTATTAATTTCCCTAAAGAACTAGAAGAGGCAGCTCAAATGGATGGACTTAGCAGAATCGGAACCTTTTTTAGGATTGTCCTTCCCCTTGCCAAGCCAGCTCTAGCTGCACAGGCTGTTTTTACGTTTATGGCAGGATGGAATGATTTTATGCGCCCTCTTATCGTTATGTCAGATAAAGAGATGTTTACGTTAACGCTCGGGTTAAATGCCTTTAAAGGTCAATACATTAGCTTCTGGAATTACATTATGGCGGCTTCTACGTTGATGACGATCCCCTCTTTATTAATTTACGCTTTCTTTAATCGATTTTTTATTAAAGGAGTTACTTTTACAGGTGGAAAATGATGAATTATTATTATAAGAGCAACCCTTATTTCAAAAGGTTGCTTTTTTTGTATGCGTTCACAGAAATTTGTTTTTCATGATAAAATGGAAATTATATGATGTACAGTGTCCTAATTTGATTTTGACTAAATAAAGATATTGATTGGAATATATGGGCACAATGTATAACGGATAAAAAGGTGCGTAATTTTCCCTCTCGTATATGATGATTATAAGTAATAAACACCCTGAAATACTATAATTATATTAGAACCATAACAGGCAGAAAGAGGTGAATGAGCAATGGCTGTACGAGAGCAACTACTAGACTATCTGGATCAAAATCTGGAAAGCTATCTTATTAAATGGAAAGCGAAAATTCGAATTTCCGATACGGATGTTCACCGAGATAAAGTAGAGGCGAATGGCATTCTTATGTACCGTCTAGTGCAGAAAAACATTGAGGAGGCGATTTGTGAGGAAAAAATCATTTCGCTAGCTCATAAAGTTGCGATTGAGCGAGCTGAAGCAAACGTGAATATTGGCGATTTTATTTACAATGTGAATGCAGGCCGAAGCGTTCTTATGAAGCATATGACCTACTCAAATGTCCAATTGAATGACTTGCAAGCGATTTTAGATTCTATCAATGAACTCTTTGATCTGTTTTCATATCATGCTGTAACAGAATATACGAAGTTAAAAGAAAATGAACTTCAGGAGAAAATTTCTTTTATTGATGAAACGCATCAAGAGAAGCTTTCGATTCTCGGTCAGATGTCTTCTAGTTTCGTACACGAATTTAGAAACCCACTTACAGCAATTATGGGGTTTGTAAAGCTGCTTCAAAAAGAAAACCCTTCATTAAATTATATTGATGTGATAGACCATGAACTTCAGCAGTTAAATTTTCGTATTGCTCAGTTTCTTCATGTCTCGAAGAAGGAAATCGATAGTGGTCTTGAAGAATGGTTAGAAGTGAATGCGATCTTCGAGTCAATTATAGAATTCATTTATCCTAGCATTGTTGACATAGACGTAGAGATTCGAAATGACTTTCCTGAAGGGATTTCTATTTTTGGACAACAGGATAAGTTAAGGCAAGTTTTTCTTAACATTCTCATGAATTCTCTAGATGCTTTGAAGGCTGAAGGTTATCCAAGATGTATACGTATTCACGGTGAACGGTTGCATGGAACAATTCATATTCATATTACGAACAATGGTCCAAAAATCCCGATGGAAACATTGGATCGAATATTTGAACCTTTTTATACAACGAAAGAACTTGGCACTGGAATTGGTCTGTATGTTTGTCAGAAGATCATTCAAAATCATAGCGGCAACATTAGCTGTCAGTCAGATGAAAACGAAACAACTTTTACGATAAGCTTACCCTATCTAGATAAAAACGATATATCGAATGAAACACTTTAAATTGCTTTCCTATCAATAGGACGATTATAATATGGGCAAGATTCATTCGACTTATTAGCTACGGAAGCCCTTTTTAGGAGAAAAGGGCTTCAATTTAAGGGGTGACAAGTGATGATTACAAAAAATGCAGGTAAGTTAAGTAAGGCTTATTTTAAGTCTTATATGCAACTCGTTATGAGTTCGCGAGATTTCTCTTTAGAAAAGGCAAGATCGTTTGCGTTTGAAGAGCTTTTTCAAGGTGATGAAATGAAAAACGGTGAGGAAACGTATCAGAAATTTACGCAAGCCTATGAAGAACTCTCGCAAGAACGTACGCGTTAGTCTAGGATGAACCAATGAACGGTTGATAAGAGACTTTCCCAGCAGTCTCTTTTTTTATTGCTTTTTCGCTTAAAGAGGGGGGCGTCATCTTGTTTGGATGTGAGTATGTGCCTGATTGGTTTCCATGGTTTGCTTTAGTAGTGGTCATTTTGTTTATCGTTTTAAGCGAATGGTGGATTAGAAGATAGAAAACAGGCCAGGAATATAATCCTGACCTGTTCTTTCGTATGCATTTTTTTCGAAAGGCTCCAGCGCTTGTCGGACCTAAACAGGCGCTTGCGCTTTTCTGATCTAGCTCCAGCGCCCAGATCCTCGAGACGCTTCAGACTTTCATCCGAACACAAAGGACGTGTTCAAATGAAAGTCCTCCAGCGCTTGTCGGACCTAAACGGGCGCTTGCGCTTTTCTGTATTAAAGCATTTTATATTCTTCGTGTCTTACGACGATGCGTTTTTCTTCGTCTTCTGAGTATTCTTCCCATTCAGCCACAATCGTATTGTTCAATAAGCTAACTACTTTAGCTTTTCGGTTATCGATTTCGACTACACTACCGATTTCAGGGAGAATGATTTCCTGTTCTTCCTCCATGCAAATCCCTCTTTTCCATTTAAACTGATTTATATAATAACATAATTCATTTCTTATGCCTAACAATCTGGGAAATTTGGTTCTTACATTTAAATCAGAAGATAAAAGTGTGCGTAATTGCTTGAATTGCTGCGGAAAGACAGTTTAGATTGTACACTAGCCATTTTTTCAAGATCATAATGGTAACGTGGTGTGCATATAGTGAAACATAGCCTATTCTCTCCCCCCTCCTTGCGAGGGGATTTTTGTGTGTTGGAACAGACTTGGAAAACAGGTATTTTCGCTCTTTCATGTCTTATAGGCGAGGTGTAAAATAGGAGTAGAAAATGAATACATATTCAGGAGGTTATCAAATGTTCCGTCAAATGGAAGATTTTGTTCATGTTTGGGAGCGCGAAACGGCGCAAACTGGTAAACTATTGAGTTATTTAACAGATGAGTCTCTTTCAAAAAAGGTTGCTCCAGATCACTTTACGCTTGAAAAGTTAGGGGTCCACTTATCACAGGCGATCACGTTTATGATGTCTAGTGCTGGACTTGATCTAACTCCTTTAGAAGAACGGGAGTCATACAATGCTCATGAAATTAAAGCGTTATATGAGCAAACGGCTGAAGGTTTCGTCCGTGTGCTACAAGAGCAGTGGAATGATGAAAAATTATCAGAATCAACAACGTTTTTTGGTAGTGAAACAACTTACGGAAGTATTCTGTATTTATTGCTTCAACATCAAACACACCACCGAGGACAAATGACGGTTCTGATGCGTCAAGCAGGTTTAACCGTTCCTGGAATGGTAGGACCATCTAAAGAAGAGTGGGCTGCTATGAAAGGGTAATGAATGCGGGACAGAGGGTTTCTTCAATAAAGAAGAAGCTCTCTGTTTATTTGTTAGAAGAAAAAAGACAATAAATCTCTTTTCCTCACATATACTGCCTGTGAAAAGAGGTGGAAATGTGGTGGATGAAAAGCAATCATGTTCTCTTCCGAACTGTGCGCAAACAAACGATCAGGCTCCTTTATTTCGAGCTGAAGCCTATGATCCGATTGAGAAGAAGATTAAAGAAATCGATCTTGCGGACTATAAAGGAAAATGGGTGATCTTATTTTTCTATACAAGTGATTTTACCTTTGTGTGACCGACAGAACTAGCAGCGGTCGCTGCTATTTATCCAGAGCTTCAAGCTATGAATTCTGTTGTTCTCGGAATTAGTACAGATAGTGTGTATGCCCATAAAGTTTTCACCGAGGTTTCACCAGCCGCCTCTAAAGTGAACTATCCTCTTGTTAGTGATAGGAATCATCGGATTAGTCGAGACTACCGCGTGTTAAATGAAGAAGCGGGTGCAACGTATCGAGGAACAGTTATTATAAATCCAGAAGGCGTAATTGTTTCAAAAATGATGTATCCTGTCGAGGTGGGAAGAAACGCCTTTGAAATTCTTCGTCTCATGCAAGCACTTCAATATAATAAAAAAACGGGAGAAGCAGTGCCGGCAAATTGGGTGCCAGGTCAACCAGGAATCGTTCGTTGGTCAAAGTATATTGGAAGGGTGTGAGAGCTTCGGAACCATTCCGCTGCTCTTTTTTTATGCCTGTCAATGAAGGAAAACATTTCAATAGCATGTTAGAAGGTAGGGGAGAAAGGGAAGTATAATACTATTGAAGGTTATGATGTAAAATACGTGAATATAATGTGTTTTTTAAATTTATAAAGTACGTTGGATGTTCAAAAAGAAGTTGTTAGAAGGAAGGGAAGTTTCACGATGAATCCAACGAAACAAGCTAAAATATTCGATACCCATGCGAAAATGTACGAAAAAAGAAGACAAAAAACGACTATAGATACGAAGTGGCGACACAAGTTATTAGCTAAGGCGGATGGAGACATCCTCGAGCTATCTGCAGGAACAGGAACGAATTTTCCAATCTATCAAAACATTTCCTCGCTCACAGCAGTCGATTTTAGTATGGAAATGGTTCGGTATGCTAGGGAGGCTGCAAAGGAAACGAGGTATCCGTGTACGGTGCTCCATAATGATGTGGAAAAACTAGAGTTTGAAGAAAATACATTTGATACGGTTGTATCAACGTTGTCTATGTGTTCTTATCCACACCCAGCATATGTGTTAGAGCAAATGGCGAAATGGTGTAAACCAGGTGGGCAAGTTTTATTGTTTGAGCATGGCGTGAGCACAAATCCGTTAGTGGGTAAATTACAGAAGAAAGTAGATCCTTTTTTATCGGAAAGGATTGGCTGTCATGTCGACAGAGATATGCTGGATTATGTTAAGCATTCAAGTTTGCACGTGAGTAGAATTGAAAGCCACTTATTTGGCATGTTTCATCTTATCTTTGCAACAAAACGCGAGGTATAGAAAAAGGATGAATTTATCTAAACTTGTCGAATGATGACTTGTTTTGGTAAGCGGTTACGATTGGTTCAGGATTGTGATTTAATAGAAGAAGTGACGAGCGGATATTGAACGAAATAGCTAACTAAAGAAAATGCTTCGGATGAAACCTTTTCCATATTTAAAACGTTTAAAGAATGAACCTTTTTGATAGCAAAAGTTCGTCGCAAAAAAAATTAGAGTAAACGTCTTTTGTAACACTTAGATTACTTTTTGTTACATTAATGTTACAATAGGACTGTTAATCTAAATGAAAGTGTGGCTATAAATATGTGTGGTTTTGTTGGGGTATTACGTACAGAACCAGGAAAAACGGATCATCACAATCATGCTGATTTCAAGAAAAGAAATCAAATTATTACGCATAGAGGTCCCGATGATGAGGGCTATTATACAGATGAATCAATTTCTCTTGGTTTTAGAAGATTAAGTATTATCGACCTTGAAAGTGGCCATCAGCCTTATCATTATGAAAATAAGCGCTATTGGATGGTTTTTAATGGTGAAGTTTATAACTATGTTGAACTTCGTGAACGATTAAAGAAAGAAGGCTATTCGTTCCAAACAGAGTCAGACACAGAAGTTGTGCTAACTCTTTTTGTTCATAAAGGAGAAAAGGCATTTGCAGAATTAAGGGGAATGTTTTCAATCCTCATCTGGGACAAGCTTGAAAAGAAGCTAGTTGGTGCTCGTGATCCTTTTGGAATTAAGCCGCTTTATTACAAGCAAACAGAAGAAGAAGTTATTTTTGCTTCTGAGAAAAAAAGCATTACGATGATTGATCAGTTCGAAGCAGTGAATCCGGCAGCTCTTCAGCATTATTTAAGTTTTCAATATGTGCCAGAACCGCTGACGATGACGGAGGGTATTAAAAAAGTCGAACCCGGTCATTATTTTGTGAAGAAACAACATGAACCAATCATATTCAAACGTTATTTCCACGCAACTTTCACACCAATAACAGCAGAACGAAATTGGGCGAAGGATATTCAAAACGTTCTTTATGATTCCGTTAATATGCATATGCGCAGTGATGTTCCAGTAGGTTCTTTCTTATCAGGAGGAATTGACTCATCCATTATCGTTTCCATGGCAAAGAAATTCAATCCGCAAATTAAAACATTTTCTGTTGGATTTGAGCGTGAAGGATACTCTGAAGTTGACGTTGCCAAGGAAACGGCTGATAAGCTTGAGGTTCCTAATTACTCTTATATGATTTCTGCTAAGGAATATGTCCAAAAGCTTCCTAAGATTATGTGGCATATGGATGACCCTCTGGCGGATCCAGCATGTGTGCCTCTTTATTTCGTTGCACGAGAAGCAAGAAAGCATGTGACGGTTGTTTTATCAGGTGAAGGTGCTGATGAGCTTTTTGGTGGATATAACATTTATCGTGAACCCGATGCGCTTCGTCTTTTCCAACCAATGCCTGGTGTTATGAAGAAGATGGTGAATCGTGTTGCGAATGTGTTGCCTGAGGGAGTTCGAGGAAAAAGTTTTCTTGAGAGGGGTTCAACACCACTTTCTGAGCGTTATATCGGAAACGCTAAGATGTTTGAGGAAAATGAAAAGGAAAAACTCCTCACCACTTACTATCAAAATGAGCATTATCAAAAGATCACCAAACCATTTTATCAAAATGTGAAGCGAGACAATCCGGTTAATCAGATGCAATACATCGACATACAAACGTGGTTAAGGGGAGATATCCTTTTAAAAGCGGATAAGATGACGATGGCGAATGCTCTTGAATTACGCGTTCCATTTTTAGATAAAGAAGTGTTTAGAGTGGCGCGGGAAATTCCAGTTAATGAAAAAATAGCAGACGGTACGACAAAATCGATTCTCAGGAAAGCAGCTCGTGGCATTGTGCCGGATCATGTTCTTGACCGAAAGAAACTTGGTTTCCCAGTACCGATTCGACACTGGTTACGAAATGAATTATATGAATGGGCAAAGCAGTTGATTCATGTAAGTGAAACGGATTATTTAATTGATAAAACGATTGTGATAAAGCTTCTTCAAGCACATAAAGCTGAAAAAGGAGATTATTCACGAAAAATATGGACCGTGCTAATCTTTATGCTCTGGCATCAAATTTTTGTAGAAGGCGTTTATTCGTTTGAAGAACTGCAAAAAGAAGATGAGATTGTAAGCAAAGTAGCAACGTATCGGTAAAAAAAGGTGACCTTTAAAGGGTCACCTTTTTTCGTTTATATCAAAAATCAGGAGTGCTTTTCTTCAATTTCAAGAAGGCGTTTCTCGATTGGTTTATAATCATCTTGATGCCCTGTAAAGACGGCGAGGTCATAGAGACGATTTAACAAGTAATCACGGTCGAGATGGTATATGAACTGTTTTGGAATATGGTCCATCGAATTTTTAGCGAAATCCCAAACAACATCAAGCTTATCTTTACTAATCGACTGGGCAACCATGCTAAGGGCAGCGATAATTTCAGTTATGATTGGGTAATTGTCTCCTGCGTAATGCCTTAAATAGCCAAAGCCTCGATATACATAATAACTAAAATCTTCTGCATCCATGACAACTCTTACTTGTTGTTCATGATCGGCAAGATAAGGGGTAAATGTAATGTCTCGCTCGACTTCTAGAAGGAGATCGGCCATTTGGTGAATGACGGTAATGGTTGTTTGAGGGTCGTCATTCCCTAATGATTTCACCCCGATTTCAGCAAGTTTCGTCATTCCCATCTTTAAATCCTGAATTTCGGTTTCTTTATAGCCCAGTTCAATGTGCCGGCAGTATTGTTCTACGTTCACTCGCTCGGCACCAGCTCCCCAGTAGGAAAAGAAGCGATTCCCTTTTAATACGTAATCCCCCACTTTATTATGAAGTTTAATAATGATTTGATCTTTTTGAGCTTCATCAATCATCGCCTTAAAATCAATAAGCTGGATGTATCCTGAATCGGGAGCTGTAATTAGGGTTTCGGTTTCTCTTTCTTTCTCCATAAGATCGCCTGGGTCTTCACAGCGAAATTGTTCAAGGTCATTTCTGAGTGTTTCTCTCACAATCGAGATCGATTCTTCCTTCATGTTTGTGGCGATATTATGTACCTGCATCCAACTTGTTGCATGGTTGATAAAGAAAATAAACGTAACAACCGTCACAAATGCGAGAAAAACGGTCGTGCCTGGGATGGCAACGAAATATTCATCTTCTTTACTTGTAATAAATAAGAAAACGACAAGGACATAAACAAAGCTTCCGTGGAAAATACCGATAAAGTGCTGAGTGGTTCGATCGGCTACGAAATTAAGTAGCATGCGAGGTGAAAACTGTCCGCTAAATGTTGTAAGAACAACGAGTAAGGAGTTAAGCGTAAAGGCGCTTAGTGTTAAAATTCCGCCAATAAGGGCACTTATGAGTAGCCTGGTGGGTTGTGCTGTCGTTCGGATCATGTTTGGCGTGTACTGTGAAAGTTCGAGAACTAAATCCAAATATAAAGTGGCGGCTACAAAAACAAAGGCACCTAAAATATATAAGCCTGGCATATACCAGAGCGTTGCCTGTAGTTCATGTTTACGGATTCGCCTTGACATCTCGAAATATTTTCGTAACTGCCATGGTAATAGTTTTTTCATCATGACTGGGGCTCCCTTCAAATTCTTTCATTAACACTTTAGAATTACCCTCAGTATGTGGCGTTAAACCGTGAAGGTAAAAATGTATTCTTTTTTCTTGTAAAATAATGTGGTTAACCAATTATGAAACGTTAACTTATTACCGTCCTTATTAACTTTGCATAGGTTTTGAAGGTGGGGGAATAATTATTTGATAGAGAATTAATACGAAGGTGATAAACGTGATGTTCGAAAAAGCATTACTCTGGTTATTAGTTTTTTTAGGAATTGGTTTATTTATTTATAGTCTTCGAAAGCCCCTAATAAAAGAATGGCTTCTCTTTTTTTTACTTACAGGGTATTTTTCTTCGATCATTGGGGTCATTGTTGTCGAAGAAGGGATGCTGACTTATCCTGTCAACTTGTTTAACCAACATTTTGACTCAAGCCTTACATACGAATATGTTTTATTTCCAGTATTGGGCGTGTATTATTACCAATCGACATTTCGTTCAGGATGGGTTGGTTATTTTGGAAAGGCAGCTATTTATTCGGCGATTATTACAATCTTGGAATTTTTTCTCGAAAAATATACAGATCTTATTCACTATGAAACCTGGACATGGATGTATACATTTGTGAGCACCATGTTATTGTTGGTGATTATCAGGGTGATTGTAAAATATTTACCTGATGTGGAACAGCAGAGGTAACGCTACTTATGCATGATTTCCACAAAAGGAATGAATACTATCTTCAGAGTACATTGAATGGAGGTAGGCGAATTGTTACAAAAATTAATCTTTATATTAAGTGTAACGGTCCTTTTTCTTGTCCCAATTACCGTTCATGCGGAAGCTCCTTCTTATGCAAAGTGGGGGAAAACGGCTATTGAGGAAACGACCAAAAAATATCCAGGTCAACAAGTGACTGACTATAGGTATGATGGAAAAGTATTTATCTCTGATGTAAGAGAACAATATGATTTCGAATTTACGTTAAAGCAAAACGGTCAGTCAAGAGAGATTCGCGTGTATGTGCTTGTTAACCCTCAAAAAGATAAGCTGATCGATGTGAAATATGATGAGATAGAAGAATTTCAATAAGTCACGCTTCAAAAAGCCAGTTATGATGACTGGCTTTTTGCTGTTGGCACTGTAAAAGAAGGATTTTAGCGTGTTAAATCGAATAATAGTAGCTAGAGATAAAGAGCGATTTTGCAAATAAGGAGAGGAAGAGCGTGAACATTATTAAACGTAAGGCTGATGTAGAAACTTTGCTAAAGGGTTTCGATCAACTAGCTGAATTTGATCAGGTTGGCCAAAAGCATTATATGGTTTTTGAAGATACTGAAAGAAATGGCCTTTGTACTCTCATGAAATATGAGAACTCATCGTTTTCAGTTCATTGTAAAGGTGCATCGTATTGCGATGAAGAGGAGCGTTTTTTGGAATCTGAAGAACTAATTGTTTATTTATGGAAGCGTCGAAAAGCAGTTAATGCGGTGCTTCGTGATTCAATTAAGGAAAAGGTTGAAGCCTAGAACAAATGAATTGGGGTTTACTCTTTGTGTAATTGATTCCTTATAAGATTAAGCAAGAGTACTGAAGAGTTTCTGAGATTCGTGTAGACTGTAAAGGGTAACAGAATGCAGTTAAGAATTGAGGGACTCTTGTGTTAGGTGTATTTATTGAGATTATTGTGCCCGTGTTTATTCTAATTGGGATTGGCGTATTGCTTCATCGCATTTTTCAATTTGATTTATACACGCTTGCAAAAGTAAACATTTATTTCATCGTGCCTGGATTTATTTTTCTAAAGCTTTACGAAACAGCTTTTTCTTTATCATTATTTCTATCCGTACTTACGTTTTTTAGTATTTTAATTGTGGTTTTATACTTTGTATCTAATTTAATCAGTCGATTATTTGGCTACAGTCGAAGCGTACGTGCTTCGTTTACAAACAGTATACTGTTCTATAATTCAGGGAACTATGGCGTCCCTGTAAATGATCTCGTTTTTAAACAAGATCCCTTTGCGATGTCGATTCAAGTCATTATCTTAACGTTCCAGAACATTCTTACGTTCTCGTGGGGGATTTTTGCATTGAAAACGGTCGAAGGAAGCAAGGTAAGTGCGCTTCTTGGTTATTTTAAAATGCCGGTTTTATATGCGATGTTACTTGGGATCGGGTTCAATTTACTAAATGTCACTGTTCCTGAATTTGTCCTCATACCAGCAGATTACATTGCGGATTCGATGATCGCGATCGCGTTATTAACGCTTGGGGCTCAGGTTGCTCAACTACGTTTATCGAAGAATTTATCAGTTGTGTATGTGAGCTTGATCATCCGTCTTTTACTTGGTCCTCTCATTGCGCTCGGCATTATTTTTGTGTTAGGAATCGAGGGTGTTACAGCTCAGGCCTTGTTTATTTCATCCGCGATGCCAACAGCAGTGAATAGTGCGATCATTGCGCAAGAATATGAGAATGAGCCCGAGCTATCTGCGCAAATTGTTCTTGCCTCCACCGTATTCAGTATGATTACGGTTACGGCAGTTATTTCCCTTGGTCGTTTGTTATTTTAAAGGAAGAGGCGCTGAATTGGAAATCAGAACCATTGATTTTGTATGGTGGAAGGTGTAGAGTATAAGCATAAGCAATACCCATTTCCTGCAACGCACGTTAACAACGGTTGTCTCAAACCGATGCTAGTTTTCCGGGAACTCTACATCCAGTTGCTGATAACAAGCCGGCCTTCTGAGCGGGACGTTAAAGGTAGCTGTGCGGGTACCCACCTGCTTTTACGCGGGCTTTGAGACACTTATAGTGACGACGGAGCGGGTTTGGGTTTAAACTTGCTTATGTGATTACATAGAGTGATGAACGTTCATAGATGAAAGGCATGGAAGCAAATTGCTTCCATGCCTTTTTTGATGGATTAATCTGATATTCGACACAGTTCGAGCAAAAGCGGGCGGTGACAGGCACTACCCACCTAAGTGAAGTACTCCAATTTCGCATCTGGGAAGAACTTATTGATGTAACCTCCTAATGTATCTTTCATATCCTGCTGCTGATCTTTTTGATAGACGTACTTGCCGATGCCGTATTTTCCCCATTTGTACATCCGGTCTTCTTCTTCCATTTCAAGTTTTGTCATCGGATAATTTTTTTGAATGACGCGTTTCGCCGGCTTTGTGAACCGGTGCTGAATCAGTTCAAATGTTAAGTCCTTCGTTGCACTTTTTGGAAGCTTCTCCTCTAGTTTCTCAAATAAAGTTAGATAGCCTTGTTTCCAATCATCATACAAGTAAATAGGGGCAATGATAAATCCAAGTGGATAACCAGCTTCAGCGACTTTCGCTGCTGCTTCGATCCGTTCATCCAGTCGCGATGTACCCGGTTCAAGAAACTTAATGACATAATCGGCATTCATACTAAAGCGAAAGCGCGTCCTTCCTTGATGGTCTGCATCGAGAAGGTGATCAACGTGTGCGAACTTTGTTACGAAGCGGAGGCGTCCGTAATCTGATTTTCCGAAGTATTCAATCGCGTGTTTCAATGTATGTGTTAAATGATCAATGCCAACGATGTCAGACGTACAGGATGCTTCAAACCGAGTTGGTTCTGGCGCTCTCTCCTGCATATATTTCTCGGCTGCATCGAATATGTCATCCGTATTCACGTACGTTCGGATATAGGGCTTGCTTCCCATTGTTGTTTGAAGATAACAATAATGACAGTGGCCCATACAACCAGTCGCAAACGGAATCGCATATTCAGCAGAAGGTTTGGAAGTATCAAACTTTAGCGTTTTTCTTACTCCGACAACAAGCGTTGATTTTGCGACGCGATACTGCTGGAAATGATTATCTCCCGGAAGGTTCCTTACTTGATTGTGTGAGGTAGTTTCCCTAATTTCAATATCCATTTTAGAGAATTTCTCGTGCAGTTCCCGTCCAAGTGGATACTCTAACGCTCTTGGTTCCATGTAGACGAGCTGAGGCACAAATGGTTTAACCAATGAAAGACCTCCTATTCGATCGATCCAAAATATGTGGCATAGGCCTGTTCTGCTTCCGCTTCTGAATGATAAATCGCAATCTCAGAATCAAGTGGGTAGTAAGTTTCATATAAGAACAAGGCAAGCTTACCAGGTTGATCAGGATCGTTCACAACAGCAGCTTCCTGGATGTTAGCAACATTGTAAGTGTGTGGATTACGATACATGACGTAAACGACGTCACCCGCTTGATATCCTTGTCCTGAATCATTCGTTGACTCATATAAATTCATCTCATCACTCCTTTACGTTCTACTTCCTCATTGTTCCACAAGAGTACGGATTCCTTTCTGGTAAATAACGCCTGTTTTAGTCATGAAGCGCTTAAAGAGCGCATACGATGTTCTGTTGACTTGATTTTAGGGGAGGTGCGTGAAGGGGTGTTAAAATGGATTAGGATCTTGTTGCCTTCACAAAGTGTGACAGACAAAATATTTGCTCGGTTCAAACTGTACAGGAAATTAAGAGGTGGCACATGGCAAAAGGTATCTGATCGTGTAGCTCCTAAGAAAAGCGTTTGGGTTAGAAAGGCGGTTAATGCTGAGGATTATTATGTATGGAAAACAGAGGTCCATGAATAGGTTCGGATTTCAACGCAAATATTATTAAACAAATTCTCGACAAGTATTGACAAATAGCGGGTGGTGTCAGGCACCCGCTATTTCTATATGAAATGAATAAATCAATGGAAAAGCCCTATACTATTTTGTATATATATGTAAAAAAACGTAATCTAGAAACGGAAGATCAATCTCTTTAACTGTTCGGAAGTAGGAGATAAGTAATGAACATTGGTATCGTTATTCTGCTAGCGTTACTTGCCTTTTGGAAAGCTGATTGGAAAAATTGGGAGAAATACTACCCAACTATGCTATATATCGCATTAGCCGCATCTGTATATGAAATCATTGCTTATGAGAAATTTCATTTGTGGGATTTTAAAGAGAGTATCATTCTCAATAAAGTAATGGTTCATTTTATACACAATTTAGTCATAAATCCTCTCGTTGTCTTGCTCTTTTTATCGAATTATCCATCTAGTGGAAGTGAGATTATCTACAATGCAAAATGGGTTGTAGGATTCTGGATTGTTGAATGCTTGGTATCAACTACCGATGCAATTACTTATCATAATGGATGGAATTTGGGTTGGTCCTTATTATTTCTTATCGTTATGTTTCCAATGGTTCGTCTTCATCACCTTAACAAAAGCCTCGCACTGCCTTTATCTATCGGAATTTCACTACTCCTTTTACTTCTATTTGATTACATATAGTAAAGCATTCATTGGATAAGACATACTAGTTGGCTAAACGAAAGTGGTTAAAAGATAAACTAATTTAATAAAGACAGTCAACAATATGGTGGTATTGTTGACTGTCTTTTCCTATGAATGGAAAACGTCTATACTTGGAGATGTAGTGAATGTTAGTAAAGGAGAACATCCGATGCAGTTATTCTTATCAAATAAACCATCTGCTTTTATTGAAACCATAGTAATTGGATTGCTAGGATCACTGTTGTTTCATCTTCTTCATGCGCCTCTTCCTTGGATGCTTGGTCCGTTAACTGGAGTAACGATCTGGCATTTTAGTACAGGAAGAACGCTCTATTGGCCTACTCCATTACGAAATATAGCTCTACTTTTAATTGGTTATATGCTTGGTTCCTCTTTCACGCAGCGCACAGTTCATGAAATAACGCAACATTTCCCCTATATTATTGCAGTTACACTATCAACAGTTTTTGGAAGTTTATTACTCGGTCTTATAATTGTAAAAAAAACAAACATAAAGCTAATCGACGGCTTATTCGGGAGCGTACCAGGGGGGTTATCTCAAGTTGCTATTCTAAGTGAAGAGACAAAAGAAATAGACACTGGAACAATTGTGTTTATGCAAACAATTCGCGTGATCCTAGTCATCTTGTTAATCCCTTTCCTTACAATGTATTTTATTAAACCAGAAGCCCCGATCAATAGTCCAGCTACTGAAGTTGGTAAAGAAGCAGTTGCTTATCCTTCCTTGTTCGGTCTTTTGTTGCTTACGATGATTGGAGCGTTTTTAGGGAAGAAATTGAAGCTTCCCGCTGCATTTTTAACAGGCCCATTGCTTATCATCGCACTATTTTCGGTAACAGCAGTGGAAGTACCTGCTCTTCCCCCATTTTTCATTTTGATTTCTCAGTACTTTCTGGGAATTTACCTTGGTCTGTATTTGAAAAAAGAAATGTCGAGTAACATTCGGAGAATCGGGTTTTATTCTATTTTTACTAGTATTCTCTTAGTGTTTTTTTCATTTTTACTAGCGATTCTTTTAACAAAAATAACGTCTATTAACCTGGCAACGGCATTTCTCAGTACGGCTCCGGGAGGACTAGCTGAAATGGGCGTTACGGCAACAATTGTTGATGCTGACCTTGCGATGATTAGCGGCTATCAACTTTTTCGAATCTTTTTTATTATGTTTATCGCACTTCCATTGCTGCAATGGTGGATCAGAAGAAAGGTTCGATTGAATCAATAAAAATTATTCTAGCCTTATATGGAAAATCACCGGAAGCTGGGACGTAAACAGATTCTCATACATATAAAGAAAAATAAACGCAATTTTAATGATCAACGTTTGTAGGATAAGCATCAACCAGCATCATTGAACATCATTACAAGAGGAGGATTAACCAGGATGAATGTTTTTCAAATGATAAGTTTTATTAAAGAACTTGAACGATTAAAGGATACAACCCGGACGGCATACATGAGAAGCGGCAGACGAGAGAGTGTGGCAGAACATTCCTGGCGCCTCGCGATGTTTGCTTTTGCCTTAAGTGACGAATTTCCTGAGCTCGATCATTTTCGTGTTTTGTGTATGTGCCTTGTGCACGACCTTGGTGAAGCGTATGACGGGGATATTTCTGCAACGATTCAGGTAAACCAACAAGAAAAGATTCACAAAGAGGAGGAAGCCGTGCAACGTCTCACTTCGGTTCTTGGTAGAAATCAGAGTGGAGCTATTCTTTCGCTTTGTCAGGAGTATAATCGTGGCGAAACGAAAGAGTCTCAGTTTGTAAAAGCTCTAGATAAAATGGAGACGATTATTCAACATACTCAGGGAACGAACCCACCAGGGTTTGATTATGAGTTTAATCTTACTTATGGGAAAGAGTATGCAGAATATGATGAAATGATAAAGTTACTACGTGATGAAATTGATAAAGAAACATTAAAAAAAATGAGTGAAAATGCTTAAGTAATGATTCGTAAAAGGTAAGGTGTAAGCAGGTGAAAATTAGATTAATTCGACATGGAAAATCCTCATGCGATTTTTCAAAGCGTTTAACGAGTCAGGATTATCGAGAATGGGTGATAAAATACGGAGAAGAAGGAATCTGCGATGAAGCACCTGAAAACGTACAACGGGCATTAAAGGAGGCTTGTCGTATTTACGAGTGATTTCAAGCGTTCCATCGACTCTGCACAATCAGCGGTTGCGATCCAAACCGATTCAATCTATCGGGAACTCGAACTCCCTTATTTCCATGTTAAGTTGCTCAAGCTAAAGCCTCGCATATGGACAGTTTTTTATCGATTGCTCTGGCTGATTGGATTCTCCAAGAAGGTAGAAAACAAAGAACTAGCAAAGAAGCGGGCGAAAACGGCCGCTCAACGATTAGAAGAAAGCGCACTAAAACATGGTACTGTCATTCTAGTCGGACATGGATTTTTTAACCGCTATATCGGAAATGTTTTAACAAAACGTGGCTGGATATTAGAAAGGAACAAAGGCACAGCAAACTGGACAATCCATACGTATACCAAATGAAGTTCTCAGATTCAGACAAAGGGCTGTTACTTTCGAAAAAAATAATCACGTGATTTTTGTTTAATTCTTATTATGCTGAAATATTTTTAGGTGTGCGCCGAAAAGCAAAGTCATTTAATAGAGGCCCTACATCAAGATGGTTTCGTATGAAATCATTCTTAGATGAGAGCGGTTACGTGATTTTTATTTTCAGTTAAGTAAAGTCACTTATTAAGAATGAGGTATAGGAGGAAGTTTGCTTTTATTGAAAAGAGATTCAGGAAAGCAGACCTTAGAAAGGACGTCGAAGTTATCTCGGCAAAACATAAAGGAAGAAGCTGGGGATCATTTAGCTGATCGCTTGTAAATTAAGGGGTTGTCAAAAATAAAAAAGTAGGTAAAATGGACGCAAGGTTAAAGAAATGCAGTGTTTGGCATCATAGAAAAACATGCCAAACATATCATGGAAGTATAGAAAACAAACTGTTCCACAGAGGAACCATTACATGCTTAGAAAGGGGAAAAAATCATGAATCGTTCAGTGGTCTGTCCATGTGAGGGTGTTATTGAGAAGATCTTTGTTCATCATTCAGCCCGCGTTTATGAGTGGGAGCCAATGTTTGTCATCCGAAACGGACAGGGCAATACCGAGAAAATTACGCTTGGAGTAAGCGGAGAAATTTCTGAACTTCATGTGAAAGAGAATGATCGTGTAACAGGTGGATACATTCTTGCATCAATGAAAGAAGATGACTTTGTAACAGGAAGCGATTAATGATCGGTCTTTACCGAGCACATTTATAAATAAGATTGACACGAACTGGTGCAAGCGTGTTACGGGCTACCGTAGTGCTTGTGCCTCTTTTATTTTGCGAGTTAAAAATTCGCACCTTTTTGTTTACAAAAGTTTCTTGTCAGATTCTAACGAATATGTCTTGCAGGATCCATTAATTTTTAGTAAAGTACACATATATTACACCCGAGATGGACAAATGTTTTTGTATGGAGGACACTATGAAGAAAATTGGACTATTGCCACGTATTCTTATTGCTATTGCCCTTGGAATCGTTATTGGAGCTTATCTTCCTGAAACGGTCGTACGTATTTTCGCAACATTTAACGGGATTTTCGGAAACTTTCTTGGTTTCGCGATTCCATTAATCATTATTGGCTTTATTGCACCTGGAATAGGTGAGATCGGGAAAGGCGCGGGAAAGTTGATCGGGATCACAACTACGGTTGCCTATCTTTCTACTTTTTTAGCTGGCTTGCTCGCCTTCTTTGCGGCACGAAATCTTTATCCCCTCTTTCTTGAAACGGGCGGAGCTGCATCAGAAATGGCAAACCCTGAAGAGTCATTGTTAAAACCTTTTTTCGAAGTTGAAATTCCACCTATTATGGGTGTGATGACAGCGCTCGTACTGGCGTTTACACTAGGACTCGGAATGGCTGCCATGAAGGGAAAGATGTTAAAAGGCGTTATGGTTGAATTTCGAACCATCATTGAGAAAGTGATTCGTTTTGTCATCATTCCATTATTACCGCTTCATATTCTTGGTATTTTTGCTAACATGACTAGTGCTGGACAAGTTCAGACGATCTTAAGCGTATTTGCAAAAGTGTTCGTTATGATCATACTCCTTCACCTGACAATGCTTTTAATCCAATATAGCGTAACAGGTGCTGCAACGTCACGGAATCCGTTAAAACTTCTTAAAGGGATGATGCCAGCCTACTTTACAGCGCTTGGTACTCAGTCTTCTGCATCTACAATTCCTGTAACGTTAAGGCAAACGAAAAAGAACGGTGTACGTGAGAAAATAGCTGACTTCAGCGTTCCGCTTCTTGCGACAATTCACCTTTCAGGAAGTACGATTACAATCGTTTCTTGTGCGATGGCAGTGATGCTGTTGAATGGGCAAGATCCGACGTTTGCATCAATTATTCCATTTATTCTTATGCTAGGGGTAACGATGATTGCTGCCCCAGGCGTACCGGGCGGTGCTGTGATGGCTGCGATTGGATTGCTTGAGACAATGCTTGGATTTGATCCAACAATGGTTTCGCTTATGATCGCATTGTATCTTGCACAGGATAGCTTCGGTACAGCTTGTAATGTGACAGGTGATGGTGCTCTGTCAGGCCTCGTTGATCGATTAACGAGAGAGAAAGCACCAGTAAAAAGTACGGTTAAAGCTGGATAAAGAACTGGACAGGCACTCGCCTGTCCTTTTTATATGCATAGCGTTCGCCTCTTTATTCTTCGATGGAAAAAGGGTTTCACACGCTTATTCCCGAATAGATTGGAGTTGAGGAGGAGAGATCGATGAATAACATAATTTTAAACCAGAACAAACAAAGCTGGAACAAAGTAGCGCATCATTTTAATGGAATTGATGCGCTACCTCATTATGGTCCTTATGCACAAACAGAGGACGAGCTCCATTTATTTGATGAAGTGGCAAATTCGAAAGTACTGGAGATTGGCTATGGTAGTGGCCATTCACTTCGGTATATGGCTAAAAGAGGGGCTTCTGAAATTTGGGGAATTGATTTGTCTGAAGAACAAAGAAGAACGGCAGAAAGTACGCTAGCCGGTTTATCAGCTAAGTTATTTTGTGCGCCGATGGAACAAGAGATCGATTTACCAAAAAACTATTTTGATCACGTTTTTTCGATCTATGCGATTGGATGGACAACGGATTTAACTCGTACGTTTGAGCTGGTTTATTCCTATTTAAAAAAGGGAGGAAGCTTTATTTTTAGCTGGGATCATCCTCTTTATTTGCATGTATCGAGTGAAAATGGTGAGATGTCGTTGAACGGTTCTTACCAGCAGGAAGGCCTACATACGTTTGAAGATTTTAAAAGGGAAGGCGTACGGATGACAATTCATAAGCGCAAAATGGCAACGTATATCAATACGTTGATCAAAGCTGGTTTTACAATTCAAGAAGTCATTGAAAGTGATGTTTCAGTTCGGTATGAAGGAGAAGAGGAGGCTATCTCTGACCGTTATTATTCTCTTCATAAAGCGAGAAAGTTTCCAACTACGATGATTATCAAGGCAGTGAAATAAGGAGTTGATCATTATTGAAATATTCACTCTGCATTGGAGCCTACCCAGGTGAGGATGTGATCACTCACCTAGAAAAAGTGAAGGATCATGGATTTCATGGGCTAGAATACTATGATTGGACGGAATTAAATCTGGAGCGAGTGGCTAAGGCCCAGAGTCGAATTGGTTTTGGAATTACAGCAACTTGTACGCGTTTTTTTAATTTAGTTAATTCAAAACTACGAGAATCGTATCTTCAAGGATTATCAGAAACGATTGAAGCATGTAAAAAACTTGGAACGTCGTCGATTATTACCCAAACGGGAAACGTGATGATCGATACCCCTATTAGCATACAGCAAGAAGCAATGGTTGAAACGCTTAAAAGAAGTGCGGAACTATGTGAAAAGGCTGATGTTGTACTTGAAGTTGAACCGCTAAATGGGCTTGTCGATCATGAAGGTCATTTTCTACAATATTCAGATCAGGCGGTGTCGATTGTCGATCAAGTTGATAGTCCGCATGTAAAACTATTATTTGACGTGTATCATCAGCAAATTACGGAAGGAAATGTTATTCGAAACGCAACAACTTATTGTAACCGAATAAATCACTATCATATTGCTGATAATCCAGGACGTCATGAGCCAGGTACAGGTGAATTAAATTATGGGAACATCTTAAAAGCGATTAAGAAGACAGGCTTTGAAGGATTTATTGGACTCGAGTGCGACTACACAATTCCAACAGATCAAGCTTTAGATTCGTTTAAGAAGACAATTTTACAATATGTTGAATAGGCTGAAGGCGCGGGTAGAAGCATTTCTCGTGGCAGGGTAAGGCAAACAGCTAGACGAATCATAAAGAACCTTTTAAGATGGGGGTAATGAAAGGTAAAGGAGTTTCCATATGAATTTTGTGGCGTTAGATTTTGAAACAGCAAATTCTTCACGAGGAAGCGTTTGCTCGATTGGTCTTGTTGAATATGAAGATGGTCAACTGATTCGAGAATATTATCGTTTAGTGAAACCGAAACAAAATGTTTTTTTGGCATCAATATTAGCATTCATGGGATTACAGAAGAAGATGTCGAAGATGCACCTGAGTTTGATGTTCTGTGGCGAGAGGAAATTCGTGAGTTAGTCGAAGGGAAATTCCTCATTGCCCATAATGCGCAATTTGATATGAGCGTTCTACGTGCTGTTCTTGATCAATATGATCTTCCATATCCAATGCTTGCGTACAACTGCACTGTAAATCTATCAAAGAAGACATGGGCGTTACCTAAGTATAAATTAAATGTTGTCTCCGATTATCTTGGGATCCAACTCGACCATCACCATGCGCTAGATGATGCAAGAGCTTCTGCTCAGATTTTCTTAAAAGTGGCTGAAACGTTAGATACGGCAGATATCAATGAACTTATCGAAAGAACTGGTACAGCCAACGGCATTATATTTGATAGTGGCTATGAACCTGCTAAATTAAATAAGAAAAACTCAAGAAAGACAAAGAAAACCCCTGCGCCACGTTGAATAGCGAGGGGTTTTCGTGCATCTCATTAAAAGAAATGAATGAGGAAAGAGAGTGTATCCAGTTCACGTGCTAAATCAATTTGTTGAAGGTGAACGTTAGCTGGGAGCTTAAGGTAGGCAGATGAAAAATTCATAATACCAAGTATCCCGGTTTCAGATAGCTTTTCAGAAACCATTTGCGCTGAAGCGGCGGGAATAGCCAGGATCGCTACTGTTACACTAGCGGTTAAACGTTCATTCATTTCATCGATATGATAGACCGGTACACCTGCAATGGTTTTGCCGACAACTTTTGGGTTATTATCAAACGCCATTTTAATTTTAGGAGACGATTTTCGTAAGTGATTATAGTGAAGAAGCGCTGTGCCCAGTCGGCCTGCTCCAATTAAAGTTGCTTCAGGCTCAGTATTCTCGTTTACAATCAGGTGAAGGTGATTCACAAGTTTTTTAACTTCGTACGCTGCCCCTTTTCGACCTGGGGCTTTTATCTTAGAAAAATCTCTCCTCACAAGATCTGATTTAAAATTAAGCGCATGACCAATCTCAACAGAGGAGATCGATTTTTGACCTGATTTCTTTACGCTCTTTAAATAAGAAAGATAGAGAGGGAGACGCTTTATGGTTGCATTTGGAAGTTTTTTTTCTTCCTTTTTCATACGATTACCTCCGTCAAACTATATCCGCTTTCTTCTCTATTATAATCTTAATCTAGCAAAGTGCAATTTGGAAAATAATCCAAAAGAACTAGTGAGGAGATAGGATTTCGTAAAATCCTCAAACGATGGAATTCATATTTAGCAAACAGAAAAAGAACCGGTCATTTAGCCGGTTCTTTCAAACGGTTATTGATTTAATTCTTTTTTACATAAATACCAATCAATACATTCAAGACCTTCAAGACCTTCTTCGTTTTCCCGCTTTTTCATATCTTCCTGTGTTTTAGGAGGAGAAACAAGTACTTTATCTCCTGGTTCCCAATTGGCCGGTGTCGGAGCACCGTGCTGATCCGTTGTTTTCAATGCCTTTACTAATCTCATAATTTCATTCATGTTGCGACCGGTCGTAAGAGGATAATAAATGACAGCACGGACAACTTGTTTATCATCAACTACGAATACAGCACGACTCGTTTCCGTTTGACTTTCTTCCGGCATGATCATGCCGTAGCGTGTCGCCACTTTTCGATCGAGATCGGCAATAACCGGGAATTCAATTTCGGTATCAAAATTTTTCTCAATGTTTCGAACCCATGCTAAATGTGAGGAAACGCTATCGACACTAAGGCCGATTAACTCAACATCGAGCTTTCGTAACTCAGGATAAATTTCCTGAAAAGCAACAAATTCCGTCGTACATACTGGTGTGAAGTCAGCCGGATGCGAAAACAAAACAAACCATTTTCCTTTGTAATCATCGAGTGAAAGTTGACCGTGTGTCGTGTTGGCAGTAAAGTCAGGGGCCGGTGACCCGATTCGTGGTAGCTGATAAGCTGTTTCTGCTTGTTGTTCTGACATAATGAAACGTCCTCCTTCTATTCGGATCTATGATTGGTTTTCCCTCCTATTTTTTAAATAAACTGTCTTTTTTGTAACGAATATTGTCGAGATAACTTATGGAAAAGAAAGAAAATGATAAAATGAAAGAGAGGAAAAGAATTCCAAAGGTAGGAGAGAGGAGAAATCGTATGCAAATCGAATTTCTTGGTACCGGTGGGGCCATGGCGATCCCCCGGCCACTATGTCAGTGTGCAGTTTGCGTAGAAGCGAGAAAGAAAGGCGTCCCTTATAGTCGATCTGGGCCCAGTGTTTTTGTTCATGGTCCTGACGTATTAATTGATACGCCTGAAGATAGCTATATGCAGTTAAATCGCTCGCAGATTTCGAGGATAGAAGGCGTGTTTTATTCGCATTGGCACCCCGATCATGTAATGGGGAGGCGGGTGCTCGAATCAGTGAATGCGGATTGGGTGAATCACCCTCCACAAGGAACGACGACGGACGTCTATTTACCTGAGCAAGTAGCCGTTGATTTCCAAACAAGGTTAGGTAGTGGTGAACATCTTGCTTTTTTTGATCAACAAAAATACATAGCGCTTCATAAGCTGAACGATGGGGAGAAAGTAACCATTAATGGGGTGTCAATTACGCCGTTTCGCTTATCTGAGGATTATGTTTATGCGTTCCTGTTTGAAGGGGAAGGCAAACGGATATTGATTGCACCAGATGAACTTTATGGATGGGAGCCACCGGCGCTTGGTGAATTGGATCTTGCGATTTTACCGATGGGTGTTTGTGAATTTCACCCTTTAACAGGAGAGCGACAAATCAGTAAAGATCATCCTGTCCTGAAGGAAGAAGCTACATTTCGTCAAACGCTTGAAATCATTAAAAAGCTGCAGGTGAAAGAAGTGTATTTAACGCATCTTGAAGAACCAGATCAGCTGACTTATGACGACCTAAAAAAGGTGGAAAGTATGCTTCAACCAATTGGAAAGATTTCGTTTGCATTTGATACGTTAATGATTGACCTCTCACAAAGTGCAGTTTAAAAAATCATACTTTAGGGAAACATTTTTTTAGATAAGAAACGAGGTGAGCGTATGGAACTGTCATTTGGGCTTATTCTTAATATTGTAATAGCAATTTATTTATTTGTGGATGCAAAAAAACGAGATAAAAGCTCTTTTTTCTGGGCGATTTTCGGGTTGATTTTTGGACCAATCGTTCTAGGGATCTACTTTATTCAAACAGGTAGAAAAGGCATTGGTTGGCTTATCATCATTCTTGCCCTTATTTGGTTTATTATTGCCATTGTGTTAGGTATATTGGCAGGGATCATTGGACTATTATTTTAAGAAGAAACCTGAAGCATACGCTTCAGGTTTCTTTATTGGGTTTAAGACTTGACGGAATGTGGAAGAGTATTAAGATACCATTAAAACAAATGAGCGCTTGAGGTGAATGTGTCATATCGACGAAAGAGGGACTCTTACATTCATAGATAAGTAATGACTCAAGGGGGAAGCAATGGATGAGGAAGCAAAAGTGATGGATTGGATCACTTCCGAAGTCGAAGTAGAATCATGCACCATGCAAGATTATCCGGTATACCATTCGGGTAAACGAGTCATCGATCGAAGCGGAGATTATCTTATTGTCTACTTTCATCCGTTGCTTGAAAAAGTTGTTTATACGTTTAAAGGGATTGAAGATTGTTTTTTTATTGCTCATCGTTAAGCAATTTTGAATAAGATAAATTGGATAGATAAAAAAATGGAGCGCAGCTGCGCTCCATTTTGGTGTTTATGGGACAAGGTGGATATGTTTTTCAATCTCTTCTGATGTAATAAGCGAAAGTTGATTTAAAAGCGCAATTTGAAAGTCGCCTGGCCGATTTTCAATATGATCGGCAGCTTTTTCGCTTGCAACACCATAAAACGCAAGTACGCCGTATGCAGCTAGCATCGGATCTGACTCAACAGCTGCAAACGCACCGAGAAGAGAGGAGAGAAGGCAGCCAGTACCGGTTACCTTCGTTAAGATCGGGTGGCCGTTACCAAGTTTAAGTGTCGTTTCGCCATCTGAAACAATGTCGATCGCTCCTGTAACGATGACCGTACAACCAAACATTTTTGCGGCTTTTCTTGCTAGCGTTTCGCTATTTCCTTCTCCTTCTGTCACATCAACGCCTTTAATTGACCACTTTTTGCCTGCAATATTTGCAATTTCCGCTGCGTTTCCTCTTAGAAATTGCACATCCACTTCTTTAAGAATATGACGAGCTGTTGATGTTCGATACGGAGTGGCCCCTGCTCCGACCGGGTCGAGAATAACGGGAATGTTCATTTCATTCGCCGCTTTTCCAGCGATGACCATCGCCTCCACCAGTTCTTTTGTTAACGTACCGATATTTAAAACAAGAGCTCCAGAAATCTTGGCCATATCAGCGACTTCTTCTTTCGCATAAGCCATAACAGGGCTTGCTCCTGCAGCGAGTAAGCCGTTCGCTGTAAAATTGGTAACGACGGTATTCGTTATATTATGAATGAGAGGAGATGCCTCTCTTACTTTTGTAATGAGGTGAGCTGCGTGAGATTTTTCCACGGTCAACATCCTTTCTTGCTTGTTATTTCTATTGGTTTCTTCCTTATTTTTTCATTGTAACAATAAGGCGTGTTCGTGAAAATAAAAAAGGAAAGGAGTTCCCTTTCCTTCTTTAAGGTCTTGAGTACCGATTCCAAAAACGTAAGATCCATGAAAACGGAAAAGGTAATCGGTACCCAGTTTTTTCAAGTTGTTTTAGAAGGTTTATAAATGCACCGCCAACGCGGCGCTGCTGTTTAATACTTCCTCATTCGCTTTCACTGTAATGCGATAGCCATCTTGAAGTCCCTCCACTTTCACTTCTTTTGTACCAAGCTTTTCGGTAGTTTCTTTTATCACTTTCGGATCTTCCATCTTTATTTCTCCTTTTTAAACCAGAGTCGTTTTTCCATAGCACTAACAGTAAAGATGGTGAGTAGAGCAATGCAGCCGGATATAACAGTAGGAAGGAATAGGGACTGAATCTCAAAAGCTAGACTTACAAAAAAACCAATGAAACTTAACGAAAAGAGAATAAAGGCATAGTGTTTATTCCATAACATACTTTTTGATCGAATTTCCGTTTTCTTCAGGTTTTCTTCCCATTGGCGATGGTTGTTGAATTCATCCGAAAGTCGATCTAGTGGATTTTCAATTGAAGAAATTCTTGCATAGACCTGCTTCAAAAGTTTTTTAGGATCATAGCGATGATCAGCCGATTCCTCGCGATTGATCCACTCCTGCACAATTGGTTTGCCTTCTTCAATTAGATCAATTTCGGGATCCAAAGTGTAAAGGATTCCTACAATGGTTGAAATGGCTCTCCCTAGAAAAGCGAACTCACTCGGTAACTGAATGGGCTGCTTGTTTACGAGCGTTTGTACTTCCTTTAAAACTTGTTCAGCGGTATCTTCATCCATCATCGTTAAGTCCTGTTCAATGAACAAGGTGACTAGCGTCTGTATGGCTTTCTCAATCTGTCTTTTATCAGAGTTAGGAAGAAGGAAGCGCAATTCGTCTAGAGCCTCTGTTACATCGCTGTACTGACTAAGCACGATCCCGGTAATCAGCTTTCGAATGGAAAGGGCATCCTTTGCTTCAATATGTCCGACCATGCCAAAATCGATGAAAACGATCGTGCCGTCTTCTTGAATAAGAAGATTACCAGAGTGAGGATCGGCGTGAAATTGTCCTTCTTGAAGAAGTTGTTCAAGATACCCCTTTAAAAGCTTGCGAGCTAGCTCTCGTCGATCAATCGCTTTCTCGTCAATATAAGAAAGGTTTGTTATACGAGCGCCTTCCATCCATTCCATGACGAGCACTTTTTTCGTTGACCATTCAGGGACGTAATTTGGTACCCGATAGCCTGGACTATCGCTGTAGCGATCCTTAAAGTGAAGGCCATTTTTCAATTCTTTCTTAAAATCAAGCTCATCTTCAATCACATGACGAACTTCCTCGTACAGCCTGCTTAAATCAAGTTGCTTCCCGTATGACGTAAACTTATCCATGAGCCAGAACACGATGCGAAGGGCTTGAAAGTCAGCCCGTATAATCTTGCGGATGTTTGGGCGACGTATTTTAATTGCCACATCTTCACCTGAATTTAACGTTGCTCTGTACACTTGTCCTATGGAAGCCGATGCAATCGGACGATCTGAAAGGTTGTCAATTACATCTTGATAGTTCGCTGCCCATTCTTCTTCAAGAATTTGTTTCGCTTTTTCCCAGGAAAAAGAAGGGACGCGGTCAACGAGATCTTCAATTTCTTCTAGAAAAACTTTTGGAAGTATATCCGCTCTTGTTGAGAGGAATTGCCCAAGCTTAACGAGCAATCCTTCAAGCCGAATTGCTTTTCCCTTGTACTCTTTTGCTTGCTTTTTTAATAGTTTCTGCCAGCGTTCCTGATCCCACGAGTGCTTACTTTTTCTTCGAAAGCGTTCAAGTTGAAGGAAGAACTTAACGGACATCCAAACGATCACACTAATCCGATACAGCGATTGATATTTCATAGACGACTCCTACTCCTGAATAAGTTGTTTAGTGTTTAACATAGCCTATTTCCGCCTATTAGAAACAATTATTACGAGTAAGGAGCACATCAAAAACCCCTATCCTAACTAGCGATAGGGGTTGTGTTTGGAATGCATAAATTAAACCGGTGCATTCACTTCTAGGTCTTCAATTTCTTTCTCCTGGTATTGCACATCTTTTCTAGCATTAAAGCGATCCGCTTTTTCAACTGTTACCGTAATGTTGTAGTCGGGAATACCGGCATATTTCTCATATCTTCCTCGAGGTAAGAGGAAGTTTCCTTCAGGAAAGTGTACTTCTAGATTTCCACTTGCGATATCTACAAATTTAGCTCTTCCTTGAAAGACACCGAATCCATTGTAAACGACAATTCCTTCCCCTTCAGTGATGCTTAGTCTGCTTGCATCTTCTGCATTCATAAGCACGTCGTATCGCTCTGCTTGATTGAACGGGTCCGTTTCTTTATAAACCATGGAATTAAATTGTTTCCCTCGTCGTGAGGTAACGATAAATTGTCCTTCCTTTTTACCCAGATCGGGTATTTCAACAGAAACAAGGTTTCCTTTACCATCGGACGTCTGGCATATTCCATCTTCACATAACCATGCGCCACCCCATTGGAATACATCGCCTTTCTTAGATAGGTGTTGAACACCGTCATAATCCGGGTTTGCGATGGCGATTTCATCACGAATTTCCTGACCTGTTGTGAAATCAACAAGGTGTGACGTCTCTGGTTTGATTCGTTTCGCAAGGTCGATGTAGATCTTCCATTCCGATCGAGCTTCTTCTACCTGATTTTGATTTCCTTCTATTTCTGGCGAAAAATAAACCATTCGCTCGGTTGAAGTGGAGGTACCGCCACCTTCTTGTTCATATCTCGTTCGAGCGGGTAGCACGATAACTGCTTCTTTAGCATCGACTAGAGTAGAGGTGTTAAGGATAATATCCTGGTGAACGCGGATATCTAACTCAGACAGGGCTTTTTCAATAAAATCAGGATCAGGCATCGTCTCAAGGAAATTTCCTCCTGATAAGTAGTAAAGTTTAATCTTTCGTTCGTGATCTTCTGGAAGGATAATGTTTTCTAAGGTCACCCCAACGATATCACCCTGCCATTTCGGTAGCTCGAATCCCCATACTTGTTCCATGCGACGAATGTTGTTGGCGTCAAATCCACCTCCAGGTAAAACAAACGGATCGGCTCCCATTTCTCCCGAGCCCTGCACAGACGAGTGTCCACGGAAAGGCATTAAGCCACTATTTTTTTTGCCAAGAAAACCACGAAGTAGAGCAAGGTTAGCGACTTGGGAAATGTTGTCTGTAGCGAAGGAATGCATGGTTAACCCAAGTGCCCATGCGAAAACGGCGCTTTGACTTTTGGCGAGAAGAAGAGAGAGTTCGATGATGCGTTCTTTTGCTATGCCAGAAGAGCGGACGATCTCCTCCCATGATTGGAGTTGAACGTTTGCTTTTAACTCTTCATACCCATTTACATGCTCTCGAACAAATGAGTGATTAATCGCTGAGCCAGGCTTCTCTTCTTCCATGTCAAACCAGTGCTTCATAATGCCGTGCATGAAGGCGATATCTCCTCCAACGTTTACTTGATAGAAGTCGTCCGCTAATTTGGTTCCAAATAGAGCGGATTCACCGTTGGAAGGGATCCAATATTTGTCCATGGCTGGCTCTTTGTACGGATTGACCATAATGATTTTCGTTCCTCTTTTTTTCGCTTCAAGCATGTACTTTGTGGAGACAGGTGAACTATTTGAGGCAACGCTTCCCCAGAACATTAAAACGTCCGTTCCAAACCAATCTTGATAATTCACTGTTGACGCACCTACACCGATTGAACGTTTTAAAGCGGTTTTACTCGGTGAGTGGCAAATACGTGACGCGTTGTCAATATGGTTAGTGCCTAGAAATCGAGCCACTTTCGATGCGACGTAATAAGACTCGTTTGTAATTCCTCTTGAGGTTAAGTAAAAGGCGTACTGTTTTGGATCAAGCTTTTTCATCTTTTGTGCGATAAGCTCCATTGCTTCCTCCCAAGTAAGACGAGAGAAGTGGTTTTCTCCTTTTCGGCGAATTAATGGGTAAGGGATCCGTCCTAATTTGCGAAGTTCCGTACTGCTGTATTGACGAAGCTCTTTAATATCAGAATGAAGCACGTCCTGATCGATTGCTGGCATCGTGTTTAGTCTTAGTACGTTAAGTCGTGTTGTGCAAACGTGAGGACCTTTTAATGTTTGATCATATAATCCTGAAACCCCTAAAGCACAGCCATCACAAACGCCCTGTGTTAAAATTCTCGTTGCATAGCTGATATTATCACGATTTTCCCATGCGATTTTTGCAGTGTCTCGAAAGTGCTGAGGTTTTACTTTTCCTAATCCAAAGGGGATGGGACTTACCCAATGTTTAGGCTGTGGTTTCTTTGTTGCTTTGATTGGTCCTTGATGTTTTGTTTTACCCATTTGTGTTTCACTCCTCTAATTCATTCACTACAAATAAAAAACCACTGCTTGCCCGTCGCTTGTGACGGAAAAGCAGTGGTTGAGTCTTTAGCAGGGTCGCTACCAAGTGCCTAACCAGAGGTTATTTATTTGATTTTTGTTAAGAACATTTCATTTTTTCTTCTATGTTTTGATCAAATACAAAGATTGACATCCCAAAATCACGATCAATATCGATATCGACGAAGAGATCAAGAAATTTACTGTCTAGAAATTCTTCCATCTGTACCGGAGGATTGTTGCGATACATTTCCTTCACCATTTCAGTTCTAGCAGCTCTAAGCATTTGTTTGCCGTCATCTGCGCTAGCAATAAATTTTTCTACAGGTGAAAGGTTTCCTTCCATTTCACAAATTGCCCAGTTTTTGCAAAACGTTGTCGTGATCTTACTCGGTCCTTTGCCCATGTGTTTCTTACGAAAAGAGCGAACAAGGTTGCTGAATTCTGCTTCATACTTATTCATACTGTCCTACCTTCTTATCGAGATGATCTTATCCATACTTTACTACATGATCATAACTATCTAAAGAATTTACATATTTACAGCCGTAGGGGCTTCATTTTCTTTACGCAGCTTACGAATATCTTTTCGAATAACGATTGAAATAATGAGGGCGACAACAAACATGCCCGCAAAGAAAGTTAAACTTGCAGCGTAACTTCCAGTTGTATCCTTCATCCATGCAGCAAACATAGGTCCAACAAGTCCTGCTGCGGCCCAGGCTGTTAGAATGTACCCGTGAATCGCACCGAGCTGTTTTGTGCCAAACATGTCACCAATATAAGCTGGAATGGAGGCAAACCCTCCGCCATAGCATGTATACACGATTGCTAGCATGATTTGAAACAAGATCGCTGTTGTTGTATGTGGAAGAAGAGCAAACAAGCCAATTTGCAGAACAAAGAACGTAGTATACGTATTTGGACGTCCGATGTAATCGGAAACGGATGCCCAACCGATTCGCCCAAGACCATTGAAAATTCCAAGGACACCAACGAGTGCTGCCGCTTCCGTAGTCGTCAATCCGATACTTTCTTGCGCAAGCGGTTTTGCAGCAGACAAAATGGCAATTCCGCATGTTACATTAATAAACAGCATGAGCCATAAGTAATAAAATCGTGACGTTTTAATCGCTTCGTTGGCTGTTAACTGGGATAGATCACCGGATTTTTTCGAATGTTTTTGTTTTTCTTTAAATCCTTTAGGAGCCCAGCCTTCAGGAGGCTTTTCTAAATATAAAGAAGAGGCGACCATGATAATGAAATAACTTGCTCCGAGTATGTAAAAAGTATTGGCGGTTCCAACTGATTTAATTAACATATCCATAACAGGACTTGCGATCGCTGCTGCGAATCCAAAACCCATTATGGCAAGGCCAGTTGCAAGACCGCGTCGGTCGGGAAACCACTTTACTAGCGTTGAGACGGGAGCGATATACCCAACCCCAAGTCCAATCCCTCCAAGTGCTCCATAGAATATGTAGAGAAGAGGAAGAGAGCCGAGATTTACAGCGAACCCAGAACCGAAGATACCAATTCCAAAAAAACTAGCTGCAAGAAGGCCTGCTTTCCTTGGGCCATATTTTTCTACAAAATGACCGAGAAATGCTGCGGATAAACCTAAAAATAATATAGCGAGACTAAATGTAAACTGTACTTGTTTAGCTGACCAGCCAAATTCGTTTATAAGTGGGTCGGTGAAGTTACTCCAGGCATAAACGGAACCGATCGAAATATGAATCCCTACTGCAGATGCTGCAATTAGCCACCTATTTTTAACCTTTTCCATCCACTACATCTCCTTTAGTTCGTTAACAAGCTAACTAGAAAAAAACAAAATAAAAAACTGTCGATCGACCAAATAAGAGAATGAGCATTCTCTTGTAGGTGATTGACAGTTAGTAGTTAGCAGGGAACGCTACTATCAAAACCAACAGTTAATCGCTTTCACTTTTGTTGTAACCATCAAAACCGATGACAGGTTCGCTACCTCGTGTCTTTAATTGTTACAACATCATGAACTTTTATAAATAATAGCATAAAATTTTACAAGCAATCAATAAATTATTGCAGTTTAGTAGAATCGAGTGAATCATTTTGATCGATTCTTAAGCTTCTTTTGGATGAAAAACGCAAGGACAGCAGAGGTTGCCAGTACAATGACGGTTACTAAAAAAGAATTTTCCGCACTTGTATAATTGCCCGCGCTAGAGTAGGAGGATTGGTTATGGAAAACGGTGAAAAAAATTCCTGATAAGAGCTGTAGACAAAAAAATAACACGATAAAACTGCTAACGAAAGAGAGATAATTCTTCATCTGTTTTGTTCCTTTCCATGATCAATAAGGCTCGCTAAAAGCGACTTCTTAATAATTATTCGCGTTTCGTATCAATTACTAGGGGAGAAAAAAGCCGTAAGTATGATTTGGATTTACTTTTATCACCACGAGTGGAAATTTCCATTAATATTGAACAATATGATCACATCAGAACTGTTTCACCTTCCAAAAAGAGGGGAATGGTAGAAACAGACTTTGCAATTTCTGTTTAGGGAGGACAAAATCGTGAAACGTGCTATGCTTATTATAAATCCATCGTCTGGTAAAGAAAAAGCAATGAATTACGAAGAAGAAGCAGTAAACATTTTACAACAAAATCATGTGGACGTTACAGTGAAATATACTGAAAAAGAAGGGGATGCTGTCCGTTTTGCTAAAACCGCATGCGAGAATCATTTTAACACGCTTGTCGCAATGGGGGGAGACGGAACGATTAATGAAGCAATTAACGGATTAGCAAGTCAGTCAGAGCGCCCTAATTTTGGCTTCATTCCTTTAGGGACGGTTAATGATTTCGCTAGAGCGCTTGGCATCCCAATGCAACCGAAAAAGGCGCTGAAAGTACTAGCACAACAGCATACAAAACCGGTCGATATCGGGCGAATCAATAATCAGTACTTTATGAATGTGCTTGCTGTAGGAGCCATTGCAGAAGCAGTATACGATGTGACGCCTGAGCAAAAATCCAAATTTGGTCCGCTTGCTTATTTAATTGAAGGTGGAAGAGCGCTAAAAGATAAAACACCATTTGACCTGAAAGTGACGTATGATGGGAAACAATGGAATGGAGAAGCTTACATCATGCTGATTGCATTAACGAATTCAGTAGGAGGGATTCAGTCTTTCGCCCAGCATGCTGAGGTGAATGATGGGTATTTTCACATCTTTATTTTAAGAGAATTTTCTCTACCAAAAGTATTTAAAATTATCCCAGATCTCTTTAGTGGAAATTTACAAGACAACGCTCAAGTGGAATATTTCCCCGCATCTAAACTAAAAGTAGAGTCAGATCATGAACTTGTCGTCAATATTGATGGGGATGAAGGTGTCAATCTTCCGTTTGAAGCAGAAGTGATGCACAATGAATTACATATTTTTGTTCCTGAAGAGTAGGAAGCCTACTCTTTTTTCGCGTTGACTGGATTGAATACCTAGTGCATCCCTAAATGTCCTGCTTCTTATTCTCATTCTTCATGAATAGGTTAGTTGTGATGAAAACTGGGATGAGGTGGAAAGCATGGGACAAAAAGTATTGTTTTTTGGAGACGTTGGGATTGATGACACGATTGCTCTGTTGTTTGCTAATTTATCAGAAGATATAGAGGTGATAGGCATAGTAGCCTGTTACGGTAATGTATCGAAAAAACAAACAACGCGGAATGTGCGTTACTTACTCAAAGAAGTTGGCCGAACTGATATCCCTGTAATGGGCGGGGCGGAAAAACCAATGACAGGTGAAGTACCAACGTATTATCCGAATGTTCACGGCCCAGAAGGTTTAGGTCCGATTACTCCACCACCAAATGAAGCTGAGCCATTAGAAAATTTCTTTGAAGTTATCACTCTCATTGAAAAATATGGTGAAGATCTGGTTATTGTAAACGTGGGCAGAATGACTTCGCTTGCAACGTTATTACTTCTCTATCCAGATACGATGAAAATGATTAAATCTTTCTATATTATGGGTGGTGCATTTAATGTGCCAGGGAACGTCACTCCGAGTGCAGAAGCGAATTTCTATGCGGATCCCGTTGCAGCCAATATCGTCATGAAGTATGCAGAAAATGTTTTCTTATTTCCACTAAACGTAACCCAGCAGGCTATTGTAACACCGGGAATGGTAAATTATATAGAAGCAAAAAGTAAGCCACCTTTTCTTAAGCCGCTTCTAGATTATTATTACGAGGAATTTTATCAAAAGATGATTCCGGGTATTGAAGGAAGTCCCGTTCACGATGCACTCACTTTAATGAGTGTTGAAAATAACAGCATCTGTACTTTTTACCGTACGCCAGTTGCAGTAGAAATAACTGGAGAGGCGCGAGGTCTTAGCATCGGTGATTTTAGAAAATCCTTCGAACAAGCAGAATTTGATAAAAGGCCAGCTCACCATGTGGCGATCGAACTGAATTATTTTATGTTTTATAAATTATTTATGGAAACCATGACGGGAGAGACAATTTAGAAAATGAAACCTTTTCTTGTCATTTTTCGTAAAGAGAGTAAAATCGATAAGAAACCGCTTTTTTTTAGCTACCTAGTGACAAATCGATTTTGATTAAGTATAGAGGTTGGTTCCCCTTATACAAGACATCTGTTGCGAATAGATTAAAATATAGAAGCGTAACAAATGTAAGAAGTGAAGAGGGTGCTTGTGCTTGAACGACATTGAGAGAATGATGATTAATATCAGAATAGAAGGGACAAGTGTTCTTCAGAAACCAGATGACTTAACAATCATTGGTAGAGGAAGAAGTGCAGTAGTTTTTAAGATCCCTGGTAAGCAAAAAGTTCTTAAAGTTTTTTACCCTGAATTTGTTCATCTTGCAAGACTAGAAGCATCGATTTATCAAGAACTGCACAATAATGATTACTACCCTTCCTTCTATGAAGGAGGAGAGGGGTATGTCGTATTAGAATATTTAGAAGGACTGACCTTTTACGAATGTTTAATTCAAGGGATCGTGATTACAGAGGAAATGATTGAGAAAGTTGATCATGCTCTTAACTACGCGCGTAAGAAAGGGCTAAATCCATCAGATACACATCTTCAGAACGTTATGCTTTTATCGAATGGGGAAGTGCGCGTCATCGATGTCGTTCGCTTTCGTCAAAGCAAGGTATGTACACATTGGGAAGATCTAAAGGTAGCCTATGATCGCTTTTATTCATCTCGTTTCTTTCCGAAAAAATATCCAGTGTGGTTCGTGGAGATGATTATTCGCCTTTATCGTAAAGGCTTTATTCGATTGAAAAAAAGGAAGTGAAGACACAGTGCAACAATCTCGGTTATTCCGATTCTTTATTTGGCTTCTTCTTATTTTTACAGTAATTTGGGTTGGCAGTAAAATTGAATTTATTTTTCGTCCCCTTGTCATCTTAGTGACAACATTAGCGTTTCCAATTATTGCAGCAGGAGTGTTTTATTACATTCTACGACCTGTTATTGCTCTTTTAGAAAAATGGAAAATTCCAAGGCCACTTGGTATCCTTCTCGTTTATCTTGCGCTAGCTGGTGGGGTAACGGGACTTGTTATTAGTATTGGCCCTGTACTTGTTGAGCAATTTAATAGTCTTGTGAAGGGTGCCCCGACGCTTGTGAATGATTTGCAGTCCGCGATTAACGACTGGCAGAGGAATCCATACATAGCTAGAATTCTTCAAAGTGAAATGATCGACATACAGGGATTGACCGATCGAATTTCTGGTTCAATCGGAGAAATTAGCTCTTCTTTTGGAAATTACATCTTTTCATTCCTAAATATTGTTACGAATGTGCTTGTTGGGATTGTTCTTCTTCCATTCATTTTGTTCTTTATGCTTAAAGATGGAAAAAAGCTGATGCCATCATTACTTCGAGTTGTTCCTAAAGCCCATCGGAAAGAGGGAGCAAAAATACTAGAAGATATGGATGATGCGCTAAGCGGATTTATCCAGGGACAGCTGATCGTAAGTGTCTTTATCGGAACGTTTGTTTATATTTGGTATGTCATAATTGATCTTGATTATGCCTTAATCCTCGCGATGATTGCTCTCTTCCTTAACGTTGTCCCATTTATTGGGCCAATTATCGGAACAGCACCGGGCGTTATCGTCGGACTTATTCAATCACCGCTAACAGCACTATGGGTTGTTCTTGGTGTTATTGTGATTCAACAAATTGAAAGTAATCTTGTCTCCCCGCTTGTGATGGGGCGTAAACTTGATATCCATCCCCTGACGATCATCTTACTGTTATTGGTGGCAAGTAGTCTCGCAGGGTTCCTTGGGCTTATTCTTGCCATTCCAACGTACGCAGTGCTAAAAGTAATCTTTACCCATACGTATCGCTTAATTAAGCTACAGCAGCGAGGCAAGCATACAACAAACGAATAACAAAAAAGGCAGGTTCTCTCGGAGAACCTGTCTTTTTACTATTCAATGACGCGTACCGTTACATCTTTACGACCCCAGTTAAGGGCGTCTTGTTGGCTTGGAATAAAAACATCAATTCGATTGTGATCGATGTCACCACCGATGTCAGCTGCAATTGCAGTTCCGTATCCTTCTACCTCAACAATTGAGCCTAGGGGGATTTGATCTGGGTCAACAGCAATCACTTTCGCATCAGGGTATTTTTCTAAATCAATGCCCATCTTAGTAACACCGGAGCAACCCGTGCAGTCGGCCGTATAGGCTGTACTTTCAACAGTAATTTCTTTTCCAGCGGCCGAGTCAGGTGATGCAATTTGATCTAACGCTCTACGTGTAGCAGGTCCAGCAATTCCATCAGCCGTTAGCCCTTTGTTACGCTGAAACTGTTCGACAGTAGCGACCGTTCCTGAACCGTAGATCCCATCGACTTGGCCGTCAAAGCCAGCTTTTTGAAGCTGACTTTGTATATGTATGACTTGTTTTCCAATGTCACCTCTTCTAAGTACTTGAATGGCCTGGTTTGTTTCTGGGCCAGCGAGACCATCGACTTGCAAATTTCGGCTTTCTTGAAACGCAGCAACGGAATTTTCCGTAATACTCCCAAAATAACCTGTTGCTGTATGGTAAGGGAACATTCCTTTCGTTATTAAATAGTCTTGAAGTTCTTTCACATCTTCCCCAGAACTTCCTTTTTGCATCGTTCGATCTCCAAATGATGCTGAAGCAAAGGATGGTGTGGCTACAAAAATGGTGCTTACGATTAAAAGCGCTGCCATAATTTTCATTTTTTGAATCATCATTTCTCCTCCTTAAATGATTTTACATTACAAGTGAAACCATTCGGCTAGAAGAGAGGATATTCGACGTTTTTCCACCAATATACGACAATTCGATTAGAAAAAGACCAGATAATGGAATGATTAGACAATGAAAAATAGGCTCAAATGGAATTGATCGTTGACTCTTTCACTTAAGAAAAGGAAAATGGAGTGGGTATCTAAAAGAACGGTTTTAAGAAAGGGGAAACGCGTGTTGTGAAAGATCTTGAGCGAAAGTGGATTCATTTAATTAACATTATCCTCGGAGTGATTATCGTTCCATATTCTATTCTTGAATTCGTTGCTGTTCTTCGATTAGCTGACAACAATCAATATTTATTTGTCCCTATTGGGCTACTCGCACTCTGGCTAATACTGTATCTTGTTCAGTTAAAAAAGATGAAAACTCTCCTTGTAATGGGTGCTGTTTTTCTAAATGTGTTTTACTTATTTTTTGTTATTCCTCAATTGCTATATTAGAAAACTTTCTGGATCTTCAACATGATGAATACTTTTTTGAATAGCGGGTATTGTACTAAAGTGGTCATAGTGATCAACAAAGTACTTAGAAGATAAAGGAGAGGAATTCAAATGACTAAAGTATTAATGGTCGTAACAAATCATACAGAAATCGATTCAGAACACAAAACAGGTTTATGGCTTGAAGAGTTCGCTGTCCCTTACAACATCTTCAAGGAAAAAGGATATGATATTAAAGTAACTTCGATCCAGGGTGGCGAAGTTGAACTTGATCCAAATAGTATTCCAGAAGAAGACCCGAAAGAATGGGAAGATGCACAGAACCAACTTAAGAATACAACAAAGGTAACGAAAGAAGACGCGAATAACTTTGATGTTGTGTTCCTACCAGGTGGTCACGGTACGATGTTTGACTTCCCAAATAGCGAAGTCCTACAGCATATTCTTCAGGAACAAGCTGAAGCAAATAAAATTATCGGCTCTGTTTGCCATGGTCCAGCTGGACTAGTGAACGTTACGTATAAAGACGGCACTCCTCTTGTAAAAGGGAAGAAAGTAAGTGCATTTACTGATTCAGAGGAACGAGAAATGGGACTTGTTGAGCAAATGCCATTCTTGCTTGAATCAAAGCTACGCGAAAAAGGAGCGAACTTTGAATTAGCGGATAACTGGTCAGTTTTCTCTGTTCGTGACGGTAACTTGATCACAGGACAAAACCCTCAGTCAAGTGAAAGTGCTGCGAATAAAATCATTGAAGCAATTGAAGGAAAATAAGAGATATTCTTATCGTAATAAAGCGAAATGCTTTGAATGAATGAGGATTGAAAAGGAGTGGGCCTGTTCTGGTTCGCTCCTTTTCTACGTTTGTTCTTTTTCCTAAAGAGGAACAGAGCAAGCATATGTAGAATGAAAGAAGAAGAGGATGATGAGTTTGAAATTAATTTTATCTCACCCTTTTGTTAAGGTGACACGAAAAATAGAACGGAACGAGCAGAAAACGCTTGAGCAGGAGCACGACTTAAAATTATATGAAGATCGTATTATCGTTGGGCAGGAGCAATTTGCCATACAAGATGTGTTTGATATGTCGTATCGTTTTCAATCAACGCTATATGGCTTTTTGTACCTTCATACAAATCGTGGTGTTGTTACGTTTATTATTAAAAAGGACCCAACGGTTTTTATTAATGAATACCGAAAGCTCGTATAAGGCATAGGAAGCAAAATAAAAAAATAAATTAACAATAGCTTCGTACATCGCAAAAAGAGAGAAGGAGGTAGGTTAATAGTGGGGATCGAAAAAAGAGTCGTCCTTTCAAATGGGGTTAAGATGCCTTATTTAGGCTACGGTGTTTTTAAGATGAGCCATGAGGAAGTTATAAACGGTGTCAAGGTTGCTTTGGAAACTGGTTATCGAGGAATTGATACGGCTTCTTATTATGAAAATGAAGAAGCTGTTGGAGTGGCGATAAAGGATTCAGGAATTCCGAGAGAGGAGCTATTTCTTACATCTAAAGTTTGGAATGATGAACAGGGATATAACGCTACATTAGCCGCGTTTGAGCGGTCGCTTGAGCGGCTTGGCACCGATTATCTCGATCTTTACTTAGTTCATTGGCCCGTACCGCATTTATTCCTTGAAACGTGGCAGGCTTTAGAAAAGCTCTATCATGAAGGGAAAGTTTGTGCGATTGGCGTTAGCAATTTTGAAACCCATCATCTTGAAGCCATTTCTCGGATCTCAACCGTGACACCGGTGCTCAATCAAATTGAGCTACATCCGGAATTAATTCAAGGCGAACTGCGAGATTATTGCCAATCAAAAGGAATCCGAGTTCAAGCATGGTCTCCGTTAAAGAGAGGTCAGGTGCTAATTCATTCCGTTATTCAAGCAATCAGCGATCGTTATGGGAAAACCCCTGCTCATGTTGTAATCAGATGGTGCTTACAACATGACCTTCTTCTAAATGTAAAATCATCTCGTGAAGAACGAATTAAAGAAAATGCAGATGTGTATGATTTCCAATTAACGGATGAAGAGATGACATCGATTGATTCCCTTCACGTTGATAGCCGTATCGCCCATCATCCAGATAATCTAGATTTCTATGAAAGAACGGTCCCGGGTTTTAAGAGATCAAGATCTACCACTTAAAAAGACGCCTCCAAGGCGTCTTTTTTTGGTAATCACTGTTTTTTCCATATATTTCTCAAGGGGCCATCTACTCCGAAGACGGGATCAGTTTCAGGTATTGGCACATTGCGAATGTTTTGAAGTACAGAAGGTCGCTCATCTGGTGATCCTGTTTTAAGATCGTGGGGACGACCATTTGGATAGGCGCCGACAACGAGAAACTCGGAGGAAGATTGTTCTCTTTTGTGACCAACTCCTGCGGGTATGACAACAACGTCTCCTTCCTCCACTTGAATCGTTTCTCCTTTTTCACCCCCGAATTTAATCGAAGCTTCACCTTTTACAATGCCAAGTACTTCGTGTGTATTGCTGTGGTAGTGGTGATAAGGAAAAACGCCATTTTTCCATGCGTTCGTCCACTTGTTCTTCTTAAAAAGGGCCAATGCATCATGGTTTTCTAGAACAGAACGGTAAATTGTAAGTGGATAGAAAGCGTTGTTCGGAATGTGACCATCATCATCAAAGTAAAGCGTTTCAACCATTTCTTTCTCCATTTCATCACTCCTTTTTTCATATTTATACGTTTTTGAGCAAAATGAAACATGAGCGTTTAGGAAATGGACTGAAGGGAATCTACCTACCGAATAAACCCTTCCCCCTTATGTGGAAAAAGATGAGCTTTGGAGTTGACTAACTTGTCTATACAAGATAGACTACAAAGTGAAAGATGAACTTGTCTATACAAGATATTAAATAAATGAAAGCGGTTGAAAGGAGAAGATTTAGATGTTGAAAAAACTATTTGGTAAAAAAGAAAAACCTTCAGAAGAGGTTATTTATGCACCGTTAAATGGCAAGGTTGTTGAACTTGAAACGGTTCCAGATCCGACGTTTTCACAAAAAATGATGGGAGACGGCGTTGCGATTGAACCTACAGATGGCAAAGTTGTATCACCGGTAAACGGTAAGGTTATTCAATTTTTCCACACAAAACATGCTGTTGGAATTGAGTCTGAATCAGGTCTTGAGATTTTGATCCACGTTGGCCTTGAAACAGTTGGCATGGGTGGCGAAGGTTTTGAAGGTCACGTGAAAGAAGGCGACAAAGTAAAAGTTGGAGATCCACTTATTACTGTTGACCTTGATCTTGTGAAAGAAAAAGCAGCAAGTACCATTACGCCTGTCATTATTACGAACGCAGATGTTCTTGAAAATGTTGAGAAGAAATACTCTGCTGATGCTTCAAATGAAACAGAAATTATGACTACGAAAGTAAAAGGTTAAAGTAATGTAACCTAGGGAGCACTGCTCAACGTGCTCTCTAAGTAAATAGCTTTTTTTACTAAGGGGGAAGAAAACATGGCAATTAATCGAGAGTCTGTTGAACACATTCTTGAAGCCATTGGTGGAAAAGAGAATATTTCGACCGCCACACATTGTGTGACTCGTCTGCGTCTTGTCTTACATGATGAAAGTAAAGTTGATACAAAAGCATTAGAAGATAACGAACTTGTGAAAGGATCATTTTCGGCTAATGGACAGTTCCAGGTTGTTATTGGACAGGGAACGGTTGATAAAGTATTTAAGATTTTTGCAGAGTTGGCAGAAATTGAAAGCGCGTCCAAACAGGATGTGAAAGACGCGGCTGCAAGTAAACAGAATTTCCTTCAGCGCGGTGTGAAGACGCTAGCCGATATCTTTATCCCGATCTTACCTGCGATCGTTACTGCTGGCTTGCTACTTGGGATTAATAATATTCTCACAGCACCAGATATTTTCTTTAGTGATCCGCTTGTCGAAGTTTATCCGCAATGGGCGGATTTGGCGAGTATTATTAACCTGATTGCCAATACAGCCTTCGTCTTTTTACCAGGTCTGATCGGTTGGTCAGCCGCCAAGCAATTTGGTGGAAGTCCATTGCTCGGTATTGTTCTTGGTCTCATTCTCGTTCATCCGGACTTACTGAATGCTTGGGCATACGGTGAGGCAGATGATATTCCAACGTGGAACTTATTCGGACTTGAAATTGAGAAAATCGGCTATCAAGGTCAAGTGTTACCAGTACTTGTTTCAGCGTATATCTTAGCGAAAATCGAAACGTTCTTAAATAAACGAATACCAGATTCGATTCAGATGTTGATCGTGGCGCCTGTAGCGTTACTTGTTACTGGTTTTCTTGCATTTACACTAATTGGTCCCGTAACATTCTGGATTGCAAATCTCTTAACTGATGGCTTTATTGGCTTGTTTGATTTTGCGCCAGCCATCGGTGGACTAGTCTATGGTGCCTTGTATGCACCGCTCGTTATTACAGGGATGCACCACACGTTTCTTGCCGTCGACCTACAATTAATTGGTAGTACAGGCAGTACGTTCTTATGGCCGATGCTAGCTCTATCGAATATTGCGCAAGGTGCAGCTGCACTTGCGATGATGCTTATCACTCGTAATGAAAAAACAAAAGGTCTTGCCGGAACGTCAGCCGTGTCTGCCTTTCTTGGTGTGACCGAGCCCGCTTTGTTTGGAGTGAACTTACGCTTTAAATTTCCATTCTTCGCTGCTATCATCGGATCAGCGATAGCTGGTCTTGTGATTACCGTTAGTGGTGTTGAAGCTACATCAATTGGTGTAGGCGGTATACCAGGATTCCTTTCCATTTTTAAAGAATACTGGGGTGCTTTCTTTACAGGTATGGCTATTGTACTTGTTGTACCATTTGTTTTAACATTCTTATATGGAAAAGTAAGAAAAGTTAGCGAGTAAAGAAAAGGAGCGATATCATTAGGTGCGTAAGAGCTCCAATGGTATCGCCTTTGTTTTTGACTGTTTAATCTAACAATAGGAGTGGAATCAGATGCAACCATGGTGGAAAAAATCCGTTGTTTATCAAATTTATCCAAAAAGCTTTAATGATACGACAGGTAGTGGAACGGGAGACATTCAGGGGATTATTGAAAAGCTTGATTATTTAAATGAGCTTGGAGTAGATGTTGTTTGGTTAACGCCTATCTATGATTCTCCGCAAAATGATAATGGTTACGATATTCGTGATTATTTTAGTATTTATGAAGATTATGGCACGATGGAAGACTTTGATCGTCTTTTAAAGGAAGCTCATGCAAGAGATATAAAGATTATTATGGATATTGTCGTGAACCACACGTCAACAGAACACCAGTGGTTTGTTGAATCTCGCAAATCAAAAGATAACCCTTATCGTGATTATTACATTTGGAAAGATGGCGTGAATGGGGCAGAACCAACAAACTGGCAGTCTAAGTTTGGAGGAAATGCATGGCAGTTCGATAAGGAAACGGGTCAATATTATTTACATCTTTTTGATGTCACTCAGGCTGATCTAAATTGGGAAAATGAGAAAGTGCGCGATGAAGTGTATGCAATGATGACATTCTGGTTTGAAAAGGGAGTAGATGGCTTCAGACTTGATGTCATTAATCTGATCTCGAAAAATCAGAACTTCCCGAATGATGATGGGTCTGTCGCACCTGGGGACGGACGCAAATTCTATACAGATGGTCCTCGCGCTCATGAATTTATGAACGAAATGAATCGGAACGTCTTTATGAAGTATAACAGCATGACAGTCGGCGAGATGTCGTCTACTACAATTGAAGACTGCATTCAATATTCGAACCCTGAACGTAATGAATTAAGTATGACGTTCAATTTCCATCATCTAAAAGTCGATTACCCAAACGGAGAGAAATGGTCTGTAGCAGCCTTTGATTTCTTAAAGCTTAAAGAGATTCTTTCAACATGGCAAACAGAAATGATCAAAGGTGGCGGATGGAATGCGCTCTTCTGGTGCAACCATGACCAGCCTCGCATTGTATCGCGATATGGAAATGACGGTCAGTATCGACGTGAGTCAGCTAAAATGCTTGCAACAACAATGCACTTGATGCAAGGTACTCCGTATATTTACCAGGGGGAAGAAATTGGGATGACAAACCCTAAATTTGATGCGATTTCCTCTTATCGTGATGTGGAATCATTAAATATTTTCTCGATTTTGAAAGAAAAAGGGTACAGTGAGGAAGAAGTTCTTGAGATTTTACGCCATAAATCAAGAGACAATTCAAGAACGCCTGTTCAATGGACGTCTGAACCTCATGCTGGATTTACGACAGGGGAACCGTGGATTCCAGTGGCGAAAAATTATGAAGACATTAATGTAGAAGATACGCTAAACGAAAGAAATTCCGTATTTGAACACTACCAAAAGCTAATTTCATTAAGAAAAAGTGTCGATCTGATCACATATGGAGACTATGAACTCCTTTTAGCTGAAGATCCTCAACTATTTGCTTATGTCCGTAATGGAGAGGATGAAAAGCTACTTGTCATTAATAATTTCTATGAAACAGAAGCAACGTTTGAAATGCCGTCCCATATTGAAGTAGATGGGTATCATGCGGAGGTATTGATTTCAAACTACGAAGATTCTCCATCAACCTTTAAGAAAGTTACGTTACGACCATATGAGTCGATTGCTTATCATCTAACTGAGACAAGGTGAGTCTATGAAGCAAACGAAGTATCAGCAAATTTACAATGATCTCTCTGAGAATATTCGAAACGGAACATATAAGCCGAATAGTAAACTGCCATCTGAGCATGATCTTGCAGAAATATATGGCACTTCAAGAGAAACCATCCGCAAAGCATTGAATTTACTATCACAAAACGGGATGATTCAAAAAATTAAAGCAAGAGGATCGGTCGTTCTTGACTTAAGTCGCTATGAATTTCCTGTGTCGGGACTTGTGAGCTTCAAAGAAATTTCAGAACAGATGAACCGATCCTCAAGAACAATCGTTCATCATCTCGAGAAAAAGTTACCTGAGGAATGGATTCGCGAACAACTTGAGCTTGAAGCGGGAGCAGAAGTTTGGCACGTCCTTCGTGCACGTGAGATTGAGGGCGAAAAAATCATCTTAGATCGCGACTTTTTTTCTGCTAAGTGGGTACCTGAACTTACACGAACGATTTGTGAGAATTCAATATACGATTATTTAGAAAATGATCTTGGTCTTTCCGTTAGCTATGCAAAAAAGGAAATTGTCGTAGAAGAGGCTGACGAAGAGGATCGACGTTATCTAGATTTGCATGATTACAAACATGTCGTGGTCGTTCGAAATTACGTTTATTTAAATGATACAACATTAATTGAATATACCGAATCACGACACCGTCTTGATAAATTCCGATTTGTCGATTTTGCAAGACGTGAAAAACAATAGAGAGGGCGCTCCAATAAAATGGAGCGCTTTTTTATGTTCTTTTTACTTTGGGGGAAGGAAACCCTACTCTATTCTCGAATGGAGAATGGTGTCGGAAAACATGAGAGGAGCTATCACGTTGAACGTAACCGAAAAAAAGATAACACTCACGAAAGTAGTATCTCACCATCTTACATCGTTAAAGCAATTTACCTTACATGAACATCAGCTCGCTTTCACTTCAATGCCGATGCCTGCCTACGAAAAATGCATACGCGAACCTAATCGTTTACCCGTAGCCATTATGGAAGGAGTTCGAACAGTTGGTTTTTTTGTCCTGGATCAAGGGGACGATGTTTTCTCCTATACAACTAGTCCACATGCGATCCTATTAAGAGCGTATTCAATCAACTTACCAGATCAAGGCCGTGGTATCGCTAAGACATCTCTTAGACAATTAAAACCATTTGTAGAGAAACATCTGCCTGACTGTAGAGAAGTCGTGCTCGGTGTAAATAAAAATAATCCTTCAGCGAAAAAAGTCTACATAGAGGCTGGATTTATTGATACAGGCAAGCAGAAAATGGGGCGCTCAGGTCCTCAGGCGATTCTAAAATTTTTTATGTAATCTTCTTGCGCTTCGCACACTCATAAAAGCTAGTTGCATGCCAAAAAAGATGTATGGAAAGGAGAGGTACAGCGTGTGGTATGATACGCCAGTGACTTCAATGTTAAACATAACTTATCCGATTGTTCAGGCAGGAATGGCGGGTGGTGTGACGACACCTCAGTTAGTTGCTTCCGTCTCGAACGCTGGAGGGCTTGGAAGCTTAGGTGCAGGCTATATGACACCTGAACAAATGAAGAAGGCAATAAGTGATATTAAACTGCTCACTCCGAAACCTTTTGCGGTTAACTTATTTATTCCAGAAGACGATCCGTCTTCTGAAGAGAGTATTGCAAACGTGCAATTAAAGCTTCAAGGCTATGCTGACCAACTCGGTATTTCTGACCAAGAACGTAAGAGGAAGTCGTTTGTAGAAACTCAAAAAGAATATCAAGAAAAGCTTCAGATTATCATTGATGAAGCCGTTCCAGTATGCAGCTTTACATTCGGGGTTCCTTCTATAGAAGATGTTCAGCGTTTAAAGAAAGAGAAAATGATTTTGGTGGGAACGGCTACGACTGTAAAAGAAGCGATCATCAATGAGAAACGCGGAGTGGATCTTGTTGTGATGCAAGGAATGGAAGCAGGCGGTCACCGTGGAACGTTTACAGGTGATTTTCAAGCATCACTGATTGGCAGTGCTTCGCTCATTCCTCAAACGGTTGATGCTATCCAAATTCCAGTTATTGCAGCAGGGGGAATTATGGACGGAAGAGGGGTTCTTAGTATGCTCGCTCTTGGGGCAGATGCTGTTCAAATGGGCACAGCGTTTGTAACGTGTCAGGAAAGTGGTGCAAATCCAGTTCATCAACATGCTATTTTAACAAGTACAGAAGATCAGACAGTTGTAACGCCAGTGTTTAGTGGGAAGCCTGCACGTGGCATAAATAATGACTTTGTTACTGAGATGGAGGGTCTAAACGATCTACCTGGATACCCGACGTTAAATACGTTAACAAAAGAAGTACGGAAACAAGCGGCGATTCAGAAACGTCCAGAGTGGATGTCGCTATGGTCAGGACAAAGCCCGCGCCTCAGCACATCTAAATCTGCGGAGCAAATCATCGATCATAGTGTGAAACAAGTGACGGACATTTTGGAGCGGTTAACTAAATAGGCGCTATAAAACTGATCAGGCCCTTCTCACAACGTGAGAAGGGCCCTTTCAATGACTTGCATTGGTACGGCCGGTCATCTGACAGCATCTTTTATTATGAAAAGATAATGACCGGCTGTATCATGAAGTTTAGTCATAAATCAGTCAGACAATACCTGTTTGTTTAGAAAGTTATCAGGGAAGTGTAAAACGAACAGAAAGTATGTAGAATTTAAGGAGGACGTTTAACGATGAAAGCAGTAGTTATTAATGACTTTGGAAAACCTTCCAACTTTAGTATAACAACTCTCTCTACAAGAGAGTTGAAGCCAGGGGAATTGAAAATTAGCGTAAAAGCAACAAGTGTCAATCCAGTTGATACAAAGGTTCGTTCTGGTCAAGCTGAAGCATTTGCACCAGCATTTCCAGCGGTTCTCCATGGTGATGTCGCTGGTGTTGTAGAGGAAGCATACGAAGGAAGCCCTTTTCAAAAGGGTGAGGAAGTGTATGCTTGTGCAGGTGGTGTAAAAGGTCTTGACGGAGCTCTTCGAGAAAAAATGATTGTCGATCAAAAGCTCGTTGCGAGGAAGCCAAAACGATTATCGATGAAAGAAGCTGCGGCACTTCCGCTAGTTTCCATTACGGCATGGGAAGCCCTTGTGGACCGCATGAACGTTCAGCCTGGCCAAAACGTTCTTATCCATGGTGCCACGGGTGGCGTAGGACACATCGCCATTCAGCTTGCGAAATCATTAGGAGCGATTGTGTACACGACGGCGTCTACTTCAGAGAAAATGAAAATCGGTCAAGATCTCGGAGCGGATTATGCGATCAACTATAAAGAAACTACCGTAGAAGAATATGTAAAGCAGTATACAGACGGCAAAGGATTTGATGCAGTTTTTGATACCGTAGGCGGTGAAAATATGGAAAAGTCGTTCCAGGCAGTGAGAAACGGTGGACAAGTTGCCTGTATTGTTGGTGGCGGTGAGCATGATATGACACCACTGTATGTGAAAAGCGCTACGTATCATGGCGTGTTAATGCTCATCCCGATGCTAACAAACGAAGGAAGAGAGCACCATGGTGAAATCTTAACGAACGTTGCGCGAATGGTAGACCATGGAACACTTAAACCGGTGTTGGATGAAGAAAGCTTTACGTTCTCTACCATTGCTAAGGCACACTATCGACTAGAATCAGGAAAGACGATCGGGAAAGTTGTAGCAGAGAATGATCTTACAGATTCTTAAGAACTGAATAAAGGTATGACAAAAACACCCCGGAAGTTAGTTTTTTAACTCTAACTTCCGGGGTGCACTACCTTTCTACATGTGGAAAGGTTCCTTTTTTTAGATAAAGAATTCGAAAATGAAATGTATGCGTTAGTTCGTCCACTCGGAGACGAGTTCTTCGTTCTCTTCAATCCACTGCTGTGCACCTGTTTCGGCATCATCAGCGTCTTTGATCGTAGCCATCAGACTACCAAGAGAATCATCGTCCATCTGCCAATTGTTCATCCATTCAACAATCTCAGGGTGATCGTCACTGAAATTTGTTCTTGTCATGAAAAAGATATCATCTGCTTCACCGTAGACGTTCTTAGGATCTTCAAGATATTTCAAATCATATTCTGCAAAAGCCCAATGAGGGTTCCACAGTGTGACAACAATGGGTTCCTCGTCTTCATACGCTTTTTTTAATTCACTCATCATCGCAGGCCCTGAACTATCAACAAGGTCATAATTTAAGTTATATTCTTCAAGCGCGGTCCGACTCATTTCCATCAAGCTTGCACCAGGATCGATACCGACAATTTCTTCTATGCCCAGCTCGTTTTTCTTGTCATTTAGCTCCTCCATGCTCGTGATGTCCATATAAGAAGGAACGACAAGTCCAAGCCCTGTACCTTCATACCAAGCTTCGTGTAAAACAATATCTTCTTTGTATTCCTCGTACAATGGTTTATCTGTTGTGGGAAGCCATACTTCTGCAGCTATATCAAGATCGCCTTGTGAAAGCCCGGCCCATACAGGGGATTTCTCCATTGATTTCAGTTCAATGTCATATCCTTTATCTTCTAAAATAACTTTCCACATGTTTGAAACCGCAATGTTTTCAGCCCAGTTGTTTAAGCCTAACGTTACGGTACCTTTCGATTTCTCTGCACCCTCTTCTGAACCGCTACATGCAGCCAGCGACAGTGCTACAATGACCATGATTAAAATTCCTCTCCTCATAGATACTCTCCTTTTTTCTCTTCTCTTTTTATGTGCGAAAACGCACATGTTTCTTATCTTAACAAATGTGTCACAGTTTTGCAGGTTTATTACAATTTCGGGACGGTGTATGATTAGAGGTGAGGAGGGATGGGGAATGATCACGATCGCAACGACGCTTATTATCATTTTTCTTGTTATTATTCTGATTGGTACATTGATGGTTGCTGGAAAAAGTGATCCGGGGTATGGAAAGAAGGCGAAAAATACGACCGTCACCATTTCAGCCATTTATCTTTTGGTAACCGTTTTAGCTGTAGCTGGAATTGCCGTATACGTCTATTTTATTTAAATGTTCAACCACAAAATAGGACTGAACCAGTTTTAGGTTTAGTCCTATTTTGAAGCGACAAAGATCATCTCAGCTGCGAGATAGCCGAATCGTAACCCGAAGAATAATAACACGACACTAGCGGTTACACTAATGGCACGAAGGGTACGAGGTTTTAATAACGTTTTTCCGAAATGCACGGTCATACAGAGGTTGATATTCCAGAGGCCAATTCCAATAAACACGAGAGCAGATAGAAAGAATGCCTGCCATTTATCAGGTTGCTGAAGAGAAACGCTTAGAACAGAGCCATAAATGCCTAGCCAGAATAAAAGGTTCATTGGATTAAAGGCAGCAATCATAAAACCAGTAGCATAAGAGTGTATAAGTCCAGACCCCTCTTTGTCCTTTTCTTCATCAAGACTTACTCGTGATAAGAACCCTTGTATCCCAGAAACCGTTAAAATAATCGCACCAAGAAGCATGAGTGAGATTTGGACAGCGGTTAACTTAACAAATGTCGCGATACCGAAATACATTAAATACATAAGAATAAGATCGGCGCTCATCCCACCAGCTCCAACAAGAAGTGACGACCAAAATCCTTTATGAATCCCTCTTTTCATGATCTCAATATTGATCGGTCCAAGTGGCGCAGCAATGGATAAGCCTAGAACGATATGAGTTAGTGCAATCTCGAACATAGCATCCATTCTCCTTTATTCATACCTTGAATATTTTACATAACGTATTTTTCATACTCATTCTTACCTACCTTAATACATGTCCTAATGGTGTAAATTAGAAGTGCAATTTTGAATTTGTTCGAAAATATGCTATTATGCTTTTTTGGGTCGCTCAATATTTTGAAGAAGATGTGGAAAATTGTATAATGAAGGTTACTACTACCATTGGAATTGATGTGATGTGGATATGAAGCATTTTTCTATGTTTACAAAAAGTGAAATAAAAGAACGTTTTCCAGTCAGCTTCTATCAACGGGGGCTAACGTATTTTCAAAATGGACGCGTTTCTGAGCTTACATATGATCAAGAAGATCAATCTTACCGAGCTTATGTAAACGGCAGTTCAGAATATGGCGTGTTAATTGAGCTACTTGGTGATAATTGGTTTGGATCTTGTGAATGTCAGGCATTTCAAACCTATGGAACATGCAAGCACCTTGCTGCTGTTCTTATAGCGATTAGTGAAGAAGGTCCGCCAGAGAAAGAAAGCGAGAAACCATCGCAGGTAACTCAATCACCACGAAGTTATAACGAAACGAATCAGCTTATCCAAGTGCTAAGCGATTATCAACCGGAACCAGGTCGCTCAAACACGAGAGCAGATGAGCTTCAGGTTGAATTCACCTTGAAAGCAAGCTCATACCCAACTTTACGCAAATCTCAAGGGGATTCCCCCTGGACGCTAGAGCTTAAAGTAGGGGTAAATCGGTTATATGTCGTCAAAGACATCCGCTCATTTCTTGATGCAGTCCTTGAAGATCAGTCCTATTGGTTTACGAAAAAGTTCAGCTATGAACCTGATGAACACACGTTTCATGAATCAGATGAGCCACTCATGCAAATTCTGCTTTCGATTAGACGGAACGAAAAGGTTTATTTGGATTTGCCTGATAATTGGGGACGTTTCACTGAAAACCGAGAATTAATCCTCCCTCCTATAACAGCAAATGAATTTCTTGCAGAGTATTTAAAACAAGGTCGTTCCTTACGTTTTGAGTATAATCGCACTCTTCACGAAGAAACTGCGCTTGTTGATCGTAGTCTTCCATTTTCATTTGAAATTGAGGAGAAGGATAATGATTATGTGATTCAGTTAAATGGTTTTCAAAGCGCAGCATACTTCCCAACTTATGGCTGGTTATTTCATGATGAAAAGCTTTTCAAGCTTACTAAAAAGCAGCAGTCCTTATTACGGGACCTATCAGCTTTTCGAAACGCCGCTAGAAAAAGTGAACTTTCTATTTCACCCGCACAAATTGAGCCTTTTCTATCTCAAGTCGTTCCTGGATTAAGAAAACTTGGTGACGTGATCATTTCTGAGCAAATCAACGATAAAATCATTAATCCGGATTTACAAGCTCGAGTGTATGTGAATGCAGAGGGAGAGCGGTTGCTCGTTACGGTAGAATACGAATACGGTGATGATGTGATCAATCCATTTAAGGATAATTCTCGGATTGTCAATGAACAGGGAGGCATTGTTCTTAGAGATAGTGAGAAAGAACAAACGATTATGTCGTTGATTGAACAGGCTTCATTGAAATTTAACGGAAAAGAACTTTACGTTGAAGATGAAGCGTTAATTTTTGATTTTCTTTATTGGACAATCCCTGAGCTAAATGACCTTGCGGATGTTTTTCTAACAGAATCCGCACGAGCCTGGTTATTAGATGAATCAGCAGCTCCTGTGACATCTGTTGACATGGACAACAGTGGCAATTGGCTCGACGTTAGTTTTGACATGAAAGGGCTCGATGACGAAGAGATTTCGAATATCCTAAAAGCGGTCATTGAAAAAGACCGTTATTATCGCCTTTCGAATGGTACCTTTGTTTCAATGGAAAATGAAGATTTTCAACATGTTAGTCAATTATTCGACGACCTAAATATTAAACAAAATGATATTGAGCGAGGGGAGCTTCACCTTCCGCTTTATCGTGGCCTGCAGCTTGATGAAAGAATGAGTGGAGGGAAGCACGCATCTCGTTATAGCAAAGCTTTTCGAGACCTTATCTCGCGACTCAAACATCCTGAAGATCTCCAATTTCATCTTCCATCTGGCCTAGAAGCCGATCTCCGTTCTTACCAGATGACGGGTTTTCAATGGTTGAAGGCGCTGGCGCATTATCATCTTGGAGGCATTCTTGCGGATGACATGGGGCTAGGAAAGACGTTGCAGAGCATTACCTATTTGCTTTCTGAGAAAGAAAATAACCCTGACGCGACTGCTCTTGTTGTTGCCCCGGCTTCACTCATTTACAACTGGAAAAAAGAATTTGAGAAGTTTGCGCCAGGACTCATGATTGAAGTAAACACTGGTACTCCGGCAGAACGAAAGGAGCTTCTTAGCAAGGGGCTTCAACCAGACGTATGGATTACTTCGTATCCGACGCTCAGACAGGACATTGATCATTACGAAACGATTCAATTTGATTCCGTCATTCTTGATGAAGCACAGGCGATTAAAAACCCGGCAACCAAAACGTCGCAGGCAGTAAGGATGCTTCAGGCAAAGAAGCGTTTTGCACTAAGCGGTACGCCAATTGAAAATTCACTCGATGAACTATGGGCATTATTCCACTCGATTATGCCAGGGTTCTTTCCTGATCAAGCGACGTTTCGAAATTTGCCTCATGAGCGGATTTCAAGAATGGTCAAGCCGTTTATTCTAAGAAGAGTGAAGAAAGATGTTCTTAAAGAGCTTCCTGACAAAATTGAAACCGTTCAGGTTTCGGAGTTAACAAAACAGCAGAAAGAGCTGTATATCGGCTACTTGCACCGCATTCAACAGGAAACGAAAGAAAGTCTCGCTGGCGATGGTTTTCAAAAGAATCGCATGAAAATTCTTGCTGGACTTACGCGTTTGCGTCAACTATGCTGTCATCCGTCTCTTTTTGTAGAAAACTATGAAGGGCAATCAGGAAAACTTGAGCAGCTTTTAGAGATCGTCACAACATCCATTGAGAATCAAAAGCGACTGCTTATTTTCTCGCAGTTTTCAAGTATGTTGAAAATCATTCATCAAAAGCTAGCCGATCTTGGTTATTCGGTTTTCTATTTAGATGGGCAAACCCCTTCGAAAGATCGCGTTGAAATGACGGAACGGTTCAATGGGGGAGAAAATCAAATCTTTTTAATCTCATTGAAAGCTGGCGGCACCGGTTTGAACTTAACAGGCGCAGATACGGTCATTTTATATGATCTCTGGTGGAATCCTGCGGTAGAAGAGCAAGCAGCTGGTCGCGCTCATCGAATAGGCCAGAAAAAAGTGGTGCAAGTGATGAGGTTAATTACCCAGGGCACCATAGAAGAAAAAATTTATGAGCTTCAACAGAAGAAAAAAGAGCTAATTGAGAAGGTTATTCAACCTGGCGAAACGATGATTTCCAGTTTATCTGAAGATGAAATTAAAGATATTTTAAGTATCTAATGGATAGGCATTCGCCATGCCGTATAGTGTATAAGAAACTAACAAACACTAGCTAATGGAGGATATGAGAATGGATGTATGTGAATTATGTGGAAGAAGTGGCGTGACGTGTACAATCCATCACTTGACCCCTAAGGAAGAGGGTGGAACACATAAACCGACCGCATCTCTTTGTGTCCCATGTCACAAGCAAATCCATGCTTTATATACAAACCAGGAATTAGCGATTAGACTCGATTCGGTTGTGAAGCTGAAGCAGGACGAACAAATTCGTCGTTATTTGAAGTGGATCCGAAAACAACCTGCATCAAAGAGTGTGAAAATGAAAAAGTCAAATCATCGAAAGCAAAAAAAATAAATTTTCGGATTTTTATTTTTTCAAAAACCCTTATGATATGCAGGTTTTGTCAACTAAATGCGGCGCACAGTTATTTAGTACTAGAAATTACGCGTTTCGACATTTTTTATAGTGGTATAAATAGGTAGAGGTAAAATTGTACTAATTTATACTATGAGATTACAGAAATTATTCTAAGTTGAGGTGAAGTGTATGAGGGAAAAAGTATCCTCCGTGTTTTGGAGCACGCTGGTAATTAGTTTAATTATGGTAGCCTGGGGGGCAATTTCTCCAGATACGTTAGCATCCATGTCATCAAGTGCACAGTCATTTATTTCAAACAAGTTAGGGTGGTATTACCTTATTCTTGTTACGCTGTTAGTGATTTTTTGTGTGTTTATTATTTTCACTCCGTATGGAAAAATCAAGTTAGGAAAGCCTGATGAAAAACCAGAATTTACACGATTAAGCTGGTTTGCCATGCTGTTCAGTGCAGGAATGGGAATTGGACTTGTATTCTGGGGAACGGCAGAACCGATGTCCCATTATGCAGTCAATGCACCGACTGCAGAAACAGGAACACCCGCTGCAATTAAAGAAGCCCTACAGTATTCGTACTTCCACTGGGGAGTGCATGCATGGGCAATTTATGCAATCGTAGCGCTTGTTCTTGCTTACTTTAAATTTAGACATGACCGTCCTGGTTTGATTAGCGCTACGCTCTATCCAATTTTTGGTGAGCGAGTAAATGGATTGTTAGGTAAGGTTATCGATGTACTTGCCGTTTTTGCGACAATCGTTGGTGTTGCAACGACGTTAGGATTTGGAGCTGTTCAAATCAACGGTGGACTTTCTTACTTAACTGATATACCAAATAGCTTTAGTTCACAACTCATTATTATCGGTGTTGTTACCGTGCTGTTCATGATCTCAGCTTGGACAGGAATTGGGAAAGGGATTAAGTACTTAAGTAATGCAAACCTTGGACTTGCAGGCATACTTTTCCTTGCTGTGTTTATCCTTGGTCCAACGATTTACATTCTAAATATGTTTACTGATACCATTGGTGCATACATTACAAACTTTATGGCGATGAGTTTCCGCATCGCGCCATTGAATCCAGAAAATAGAGAATGGATTAACAACTGGACCATTTTCTACTGGGCATGGTGGATTTCATGGTCGCCATTCGTTGGTATTTTCATTGCACGTGTTTCACGTGGGAGAACAATTAGAGAGTTTCTTGTAGGCGTTCTTCTTGTTCCTTCAATCGTTGGTTTCCTATGGTTCTCAACGTTTGGTATTTCAGGGATTAATATTCAGCAGCAAGGAATTGCTGATATTGCCTCTCTTGCAACAGAAGAATCGCTGTTTGGAACCCTACAGAATTACCCACTAGGTACGGTGTTATCGATTGTAGCCATTACGTTAATTGGAACATTCTTTATTACATCTGCTGACTCTGCTACGTTCGTTCTTGGAATGCAGACGACATATGGTTCATTAAATCCAGGTTCAAGCGTTAAATTAACGTGGGGAATTATCCAATCTTCAATGGCAGCTGTTCTCCTTTACACAGGTGGACTACAAGCGTTACAGAACGTACTAATTCTGGCAGCATTACCGTTCTCGGTCATTATGATCCTTATGACGGTTTCGTTCTACAAGGCGCTTAAGAAAGAGAAATACTTGGTTGCGAAAGATCCGAAACCTAAAAAAGAAAAGCGGAAAGAGAAAAAAGCAGGCACTGACAACGTAGACAATCCCACACCTGCAACAAAATAGCTTCGAAAAGACGATGAGATAACCTCATCGTCTTTTTGTATGGATTCGTTAAATCTTTACAATTGTGAGGAGGCAGGATAAAATAATTGAGATTATTTATTATTGTTGAAGTGGGGATGAATAATGAAGGCTATCGTGCAAATGGCTAGTGAACGAGTTTTGAATCGAAAAAAGCACATTGCAGAACAAATTACGAGTGAACAAAATAAAAAATATCCCACCGAGCTCAAAGATAAAACAGATGAGCTTTTTCCATTGCGTGTGGAATTGGTAACGATTTATGCTAGGTCACTCGCACTTCAAGAAGAGGAAGCAGAAAAAAGTATTGAAGCGTGGGGTGTTGAAACAGGAAGAATGTGTGCACGCTTAGAAACAACCCTTGATTCGATGCTAGGCGAAGTGCCACACTATCGTAAATACATAGGCGAGGTTATAAAAGAAGTAGCGATTGAACAACAGTTAGGCATTGAAGAATTGTATGATCTCATTTCTAAGCTTGATCATGCTATGAATTTAGTCGTTTATTATTTTAGCGTTCCGTTTGTTGAATACCAGACGAATCTGCTTGAACAGTCTAGAAACGAAATTCTAGAGTTATCAGCACCTGTTGTTCCAATCATGGAAGGCGTAGCGGTATTGCCTTTGATTGGAACGATTGATACGTATAGAGCAAAGTTGATTATGGAAGAATCACTCAATCAAAGCGTCCGCCTTCGTTTGCATTACTTTGTTTTAGATCTTTCAGGGGTTCCAATTGTTGATACTTTTGTCATTCAGCAGCTTTTTCAAATTATCGAAGCACTTAGACTTGTCGGAGTGGAAGCAAGGATTAGTGGCATAAAACCAGAAATTGCATTATCAGTCGTAAAACTAGATATTAGTTTCAAAATGGTGAACACCTATTCGACTTTACAACAAGCACTTGCCGATTTAGTTATCCAAAGTTAATTTTGAAAAAACAATTAAATCTTTCAATTTTGTAAACAAATCAGCCTTCTGATTAACTTTAGGTAACAAATATCAGGACCTAGGGTTTAGAAATTCGCATATATGTGAATGGTTAACTATTGGATAAATGAAAGCTGGTGATTCTATGCTTACGGAATTATTTAAGAAGTCCAGACATACTGTCGTTCTTACAGGTGCAGGAATGAGTACAGAAAGCGGTTTGCCTGACTTTCGATCTGCGCTTGATGGCATGTGGAACGAGGTGGACCCACTCCAGCTTGCAAGCCGAGACGCGATGCAGTACGAACGTAATATGTTTGTTCGTTTTTATAAACAGCGCATAAAAAAGTTGAAAGAGGCTTCTCCTCATACCGGATATTTTCATCTTGCCGAATGGGAGCGTAGTGGAGAGATCGGATCAATTTTGACTCAAAATGTTGATGGGTTCCATCAGTTAGCGGGGAGCCGAAATGTTGCAGAATTGCATGGATCGTTAAGAGTCATGTACTGTGATGATTGTGGTGAAAAATCTTCTAGTGACGGGTATTTAGATGATGTTTTAGCATGCAAATGCGGTGGTTTTAATCGGCCTGGAGTTGTACTATTCGGTGAACCATTGCCGCTAAACGCCATTCACCAGGCAAAAATAGAAGCAAAAAAAGCGGATTTATTTATTATTCTCGGCTCTTCTCTTCAAGTAGCTCCAGCAAATGTTTTTCCTATGGAGGCGAAGCGAAACGGAGCTAAGCTTGTCATTGTGAACGAGGAAGAAACGGATTATGACAAAGTAGCAGATCTCGTGATACATGATAAAATAGGAAATGTATTGGCGGATCTAGCGGCAGGTAAAGCACTATCGGATAAAAGAAAATAGAGTAAAAAATACCGACGCGTGTCGGTATTTTTTTTGGTGGGATTCCCTCTATTTTTTAAACTTTAGAAATAGTAAGATAAGATGAGGAAGGAGTTGGGAAATGGTGATTAACCTAGTACCAATGAATGAATTTGATTTCAACCAATTTTTAGACACTTCAATTGATAACTATGCTAAAGAAAAAGTGGCTGCAGGTAACTGGAGAGCGGAGGAAGCCTTTGAGAAATCCAGGCAGGAATTTGATCGGTTGTTACCTGAGGGCAGGAATACAGATGGGCATACTCTTTATACAATAGTGGTAGAGGATAGTGAAGAGAAGGTAGGTAGCCTGTGGGTTAAAACGGACTGGAAAGCAAAAGAAGCGTTCATTTATGAATTTAACGTTTATGACGAGAAACAAGGAAATGGTTTTGGAACGGAAGCGATAAGCGTCCTTGAAAGGATCTTAACAGAACAAGGAATTACAGGACTGTCACTTCATGTTTTTGCTCATAATAAACAAGCCATTCGTTTATATGAACGTCTAGGATTTGAAACAACGAATATTAATATGAAGAAGATATTGAAATGATGGTGTAAAAGGTAGAGAGGAGGATGAAAAGGTGAATGATTTGAAGAGAATAACGGTTTTTTGTGGATCAAGTAATAACGTTGATCAGGAATATTTTAAGGCAGTGGAAGAACTGGGAGCTGTTCTTGCAGAAAAAAATATTGAAGTGATCTACGGTGGCGGGAACGTTGGTCTAATGGGCGCGCTTGCCAGAACGGTGCTGAAACATGGCGGTCGAGTAATCGGGATCATCCCACGGAAAATCTATGATAACGTCAGTCATATCGAGTTATCCGACCTTATCATTGTAGAAACAATGCACGAACGAAAGGCAAAAATGTACGAGTCAGGAGATGCTTTCCTTGCTCTTCCTGGTGGGATCGGGACGCTCGAAGAATTAACGGAAATCTTCACGTGGTATCAGCTGGAGTATCATAATAAGCCAATTGGGCTTTTAAATACAAAAGGGTATTATGATCCTTTTTATAGCATGCTTGAACATATGGTGAAGGAAGGCTTTCTCCATAAGCGCTATATGGAACCTTTGCTAACGGAAGAAAGTCCTAAAAGATTAGTTGAAAACATCCGTTCACACTCTGTTCCATTAATGAATAAGTGGAAGCAAGATGATATCGGCGATCGCATTTAAATACCGGAGAATCCGGTATTTTTTTGTTGAATTCTATCATTAAGTTAAACAATGTGCGTGATTAATTGATGGAATATTCAGAAACAAGAAGGGTTTTTAACTGTGAGAATGGAACTATACATACGCTACTTAAACTCAAGTTAAAAAGAAAATGGAGGGTTTAACATGTATGGTACGATCGGTTCTTTATTTCTTCAAACGGTAAAAAAGTATGGTAAGGAAGAAGCGCTTGTGGATGTCGACCGGGACATCAGGTGGTCTTATGATGAATGGAACATAGAGGTGAACCGGCTTTCAAACGCCCTTCTAGATGCGGGAGTAAAAAAAGGCGATCGCGTATCCACTTTTTTATTCAATACGATAGAATTAGCGACCTTATTTTTCTCATGTGCAAAGATAGGGGCTGTGTTAAATCCTATTAATTTTCGATTGAAATCAAATGAAATCGCTTACATTATTGAGGATGCCAAACCGAGTGTTTTCATATTTGAGCCTGCTCTTGGATCGGTCGTTGCAGAGGTTCAAGAACGATATCCGGATGTATCGTTCTGGTCAACAGAGGCGGCACCGGACTTTGCTGATAGCTATAATGAACATGTTCGTCTTTCACATAGTGGTGAACCTACGATTGAAGTAGATGAAAATGATACGTATGCGATCATGTACACAAGTGGTACCACTGGGCGGCCAAAAGGAGTGATGCATCGCCATCGAAACATGCTTGAACAGAGTATTCTTTGTGGCGCGTCTCTCAACTTGAAACAGGTGGATCGAGGGCTTGTTGCTGCACCGATGTTTCATTGTGCAGAGCTTCATTGCAACTTTTTACCGAGGGTACATTTTGGAGCTACGAATGTTATTATTCATCATTTTGAACCAAAGAAAGTGCTTCAGGTTATTGAACGGGAAAAAATATCGGTGTTCTTTGCGGCACCTACAATGTGGAATATGATTTTACAAGAAGATTATGCAGCATTTGATCGAAGTAGCTTGCGGGTAGGTTTGTATGGTGCTGCACCTATGGCCCCATCACTCGTTGTTGCAGTCAAAGAAAAGCTGGGGATTAATCTCATTCAAGCATATGGCATGACGGAAATGGGACCTGCAGTGACCTTTCTTGATGAGCATGAGCAATTAACAAAAGTGGGATCTGCAGGAAGAGCGGCGCTGAACCATGAGGTAAGAATCGTTAAACCGAATGAAAATGGACCGTCTGAGCCTGATGATGAGCTACCAGCTGGCGAAGTTGGTGAGATTATTGTGAAAGGACCATGTATGATGATCGGCTATTTTAATCGTCCGGATGCATCAAAGGATGCGATGTATAAAGGCTGGTACCATTCTGGTGATCTTGGTTATATGGATGAAGACCGCTATGTCTATGTCTCTGATCGTGTCGATGATATGATCATATCTGGTGGAGAAAACGTCTATCCAAGAGAAGTAGAAGATGTCCTACATGCGCATGCTGGAGTACTTGACGTTGCGGTACTTGGCGAACCTGATGAAAAGTGGGGAGAAATCGTTACAGCCATCATTGTGAAGAAACAGGATTCACTAACTGAAGCTGAATTAGATCGTTACTGCAAAGAGAGTCCAAACCTTGCTACCTATAAACGACCGCGAAAGTATTTGTTCATAGAAGAGCTACCTCGGAATGCCAGCGGTAAAATCCAAAAGTTTCGACTTCGTGAGCAATTTCAGGTTAAGTCGAACTAACCTTAGGTGAGATCTATGAATGAACGATTTGATTCATTGGACATGAAATGATTTTGGACGTTATAATTGGAAATTGCAAGAAAAAAGCGGGCATATGCTCGCTTTTTTTCAGTAGTATGATTTTCATGAATTTTAAATTGACGTACATACTACTATTGAAAAGGAGGAATGGCGAATGATTAAATTATTTACTGATAGCGATCTTGATGGAACGGCCTGCGCGATCATAGCAGAACTTGCTTTTGACAAAGAGGCAGACGTGACCCATTGTACATATCGAAATTTAGATGACCGGGTCGAAGGATTTCTACAACAAAATAATGGAGATCCAATCTTCATTACTGATTTATCAGTGAACCAACACGTAGAAAAGCTTTTAGATGAACGCTTTCGTGAAGGATCTCACGTTCAAATGATTGATCACCATGCGACTGCCATGCACTTTAATGAGTATAAATGGGGGTTGGTGGATCCGGGTGAGAATCAAAAAACGTGTGCTGCGACGCTTTTTTATGATTTTCTATTGGAAAAAGAAAAGATTGAGCGCCTAGAAAGTCTTGAGACGTTTCTTGAGCTTGTTCGAAAATATGATACATGGGAATGGGAAGAAGAAAATGAAGTGGATGCGAAACGATTAAATGATCTATTTTCCATCATGGGTAGAGAAACGTTCAAAGCTGAGATGATCAGGCGTTTAACTCGGGAACCTGATTCTTTTAAATTTAATGATTCTGAGGAAATGATTCTTGATCTGGAAGAACGAAAGATTGAACGGTACATTCATCAGAAGAATCGTCAGCTTGTGCAAATGTTTGTAGATGAATATTGTATCGGGCTTGTTCATGCAGAATCGTATCATTCAGAACTTGGAAATGAGTTAAACAAGCGAAATCCTCATCTTGATTTTATTACGATTATTAATGCGGGAAGCAAACGCTTAGGTTTTCGTACGATTCATGACGAAGCAGATGTTTCAGAGTTTGCCTCACGTTTTGGTGGGGGAGGTCATCCTAAAGCGGCAGGTTGTGAACTAAATGCTGATACGTTCCGAATTTTTGTGGAACCTTCTTTTGCGCTTAAACCAGTTCGAAAAGATCCGGAACGAAATAAGCTGAATGAGCGTAACAGTGAAAGCGGCTCTTTCTATGAAAATCATGATGGGAAGATCATTTATATTCGTCCTCGCCGAGAAGATGAGTGGGAAGTGATGTGTCGTGGGGAAGTGGAAGATATTGTGTTTCACCAGTTCGAAGATGCGGAACGCCATGTGAAACGAACTTACCATGCGTGGCTTCGTTCGGATAAAGCGGTTGTGGAAGATTTTGTGAGCATTCTTCCACTAACAAAAGAGCAGATAATGGATCGGTACCATACAATGATTAAAGCGATGCTTTATCAAGAAGAAGACGTTCTTAGTTGAACGTCTTCTTTTCATATAGAATTCACCTCGGTTTTATTTCTTTTTGTTTCATTTATTCCTTATGCTTGAAGCATAGAAAGGGGCACCATGGATCGTGTGTCTAAAGGTAAAATGAGTGAAGAAAATAAGAATGGTTTTAATAGTGGCTATATCGAGCTATCTATTTTCAAGAATTCGTCTTCACGAACGTATTCTAAAAACAGAAAGTGAAGAAAAATAATGGTGGTTGTTTGCTAAACCGTTTCTTTTTTCAATTACATGGGTATAGTCTTATACATGCCCATGGCACTCAACCATAGCGTTGCGATCATGCATTATGGGTGTGAAAGGAGAAAACAGTGAAGCGAATCATGTTTAACAATCGCTACTCGCAAGTCCTCTACCAGACACAGAAAGCCAGGGCACGATGCATAAAGTTAGAGAAAAGACCGTACATCAGGACGATCGCGACTATAACTGGATTCTCAGAAGAAGAGATCTTAGAATCTCTTGAATTTGGTGATGTCGACTACATCATGAAGATGCGTTTGCACTATAGCTAGACGCGACGTTATGCGTTGTAGCGCCATTAGGGCATGCCACCTCTTTGTTGAACCGTGTTCAAAAAGAGAGCAGCTACTCATCTATAATTTTGGAGGCTGATTATCTCTAAATAGTCGGCTTTTTTTGATGGATAGAAAGTGAATTTATCTATTAAATTAACTTTTTTTCAAAATCATGGAACCTTATTCTTGCGAGAGTCGTAGATAGAGGTGACATTATTTTGAAAGGTTGTGTACATAGTGAATGACATTCATGAAGAAACAAGTAAAGCAGAGAACCCATCGTTAGTAGGGATGATTTGGAGTCCTGGTGAACAGTTTGCCAACATGCGCTCGAACCCGAAAGTATGGTTGCCTCTGATCGTTGTAACTGTGCTTTCATTAATCGGCGGCTGGTTAATGGTGATTGGACCTGGATTTGAAGAGCAGTTTGCAACAGCGGAGTTAGAGGGCGAGAACATTGACGGCATTATCTTATTTTCAAAGATTACAACGGTTGTTTTTTCTGCCATTGGGCCGATTCTAGGTATTCTATTCTCAAGCTTTATTTTTTGGCTTATTAATAAGGCAACAAGTTCAGAAGCTACGTTTAAGCAATTTTTCTCTATGAATTCCTATATTGGGTTCATTAGTGCAATTGGTTTAGTTCTAAATGGCATTCTCCTAGCACTATTAGGAGGGTCACCAGGAAAACTTTATACGAGCCTGGGCGCATTAGTTAATTCAGAAAGCTCAATTGGTGCTTTTCTTAATGGTATTGAGATTTTTGGGCTGTGGACAATTATTTTAACAGCCATAGGACTTAGAGTGACTGCCAGGTGGCCTAAAGGACTTGCGTGGACAATTGCGATTATTTTCCTAGTCTTTACGATAGGGGCAGCAGCAGTTGGTAGTATGATGAATAATATGTCGGGAATGTAAGGCATGAAGAAAAAGATTTGGATCACCATAGCGGTTGTTATCATACTTACTCTCGTTGTAGGGGTAAATATTTATCGAACCTATGCCGACAGTACAGCGAATGTAAAAACAGAAACAGCTAAATTCGAAGAAATTAATTCCACTGTTATGACGCCTGGAACGTTGGCGATGGCTGATGAAAGCACAATTTATCAGGATTCTAGCAAAGGCGAGCTGAAAGAAATTCTTGTTAATGAAGGAGACTCTGTAAAAAAAGGAGATCCAGTTGTTAGCTATAAGAACAAAGATTTAGAAATGGAGAAGGAACAAAACGAGATCAACATTGAGTCGCTTTATCTTCGGATCAATTCACTGGATAAACAAGAGAAGCGTCTGAAAGAGAAGAAAAACGATTTAGCAGATGATGTTGGAGAAGAAGAAGCAGAAGAAACGATGGAAGCTGAAATCGAACAAGTGAAAATGGACAAGCGGATGGCCAATCTTGATTTACGTCAGGCATTATTGCAGCGAGATCGATTAAAGCAGAAGATAAGTGACCTTGAAGAAAAAAGCGAAATTAGCGGTGTTGTACTAGAAGCAAATGATTCAAGTGCCCCACAGTCAACTCAGATGGAGAAACCGATCATGCGGATTGGAAGCATGGAAAATCTCATCATAGAAGGAACGCTTTCCGAATACGATACGTTGAACATTGAAGCTGGTCAAAAGGTAACGATTACGACAGATGTGCTCCCTGACGAAAAGTGGGAAGCAGAAGTAATGGAAGTAGGTTATTTACCACAAGCCTCTTCACCTGAGGCTAATACGTCGGCCGTGCAATATCCCGTTTCTGTTAAATTTAACAACCCCGAAGACGTTTCATTAAAACCTGGGTTTCAAATGATTATTGAGATTGAAACAGAGTCACATGAAGCTTTAACCGTACCTTTAGAAGCGGTGCAACAAGATGGAGATGAATCCTTTGTATTTGTTGTAGAAGATGGGAAGGCAGTTAACCGTCAAATTGAAACAGGTTCTTCTACTACAAAACGCATTGAAGTAACAAAAGGATTATCTGAGAAAGCTCAAGTTGTGGTGGAAGCTCCTGATCATCTCAAGGATAAGATGGAAGTGACCGTGCAATGATCCAACTTGAGGAGATAACAAAAAGCTATACACTAGGCAAGGAAGCAGTGAACGTGCTGAGAGGAATAAGTCTTCAAATTAAAAGCGGGGAATTTGTCGCGATTATGGGTCCGTCAGGGTCAGGTAAATCAACCTTAATGAATATTATTGGTTGTCTTGATCGGCCGACTACAGGTTCTTACTTTTTAAATGAAGAAGATGTTTCTCAACATAAAGATCATGAGTTAGCAAAAGTTCGAAATCAATCGATTGGATTTGTGTTTCAACAGTTTCAACTGTTACCAAGGTTAACTGCGCTAAAGAATGTGGAGCTTCCTATGGTTTATGCTGGTGCCTCTAAACAAGAGCGTGAAGAACGCGCCCGAGACGCTTTAGCAAAAGTTGGCTTACAGGATCGAGTGGGGCACCTTCCAAATGAGCTTTCAGGAGGTCAAAAGCAACGAGTCGCGATTGCGAGGGCACTTGTGAATGATCCATCGCTTATTCTTGCTGACGAGCCCACTGGTGCCCTTGATACCGCAACAAGTGTAGCCATTATGGATTTATTTGTTCAACTTAATCAGGAGGGAACCACAATTGTTGTTGTGACGCATGAACCAGAAGTAGCTGAATACGCCAATCGAGTGATATACGTAAGAGATGGCTTACTTGGCAAGAACCCTTTGGAGAAAGGGGGACAAACGCGGTGAGTCTTTGGGAAAATATTAAAATGGCTCTTATGTCAGTGAAAGCCCATAAGATGCGGTCTATCCTAACGATGCTTGGGATTATCATTGGCGTCGCAGCTGTTATTGTTGTCGTGGCGATCGGACAGGGTGGAGAAGCGATGCTGAAATCCCAAATTGCTGGAGATGGAAATACAATCGAAGTCTTTTACCAGCCATCTGAAGAAGAAATGCAGCAGGGGAAATGGGAGGAGAATCCTTTCAGCCAAGAAGACATTCGACAGTTAGAGGGGATCGAAAAGGTTTCAAATGTGGTAGCCTCTTCCTCGGAATTTTCAACTGCCAGACTCCGTGACGAAGACGCAGAAACGTCCATTACTGGCATTAATGAAGCGTATTTGGACGTTAATCAACTTAAAGTGGAGAAAGGTCGCTCCTTTACGAGTGCTGATTTTCTAGGCGGTCGTAGGGTAGCGATCGTCAGTGCAGCGATGCAGGAAGAGTTATTTGAAGGGAAGTCACCGATTGGAGAAATTATCCGCATTGGTGTTCAGCCAGTGGAAGTGATCGGTGTTCTAGAGAAGCCAACAGGTCTCTTCGCATTTGGTTCCGTGGAAACGTATATTCCCTGGACGGCAATGCGAAACATGCTTGGTACAAGTAACTACAGTCAGGTTACGCTCCAAGTGGAAAATGCAGATGACATTCAGCCAATAGGAGAGCGTGCAACAACGGTCTTAAATCAACTTCATGACACAGACGATTCTTATCAGGTCATTAATATGGAAGAGATCGCTCAAGGAATTGGGCAGGTAACAACAATCATGACAACGATTATCGGCAGTATTGCGGGTATTTCACTGCTAGTTGGGGGGATCGGTGTGATGAACATTATGCTCGTCTCCGTTACAGAGCGAACGCGTGAAATTGGGATTCGAAAGTCATTAGGGGCGACGAGACAGCAAATACTTCTTCAGTTTCTCGTTGAATCGATCATACTTACCTTAATTGGTGGGATCATCGGTATCATACTTGGAGCAGGGACGGCGTATCTAGTGTCGTTCTTTGCGGACTGGCCATCTTTGATTTCGTGGCAGGTTGTTCTTGGAGCTGTTTTATTTTCAATGCTTATCGGGATTGCCTTTGGTCTCTTGCCTGCGAATAAAGCCTCAAGACTCGATCCAATCGATTCTCTTCGTTATGAATAAAAAAAAGAGGATGAGCCCATCCTCTTTTTTTGCTGTTATTTTTTTGAAGTGAGACGATTTTTTGTTAGAGCGACTTTTATTTGAAAGTAAGTGAATGATTCAGGAAGAGCTTCTTTTATTGGCTTTAATTTATCAAATCCAACTGATTCAGCTTTTTCTAAAATCGCATTTTCTGTTTCCTCATCAAGCAGTCGAGTTGTGTCTTGAAACAATCCTTCCTCCAAGGCTTTTAGCAAGTGACTTTCTACTGTAGTAGGGCTTAAAGATCGAGCAGCAGCAATGTTTAAAATGTCTTTGCCCTCCTCAAATAATTTAAGTGAAGCTCTATGGCTTGCATCTTCAGAAGAAGCTGGCGTTGATTTAGCGGAAAGCAAAAGTTCTAAAAAAGCTTCGCCGTATTTATCAAACTTCATCTCTCCAACACCTTTAATTTGAAGCATTTCTTCACGAGAGGACGGTATGTTAGCACTCATTTCTCGCAATGTACTGTCGGCAAACACAACGTATGGTGGTACGTTGTCTCGATCAGCGATCTGCTTTCGTAAAGTTCTTAGCTGTGTAAAGAGCTGATCATCTTCCTCGATTGAAACAGGCTTGCGAGCAACTTTCTTGAAAATGGTTTCTTGTCCTTTTAAAATAGGTAGCGTTTTTTCTTGGAGGACTAATGTTGGGTATTTGCTTTCTGTTAAAAGGAGGTACTGTTCTGCAGTTAGAAAGTCAATCATATCAACAATTTCCTGCTGTGTAAGGTGCTTTAATAAACCAAACGTGGAAACGCTGTTTAGGCTTAGCTCATTTATTCGCTTAGACTTTGATCCTTTTAGAATTTGGGCGATCATTGTTTTGCCAAAGCGTTCGTTCACTCGTTTAATGGTAGAAAAAATCATTTGTGCTTCACGTGTAATTTCGACAGCTTCTCGATCATCAATACAATTGCTACATTTTCCACATCGGTAGCCTGGTCGTTCATCACCAAAATAGTAAAGGATCGTTCCTTGAAGACATTTTTCAGTATGACAATAATCCACCATAGCTTTTAATTTTGAGAGATCAGCTGATTTTCTTTCTGGCTCATGCTGATTTTGCTCAATTAGAAACTTCTGGACGTGAATATCGCCAGGTGAGAAGAGAACGAAACAATCACTTTCTTCTCCATCACGACCGGCACGGCCAGCTTCCTGATAGTAAGATTCCATATTCTTAGGAAGGTTATGATGAATCACAAATCGAACATTTGATTTATCAATTCCCATTCCAAATGCATTTGTTGCCACCATAACCGATATATTATCGAACAAAAACTCTTCCTGAGCGGTTTTGCGCTCATGCTCTGTCATCCCCGCATGATACTTGCCTACTTTTATTCCTTGTTTTAGAAGTGAATGGTATAGCTGGTCCGCCTCTTTTCGGGTTGCAGTGTAGATAATTCCGGATTCCGCTCTGTTTTGACTAAGATATTTGTCGATAAAAGATTTTTTCTTTTCTCCCTTAACAACTGAGAAATGTAAGTTTTCTCGTGCAAAACCAGAGATAAAAGTTTGTTCTGGAACGATATTTAGAAGTCTCTGAATATCTTGAATAACTTCAGGTGTCGCTGTAGCCGTTAAAGCAACGACAGGTGGCTGATCTTCAAAGTGATGGAGCATTTGGCTAATTTTCATATAGCTAGGTCTAAAATCATGACCCCATTGAGAGATACAGTGCGCCTCATCGACCGCAATGAGAGAGATGGTTGTTCGCTGCAATAAACGCTGAAAAGTAGGTGCTTCTAGACGTTCCGGAGCAACATAGAGTAACTTTAACTCTCCATTTTCTGCCTCCATCATTCGTTCTCTTATTTCGTTTTCTGTTAAGGAGCTGTTAATATAAGCGGCATCGATACCGTAACTTGCAAGCGCATCGACCTGATCTTTCATCAATGAAATAAGTGGAGAGATGACGATCGTTAGTCCCTCTGATATAAGAGCCGGGATCTGATAGCAGATCGATTTACCACCGCCAGTAGGCATAATACCTAGCGTATTATTTTGAGATAGAACACTCGAAATGATCTCTTCCTGCCCACCCCGAAATTCATCATATCCAAAATGGTGTTTAAGCTGTTCTTTTGCTTTAAGAAGCATCGTATCTTCCTTTCTAATTCACCAGAAGTTCGTTTGCTTTTTTCATCTTACCGTATCTATGGAACTGTGTATAGATAACTAATTTACGAATGAATTTGCAAGCGTAATAAAAAGGATAAACATTTAGAAAACGGGCAAACTACTACAATATGGAAAAAATAAGTGGTTTTACGTCAAGAAAAAGGGGAATACGCATATGGTAGACTGGATAGAAATTATTCTAAGATCGCTGTTCATATTAGTAGGACTTTTTATCATTACAAAACTTCTTGGTAAAAAACAATTATCAAAACTTTCTTATTTTGAATATATTGTAGGCATTATTATCGGTGATATAGCAGGCAGTTTATCAATGGATGTTGAAGCAAGCTTGTTTCATGGGGTTACGAGTATTCTTATTTGGACACTCATTTCTGTTTTTTTAAGCTATATTTCAATGAAAAATAAAAAAGTGAGAGATTTCGTAGAAGGGAAAGCGAGAGTATTTATAAAGGATGGGAAGATCCTTGAGGAGAACTTGAAGAAAGAGCGATTTACCACAGATGAATTGCTGGAAATGCTTCGTAAAAAAAGCGTCTTTTCCGCAAGTGAAGTCGAGTTTGCGCTTCTTGAAGCAGATGGAGAGCTTAGCGTTTTATTAAAACGTGACTATCGAACGATTAAGCCTGCTGAACTTTGGCTACACCTCCCTCGTGATAAAGAGCCAAAAACGCTTATTATGGATGGCGAAATAATAAAAGAAGTGCTAACAGAAGTAGGACATAATGAAGCATGGCTTAAAAAGATTTTGTCAGATAAACACGTACAAATAGACGACATTTTTCTTGCACAGCTTCACTCTGATGGCAAGTTAACACTTGATTATTACGAAGATGGCATGTTAGAAGTTGAATAGAGTCATGGAGGAAAATCATGAAAAAAGAATTTTCTTATCGATCGAAGGATGAACTGATCGTTCTTCTTTTAGATCGAGGGATTTACAAAGTAAAGAGTAAACAGTTATATGAATGTTCGCAAACGGAATTGTTTTATTATTACCTTTCCATCACAAGGGAATCATTGCAGCAGGTAAAATCGAAGGTTAGTTCTTAACAGCTTCTTACAAGAAGCTGTTATTTTTTTAGGTGAATGGACTTATATTAAGGGAATGTTCGAATACTGTAAAGAACGCTTTAAGAAAGATAACCAATGTTTTTGTCTAGTTTTGCCGAAAGCCTTCACAAGCCACAGAATAGTTTGGATAATAGAGCTTGTACTTATAAGTAGGGAGGGGTGGCGAGCCTTGTTATATGTAAAACAGGATGCAAAAGAAGAATTGCTCCATTGGATTAAGCGTAAGCAAGAGGAAATGATCGAGATTGGCACTGCAAAAGGTATTTCACATAAAGAAACATTACAGTGTAGTCAAGAGTTAGATGATTTACTAACTTCTTATCAACGTTTGACCTCCGTCAACCAATTGAGAAGTTAGCGTTTGAATCGAATGGAAAATGGCTTCCTTGACGACTGGTGGATAATCGTTTTGGAATTCAGAAATACAATCACGGATTTGTTGAATTAGTAGGATCTCCTCATGACTCGCATCGTTCATCTCAACATCCTCCTCATAATTCGATTTATACACCAATCATGACAAATCAAACTCGTTTTCGTCAATGCTTTTCCTTAAAAATCGTTCGAATGATGTTTAAAATTTCTTTATTTTCTGTAAAATAAGGGCTTATTACCTACTTAATGTGCATGATATACATAATGAGCATTAAATTTCTAAAAAAACTTTCATACAATGTTTGAACAAATGGCGCAAAAATTATATACTAGAAAGGACGGGTTTTGGTGCCCAAAGATTTACGGGTCCAAACCTCTGTTTATTTCTATACCATTCATTTAACGTAAATGATGATTTGATTGATAAAGGAGGTCTAGCAATGAAGGAAGGAATCCATCCAAAATACCAGCAAGTTGTATTTTTAGACGTTAGTACTGGTTTTAAGTTTCTAACTGGTTCTACTATGGGATCTAACGAAACGATTGAGTGGGAAGACGGTAGCGAATATCCACTAATCAAAGTTGATATTAGTTCTGAATCTCACCCATTCTACACTGGTCAGCAGCGCTTTAACGATGCTGGTGGTCGTGTTGAAAAGTTCAAAAAGAAATACAACCGCTAATAAAAGTAGAAAACACTCTGAGGAGTGTTTTCTTTTTTTAAGTATTAAATTGTTTCCGTAATTTAGTTATGGCACTTTTTCTCCACGATTTAACCGCTTCTACACTAACACCTTCAGCAGTTGCGACATTTTTAAGTGATTTTCCCTCTATGATAACTTGTTCAACCCATTTTCTTTGATTCATTGTGAGGCTATTTAAATCAATGTTAAGCGTTACGCTGTTCTGAGGCGTGAAGAACGTTTCTTCATAGTCATTCCAATCAACATGCGATGATTCTTTAGACGCGCGTAATTCTTTTCTTCTTTCATCAAGTAATTTTCCGCGCACTTTTAAATAAGCATATGCGGAAAAGCTTCCTTTTGAATCTTGGTAATTCTGAACGCATTCCCAAAGCGCAATCATTGCCGCTTGTTCATATAAGGGATAGTTCATTGTCAGGTTTAGTTTATAGATTTGACTCTTCACTAGTGGCGAGTAATCTTTAACTATTTTTTCAAATGAGATATCTTGCACAAAACGAGTCTCCCAAGAGAGGGTGCACCCTCCTATATTCCGTCGGTAAAGATGACGATACTGGAATCGAAGGAAAGTGTCATATACGTGATTTGCAAGTTTGGCGATACGAGAAGGTAGGATACGTGTCATTCCATTCAAAGAGATTATCAGTTTAGTAGATTTAAATAACTCTTAACTGTTTGTATAGTTCCGATTATTATGCCGTTCTGAATCAGAACAAAATAAAAAACGATCTAAAGTAAGATCGTTTTTGCGGGAGAAGACTTATGCTTTTCGGTAGCAAAGCTGTGCGTTAATTCCTTTTAATTGAAGTTCGCGTACAATGCGTCTTAACTCTTCTTTTGTCAGGAGCGGCTCTTTCACAATCTTCCACCTCCACTAATTTCTAATTACTGATCAAGGTTCAGTGAGTTAACGAGGGCAGTCTTGTATGAGTTAAGTTCTGTGAATCCTTCAAATTGATGTAGCATCCCTTTAAAAATAAATCTCCGTGGATTTGGCTCATTCACTTCTTTCATAAGAAAGTGAACCGTTTCAAGTAGCTCTTTCCTTTTGTTTTCTTTTACTCTCATTGTCTTAATGGTCGAAGCCATGTTCGTTAAGATAGAGGATGGTGACTGCTTTTGACATCCTTCCGTTTGACTGCTTTTTTCAAAAATGACGGAAGCTTGCTTCATGGTTAGAAAAGGCTCAGCATTGCTTTCGAACATGCCATTAACCATGTCATTTAACCGTTTTAGAATGAATCGAGGAAGCTCTTCTAAGTCAAAATCCGCATTCTGCAGGACAATTAATTTAATGTAAGAAGAGAACATACCATCAAGAAGCAAGACGCAATCTGGCAAAATAGGGGTGACGCGTTCGCCATATAAGTCCTGGATACTACTTGCAAGCGTCTGAATGGACTCCATTCTAATCTTCAAAATCAGTTCATCGATTTCTTTGTTCATCGAAATAGCTTGTTCCCTGAATTGCATAATAATAAACTCTTTATGCTGCACGATTTCTTGAGCTTGCACATACAACAACTTTTCAAGACGTTCTTCTGGGGTAAAAGAATCTAGTTTTGCATCAGATAGTTTCTTTTTTAATATCTCATAATAATAAGAAAAGATGGAGTACAGTACGTCATCTTTTGATTGGAAATGAAGGTAAACGGCTCCTTTAGAAATTCCACTTTCATTGGCGATTTCCTGTATCGATGTTGAATGGAATCCTTTTCGAGCAAAAAGCTGCATGGCCGCTTCAAGGATTTGTTTCTTTTTTTCGTTCATCTTCCACCTCTGTTCGTCAGAAATAAACTGACCGGGTTTTACTGACCGATTGGTCATGAACATTATATCACGTTCAAAGTTTTTTTCCTAATCCTACTTTTACAGAGTATTAATCTCTATATATTAAACAATATATCTTGAATTATATCGGTTTATTCAGTATAGTGATCATGTAATGACCAGTCAGTCATAAAAGTGGAGAGAAAAAGGAGTGGAAGTTGCTTGAGAAAGCTGATTCAATTTTCGTTAAATAATAAGTTTGCAGTTTGGCTGTTAACGATCATTATCACAGTTGCTGGATTGTACTCAGGTTTTAATATGAAAATGGAGACAATCCCAAATATTAATACCCCATTAGTATCAGTAACAACTGTTTACCCGGGAGCAACACCTGAAGAAGTGTCGGAGAAAGTATCAGAACCGATTGAAAATAAAGTAGAAAGTCTTTCTGGAGTAAATGTCGTAAGTTCTTCTTCATTTGAAAATGCATCGAATGTTCAAATTGAATATAACTTTAGTAAAAATATGGATGAGGCTGAGGATGAAGTACGAGAAACCCTGCAATCACTTTCATTACCTGATGAAGTACAAGACCCAAATGTTTCACGATTAAGTTTTAATGCATTTCCGGTCATGTCGCTAAGTGTTTCTGAAGATGAAAGTTCACTAACTGAATTAACCCAGCGTGTCGAAGAAGACGTCCTGCCTGCAATTGAAGGGGTCGAAGGGGTCTCATCTGTTTCGATTGCCGGCCAAGAAGTGGAAGAAATTTCTTTTTCGTTTAAAGAAGATAAGATGAAAAAATTGGGGCTAGATGAAGAAACAGTTAAGAATCTGATTAAAGGTTCATCTGTCAATATCCCTCTTGGTTTATATAACTTTGAAGATAACCAAAAAGCTGTCGTAGTTGATGGCAATGTTTCCTCATTAGAAGATTTAAAAGAGCTAGAAATACCAGCAATGCCACAACAAAGTCAATCAGAAGATCAAGCACCATCATCGGCAGGTGCACCCCAAGATCCATCTGCTTCTCAAGCGGGAGGAGGGCAGCCGAAAATACCAACCGTTCAGCTTCAAGAAATCGCAGATATTGAATTAGTTGGGGAAGCGGAATCGATTTCCCGTACGAACGGTAAAGAATCAATTGGCATTCAAGTAACAAAGAGTGCAGATGCAAACACAGTTGACGTGGTTAACGGTGTTAAAGACGAAATTGCATCACTTGAGGATGAGAATAATGAGATGAGTATTGTCACTATTTTCGATCAGGGTGAGCCGATCGAAGAATCAGTTAGCACAATGCTGAACAAAGCGATCATCGGTGCTATTTTTGCAGTTCTCATTATTTTATTATTCTTGCGTAACATACGATCTACGTTAATTTCCGTTATTTCCATACCATTAAGCTTGCTAATTGCTTTATTGGTGTTGAACCAGTTAGACATTACGTTAAACATCATGACATTAGGTGCGATGACTGTTGCGATTGGTCGTGTGGTTGATGACTCGATTGTCGTTATTGAAAACATTTATCGACGGATGGCAATCAAAGGCGAACAGTTGAAAGGTAAAGAACTCATTACGGAAGCGACAAAAGAAATGTTCCTTCCAATCATGTCTTCGACAATTGTAACAATCGCTGTCTTTTTACCACTAGGTCTCGTTCAAGGACCAGTTGGCGAATTATTCTTACCTTTTGCCTTAACTATTGTATTTGCGCTATTAGCTTCTTTACTTGTTGCAATTACAATCGTGCCAGCGATGGCTCACTCTCTCTTTAAGAAAGGGTTAGTTAAAAAAGGAAAGGAACCTGAGCACAAAGAAGAGGGCAATGGCCGTCTTGCTCATCAATACAAAAAAATATTAAACTGGACGTTAAATCATAAACTGATCACGTTCGGTGCGAGTATTCTTGTTTTAGTGGGAAGTTTATTCCTTGCTCCGATCGTTGGCGTCAGCTTCTTGCCTTCTGATCAAGAGAAAATGATCGTAGCAACATATAATCCAGAGCCTGGTGAAACAACTGAAAATATTAATAACCTTGCTCTTGAAGCGGAAGACTACTTCTTAGATAAAGAAGATGTGGATACCATTCAATACTCCGTTGGTGGAGAAAATCCAATGAATCCAGGAGCTAGTAATCAAGTTCTTTTCTTTGTTAGCTATGATGAAGAGACAGAAGGATTTGAAGATGAGCGTAAACTGGTTCTTGAAGATTTGAAGCAACTGAGTGAAAAGGGTGAATGGGGCTATCAGGATATCTCAGCTTCTGGTGGAAGCAACCAAATTACACTCGTAGTCAATGGAGAAAATATGGGTGATCTTGGTCCGGTTGTAGAAGATGTGACAGCTGTGCTTGAGAAAGAAGATGACCTTTCGAATATTAGCTCAAGTATTTCAGAGTCCTATGATCAATTTACAATTGTAGCGAACGCTGAAAAGCTAAGCGAATTTGGTTTAACAGCTGGTCAAATCGGAATGGAGCTTCGTAATACTGGGGAAGCACCTGTTCTCACAACTGTTGAAAAAGATGGAGAAGCATTAAATGTTGTTCTCCAGGTAAATGAAAAGACTTTTGAAGATAAAAGTGATTTAGAGGAAACAACGATTCAGTCACCATTAGGTATTGAAGTACCACTTAGTGATGTCACAACAATTGAAGAAGGTCAATCATCGAATACGATTACACGTCGCGATGGTAAAGTGTATGCGAATGTAACAGCTGAAGTACTCGATGATAACATTGGGCAGGTTTCGGCAGATGTCCAGGAAGCCATTGATGAAATGGATTTACCTGATTCTTCAGAAGTTACTCTTGGTGGTGTCACTCAGGATATCAATGAATCATTCACTCAGCTTGGTTTAGCCATGCTAGCCGCGATTGCCATTGTTTATCTTGTACTTGTCATTACATTTGGAGGCGGTCTTGCTCCGCTTGCAATCTTGTTTTCACTACCGTTTACCGTTATTGGCGGACTCGTTGGATTACTAATTGCTGGTGAAACGATTAGTATTTCATCGCTAATAGGAATGCTAATGCTAATTGGTATTGTTGTAACAAATGCGATTGTATTAATTGACCGCGTCATTCATAAAGAAAAAGAAGGATTCACGACTAGAGAAGCTTTAATAGAAGCCGCTGGTACGCGTCTTCGTCCGATCTTAATGACAGCTCTTGCAACAATTGGTGCTTTAGCGCCGCTTGCGTTTGGTCTAGAAGGTGGAGCGCTAATTTCAAAAGGACTTGGTGTAACCGTTATTGGAGGACTAACAAGCTCAACTCTCTTAACTCTTATCATCGTCCCTGTTGTTTATGAATTCTTCATGAAATTTAGAAAGAAACCGAAAAGCGAATAGAAACTACTAATGGAGGTCTCTTTAAAAAAGGGCCTCCATTTTTCCTTTATTATTTTTTAAGATGGCAAATTTCTGAACAGTAATCTATTTTAGTAAACCAATTATTTTTACCGGCTCTGGACATGTGTACAATCTCCCATTTTCGGGAAACAATGAATTAACGATGACGATTAGGAGAGACATAACAATGGATAAAGTTGAAACAATGTATGTCGAGTACTTTCACGAGCGTCTTGAAGAAATTGGGGAGAAGTGGACAAGAAGGCTTCAAATTCTTGTCGACGAAAAAGAAGCAACAGATACGGCCGTTCTTAAAGTTCCAGAATTAAAAAAGGAAATTATTTTGTTCTGTTCTGATTTTGTTAAGCAGATGATTTTTCAAAAATCAAATAGTCGAGATGTACAGGAATGGGCAGGAAGGATTGTTGAGATTTTTTCGAGCCACACGTTTTCTTTGCAGCAATCAGTAGCTAGCCTAACATACCTTAGACAAATACTCTGGGATGTTATGGTGGAATTCAGTTCGGAGCAGAAACATATAGAAGCGAGCCGACTAGCAGGGTGGGGCAGTTATATGAACAAATCGTTTGATTTGTTGCTTCATAAAGTAACGGTCTATACAAACCAACTAAATGAAGAACAAATTGCGGCACAGCAGACAAAAATTACTGAACTAAGTGTTCCTATTATTCCGATCGCAAAAGATATTGGCGTATTGCCTCTTATCGGAACGATTGATACTTATCGCGCATCACTTATTCAACGAAAAGGTATCGAACGAAGCTCAGAACTTCAATTATCCTATCTTGTGATTGATCTATCCGGCGTCCCGATCATGGACACGATGGTAGCAAATGAAATCTTTCAACTGATCAAAATGCTTGAGCTGTCCGGGGTGGAATCCATTTTAACTGGCATTCGACCTGAAATTGCTCAAACAGCCGTTCAGCTTGGTATTGATTTTACAAACGTAAATACGTACGCTCATCTTCATCAAGCGCTAAGAGCCATTTTACCTTCTTCTTAAGAAAGATCAAAGCCTCAGAGGAATGTTCCTCTGAGGCTTTATACAAGGCATGTAAGGTGAGTATGAAGACACTGATAATCTCCGTATTTAAGAAGAAAGAGAGCTAAAATATAATGGCTATGCTGTTTTAGGATCCCTATGTTGAAGAAAAACTGTTTAGAAAGTTCTCGATAAGGTAGTTTCTTTGACTTGAATATTTTCACAACAAGTGTTTCACTTGCCGCAAGTTTCCAGGCTGCTTCTTTGCACAGATTCCGAACATTGTCCTCACTTGGCATTTTGTCAGGGAGCTTTACAAGAGAAATACGAAAGAGACGAAGTTGTTCCTGATAGCGAATGATTTCATTTTGAAGCAAATAATCGACCTTTATCATGATTCAAACACCTGGCTACTTTCCATTAGTTTTTAATGAACGAACGCTGTAATGTGTTGATTATACGACTAAGCCGTGTAGCGGTCAATGGGCCTATTTTGGTAAAAAAAGTGATCGGCGTTAGGTATATAGTATGGTTCTTCAAAAAGAACAATATGAACAATGATCCAGTTCAAAAACTTGTCATTCTCAAACAAAACCTGAACTATAGTTCGGGTTTTGTTTGAGAATGTTTTTATATTGTGCTACTTAACCCAATTTGTAAGATTACTTAAGTCCGCGTAAATGGAATCAGGATGAAGATTAAGCTGTTCAACGGGCAAGTCGTTACGATTAATCCATGCAGTATGGAACCCAAAATTCTTAGCACCTGATATATCCCATCCATTTGATGACATAAAGAGAATATTTTCTCGACTTAATTCAAGAAAGTTAAGCGCATGGTTATAAGAGGCAGGTGTAGGTTTAAACTGTTTTATATCATCTGCACTGATCACATAATCCAGGTACTTAGCAAGAGGTGACTGCTTAACAAGAGGGTCAAGCATATCATGAGACCCGTTCGAGAAAATAGCAAGCGTGATGCCTTCCGCTTTCAGGTCTTTTAATACTTGTGGCACTTCCTCATACACGGAAAGTTGCTGGTAAGCTTCAAACAAGACTTCTTCGTTATCTTGAGTAAGCTCTGCACCTGCTTCCTTTACAGCATAACGGAGGGCATCGCGCGTCACTTGTGAAAATGGTTGGTAGTTCCCCATCATTTGACGTAAATAGCTGTACTCAAGTTGCTTCTTTCGCCACGTTTGACTGATTTGATCGCCCTTATTTGGATAAAGCTCTTCGCATTTTTTAGTAACAGAGAAAACATCAAATAACGTTCCGTATGCATCAAATACAAAAGCTTTCGCTTGACTCATATACATCCTCCTTTTGTCCATTTCAGTTAATTCCCTCATTATTGTTTAGTAAAACCTCTCGAATAATGATTTGTATAGACGATTAGACTGATTTCATAATCTTTTTTTTTAGCAAAAATAGTTAAATGGACCTTAGTATTCGGATGGAACATTGTAGGAAAATTATGCTAGACTAAACGTAGAAAGTTCTTTTGTGGAGGGGCATATGAAGAGTGATGGAGAATCAAATTGGTTAAAAGATTGGGGAGCACCGCTTTTATTCGCTATTATCCTGGCATTTGTAGTTAAAATGTTTGTAATGGCACCGTACATTGTGGAAGGGGCTTCCATGGATCCTACGCTACATGATGGCGATCGCCTCCTTGTGAATAAGTTTATTTCATATGTTCAGGAGAGTCCTGAACGAGGAGACATCATTATTATTAAGGACGTAGATGCAAAGAAGCATTATGTTAAGCGCGTAATTGGGTTGCCTGGAGATATCGTTGAAATGAAGCATGATAAGCTTTACGTGAATGAAACCGAGTTAAAAGAGCCCTACCTGGATGCTAACCGAGATGATGCGAAGACGATGGGAATGAGGTTAACAGAAGATTTTGGACCTGTTGAAGTTCCTGAAGGTCAGCTATTTGTGATGGGGGATAATCGGTTAAGAAGCATGGATAGTCGGAATGGACTTGGAAAAATAGAACTTGAAGAAGTTGTCGGAAAGGCGGAAGTGGTCTGGTATCCGTTTCAAGATGTAAGACCGACGAAGTAAGAAAAGAGGAAGGGCATCGCGCTCTTCCTCTTTTTGTTACGGTTTTGAAATACTTGAAACAAAACGTTAATGGTTCTTGTTTCCCTAAAATGTGGAACTATTACCATTCTGCAAAAAAGTGTTTGCCGTAATGAAATGGCTTCTAAGCCTTGATATGAAAGGTTTTATAAGTCTGATTTCACCTATTAACCGGAAAGTGTTTCTGGTATGGATTACCGGTAAAGGAAGTTATTATGGTCTTTTAGACTAGCAATCTTGTGATATTCTCTTCATGTAAGAAATTTCACCAATCAGGGAGGAATCACATTGAAAAAATCAATTATTCTAGGTGTCACAGCGGCAGCAGCCCTGCTGGCAGCAAATCCATCAGCAAGTTCTGCAAGCGAAGGAAATCAATTCGCAAATGCGGAGGTTAAGACTCAAACTTTCCAGGTCAACAATAAAAATGAACTTCAATCCATTATTGACCGTTTTGAGAAACAATACAATATCTCAATTAACGAATCTATTAATTTAGATCAGCTTCTTCAACAAGAAGGCATGATGAAGCAGGCGCCTGAAAAGCAAGCTGAACAAGCGCCTAAAGCAGAAGCGCCAGTAGAAGAAAAGGAAGAAGCGCCTGAAGCGAAAGCACCGGTAGAAGAAAAGGCAGAAGCGCCTGAAGCGGAAGCACCAGTAGAAGAAAAGACAGAAGCGCCTGAAGCGGAAGCACCAGTAGAAGAAAAGACAGAAGCGCCTGCAGAAACAGAGGCAGTCCCTTCAGAGTCAAAGCAAGCTGAACAAGCCGAGCCTACAAAAGAAACAGAAGCTGACACTGGACTATCAGAATTTGAGCAGCAAGTTGTGAACCTTACAAATGAAGAGCGCGCAAAAGCTGGTCTACCTGCACTTGAAGTAGATACTGAGCTTAGTAAAGTGGCACAGGCAAAATCTGAAGATATGAGAGACAATAACTACTTTGCCCACAACAGCCCGACTTACGGATCACCATTTGATATGATGAATCAATTTGGTGTGGACTATCAATCAGCTGGTGAAAACATCGCAAAAGGGCAACAAACGCCTGAAGAAGTTGTCAATGCATGGATGAACAGTGAAGGTCACCGTAAAAACATTATGAACGGTAGCTTTACTCACATTGGTGTTGGCTATGTAGAAGAAGGCAACATCTGGACGCAACAATTCATTGGTAAATAACATGTAAATCGAGCCCATCCTTCTTAAGGATGGGCTTGTTTTATTTGATGAAAGGTTGAGTTTTCTTATTTGGCTCTCTTCGTAGATATTGTTGCTTTTAGATAAGTGGTTAACTTCCGCTCGTCCCGCAGGAGTCGAGCATCCTTCCGCTACAATTAGCGAAGTGTGGTTTTTTATTCAATAATTGATTCAAAAGCAACAATCTATTAGAAAAGAGCCTATTAATTTTGACGTTCTCGTTCGTTCTTCTTAATGATTTTACTAGCTTCGCGTTTACTAAGAGGTGCTAGAGGATATTCTTCGATAAAATTCTTTACAGTACTAGGGGCTGTTTTGGAGTATTCTCTAAGAGCCCAACCAATCGCTTTTTGGATGAAAAATTCTTTTGATTCAGAATGGACAAGAATAGAACGTTTCAAGAGTGGCCAGTCTGTCTTTTCCTTATATGAATTTTGAAAAAGGATAGCGCTTCGATTTAGCCACATGTTCTCGCTTGTCATCCACTTTTCTGAAATAAAGTAGATTTCATCTGGGTGTTGCTTAAAATAATTTCCCGCACTGTGAACCGCAAGACTATCAACTGTATCCCACCAGGATTTTGTGACAATTAGCTGCTCAATGAGAGCAATGGCGTCTTTCGGAAACTGTTTGACACGACCGAGTAAATCAAGTGCAGCATTTTGGTATTCTCGTTCTGGTAATAACCAGAGCTGTTCAACTAAATGCTGAATGACTTGGAAACCCGGCTCTCGAGTTTGGCCTAACGCGGTTATGACTGCTTTTCTTCTCTCGGGCGTTTTAACTCCGAGAAAAGGGAATTGATTTCGCATATACTTTTCCATCTTTACAGCTTGATCCTTATCTTGAAATGATTCGAGTTCTTCTTGTAGCTTTTCAACTGTAAGCATTTGCTCTCTCCTTTCTATAAGAAGTTTGTTCGTTGAAAGACGCTTCATTTCCTGTATATAAGCCAAAAGAAAAAGCAGCGGCATGGCCGCTGCTTTTTCAAACTAAAATAAGGAGGTTTCCCGGGGGAGGGAAGGGATGCATTATTTTACTATACGTTGGATTCCAGGAAAGCTTTCCGGGTTGAGGAGAAAGCTTTTCTGGATTGACTTTAGTATAGCAGGCCTCATTTAAAAAATGAGCATTATGGGATAGTTTTGATAAGAATGACAGAATTGTGAACGAAATGTAAGCAGATTAAGTTGCTGGATTTGAAAGAACCGCTAGGTCTGTTAATGCATTATGAAGACTAGATTTAATTGTTAGCTTATGAAGATCGATTCCTAACTGAACGGCTGAAATTGAGATCGATGGACTGATGCCTGTTAATGTAACCTGAACGCCCATAAGACTTAGTGCTTCGGTAATATCAAACAAGTGCTTGGCAACCATCGTATCCATTGTCACAACCCCTGATAAGTCAATGATCATGTGATTAAGCTGCAATTTGCGCGTGTGTTCTAGCGTTTTCTCCATGATGAGCGTTGCCCGATAAGTATCAATATTTCCAACAAGCGGAAGAATTGCCAGGTTTTTTATAATTGGAATAATTGGAGTTGATAGTTCTTCAAGGGTTGAGTCATATTTGTTTTTAAGCTGTTGATTGCTTGTAATATAAGTACTCCCATAGCTATAAACAAATTGATCAAGAAGTGGATCGATTTTTCCAGGAAGCTTAATAACGTCCCGTGGCTTCATGTTTAGCTCTTCAACAACGGGCTCAATGGCTTCCCAAATTGCCTCGCGAATGAGCGGTACTGTAACGATTAGCGAGATGATCATCTCATTTTCATCTTGAACGAGCTCACTAGATTCTTCTCCAAACTCTTCAATTGCAGTCATCGCATTCGTTGTATTTTGCTGCAGGCTTTTACCAATCAATTTAACTAAATAAGTCGTATTCGTTAAAGATAATTTTGTTTCATTCGTAAAATCAGCTTCATCCAGATCATGACGCTGTCTTTCGTATGTACTCTGTGCAATCTCAGATGCTTGTTCAAGAATGTAGCTTCCTACTTTTTGAGTGGGTGTCTCAGCAGTCACTTTATTGCCTCCCTTAAGGTAGCTCTATAAACAAAACGTGTTAACGTCAATAAAACTTGAAATTGAACAGTTAACACGTGTAAGTAACAGAGTTCTGTCATATATAAATCATACCATTTAAGTAGATCGTTTGTTTATTAAACGTGCATTCTAGTTTAAAACAGGTGTGAATCGCTCGTGAAATGCTTTGTATTTACTAGAAATACTAGATGGAGATGTTCCGTATTTTTTAGCAAGGGCGCTTTGACTAATCGATAAATCAAAGACTTTAGAGGCAAGGTACTCAAGAGAAGCTGCAAAAATAGCAGGTTTTCTGACAGATGGCTGTTCTTCTTGAATATACTCCTTCCAGAAGTGAAGGATTTCTTGAACCTGTTCTTTTGAAAAATCATCACTGACGTGCTCAGTAAAGAGAGAAGCCACTTCAGCATCTTCTTTTCTAGACCAAATCATGTCAATCGAATCATCTGTTTCTTCAGATCCATTACCATGCTTCACAATTTCACTAAGAATTTCCGGGAAGTCGCTTTGCATCATGGAGCGTACGTTGTTAGCGGTGTCTTCAGTTGCTAATTTCTTTTCTACCAATTGCATTGCGTCAGGGGCAATTTTAAGAAGTTCGATAAATGGCATCGCACCGTTTTTCACTGGAAGAAGAATACCAGCTAGGCTTTCTCCTTTTGATAGAATCACTTCTTCATGCAATAAAATGCTGATAGGTTGATTTGAGCTAAGCTCTGTCACAACAGCTGTGTTGCCCGATACTTCTTCAACAGTATAAATGGACATATAAGCATCACGCCAGTCGTTCACCGTTTCTTTCACTTTCTCAGTAGAGAAGGTGTGTGAGTAGAGTTGAATGTACTCCTTCACGATGGTTTTATTCCACTGATTGACAGCCTGATGGAAAATCGCCCACGGGAAAATACCATGCATATAAGCTTCTTCAAGGTTTTTAGGAATATCAAATCTAGTAAATAACTCATTTGCTAAGGAAACCATCTTTTGATCATGGTGGCTCATCGCGTATTCAACAAGCTGAGCTTGAACAGTGTAAAGTTCTTGAGTGTATAGCTGTTCTTCTAAATGATCCTGTGCACTTTCAGATGTCATACAGCATTTTTTATATTTTTTGCCGCTGCCACAAGGACAGGGATCGTTTCGTTTCGTTTTTTGCAATGTTGCTTCCTCCTTCAGGTCAAACTTATTCAACAATAAGAGACGAATGATATTTTAGCATACAAAGGGTTGAAAGCACAAAAAATAGATAAAAAGACCTACTTTTATTTGAAGTTTTTCGAAAGACCATCACTAAGAAGCATTACTATTTTTCGGGAAAAGTATGGTTACTTTCGTTCCAATTCCAACCTCGCTTATAAAATCGATGGTTCCATGATGATTCTCGATTATTTTAAAGCTGGATAAAAGGCCAAGACCGGTGCCTTCTTCTTTCGTCGTATAGAATGGTTCACCGAGCGTTTTAAGTTTATGCGCAGGTATTCCAACACCTTCATCCGTTAAAGTCACTTCTATATCAGCATCTTTTACGTCTGTTTTTAAGGTGACACTACCACCTTCGGGCATTGCTTCAATCGCATTTTTAATTAAATTGATGAAAACTTGTTTAAGCTGATTCTCCTCACCGTAAAGCGTATTGTCTTGATCGGTGAAGTCTTTCATAAACGTAATATTGTAAAGGCTTGCCTGCGTACTTAATAACTGCAATACATAGGAAAGCAGCTCGTTCACCTTGAAATAAGTAAAATGAGAAGCTTGGGGTTTTGCTAACACAAGCAGGTCTTTAATGATGGCGTCCATGCGATCGATTTCTGAAAGCATAATTGAAAGAAACGGCGTTTTCTCTGCGAATGGTTTATCGTCGTTTAGCAACTGAATAAATCCTTTAACGGAAGTTAGCGGATTTCGTATTTCATGCGCTACGCTGGCAGCTAGCTGACCAACTGCCGATAATTTTTCTGTTTTGAGAAGAGCTTCTTCCGTTTTCTTTTTATCCGTAATATCCATGAAAGCGGCCATAATCCCATTAATTTGACCGTTCTCATCTTGAATAGGAGCTGTGGATAGAGCTGTGTGAACGATCGAGCCGTCTTTTGTCATCCGCTTAACTTCCTTATTCACAATATGGCCGTGTTCAATGATTTCAGGTATCGTGATATCTTTTTCATCTTTAGGTACAATTGGACTCTTCTTTCCTATTACTTCATCACTATGCCAGCCAAATATTTGTTCTGCAGCTGGGTTCCAAAGACGAATGTTCGCATTCATATCCAGTGCGAGCGTTGCAATTGGCGAGGCACTTATAATGGCCTGAATCAATTGTTTTGCTTCCCATAGTTCTTTTACCGCTTGCTTTCGTTCGGTAATGTCACGTGTTTGAATGATGGTCATCACTTTATTATCAAAAGTGATCGGAATAAGGGTTGATTCTACGTCAATTATTTCGTTATTCGAGCGCAAAAGCTGATATTCAATCGTTTCACGGACTTCATTTTTGTTAGTATGAATGCTGTGTAATATTTCTTTAATTTTCTTTTGATCCTGTTGGTTTACGACTAGGGATTCGCGATTTCGATAAAGGTCACTGAGTGAATGAAAACCTGCCATATCAAGACCAGTTTGATTTGTATAAGTAATCTCCCCATCGCGAAGTAAACATATCGCATAGGGGGATGACTCAACAAGACGTCTGTATCGTTCTTCACTTTCTAGAAGTTGGCTTTCCATCTCCTTGTTTTTTTGGAGGAGATGTTTTAAGAGAAAATAGAGAAAGATACACGTTAATAAGATGAAAAACCAACCTTTATATAATCCCATTTCTTTGTTTGTTATAAAATCAGTAGAAAAGCGATAAAGAATGGTATCTGAAAGTAAGATCCATATTGAGCCAAACAGAAAATAGCTACTAATGATAATCCATGGAATTGATTCTGTTTTTATATGCAAGAGTTTTTGTCCTTTCTCTATATCCTCATTTTGTATTTTACAAAGTTGATGGACGAATGCAAAGAATGCTTGAAGAATGGAAAAATATTTAGGTAGAAAGTAATAAGAAAGAATGGTACATTTATAGCTAGGGTTAACGCAAAGTGACATGTTTAGCCATTTATCAGCAATGATTGACCGTCGATCTTTATGATTATGATGCGAATGGTCTATAAATAACGAGTGAAGATTTATATTGAAGGAGATAAAATTTCTATGAATGAAGACCAAATGGAACCTCGAAGTCGATATAAACCTAAGAAAAAACGCCGTGGATTGCGCATTACACTCTTGCTATTATTATTTATTATAGTCGGTATTGGTGGTTATGGGGGATATCTTTATTATAAAGTATCTAGCGTATCTGACCAATCTTTGATGGAACCAAATCGGGGAGATCAGTCCGACCTAAGAAACAGTGCAGTCGATATAGGTAAAGATCATTTTTCAGTATTATTATTAGGTGTAGACGATGAAGAAAATACATCGAATGGTCGAAGTGACTCGATGATGGTTGCTACATTTAATCAAGATGATAAATCAATGAAGCTTCTTAGTATCCCACGTGACTCATATGTTGAAATTCCAGGTAGAGGAATGGACAAAATTACTCACGCTCATGCCTATGGTGGGATTGATTTAACGATTGATACAGTGGAAGGTTTACTTGGAATTCCGATTGATGAGGTTGTACGAGTGAATTTTGATGCTTTTAAAACCGTCATTGATGAGCTCGGTGGTATTGATGTTACAATTGATTCACAGCTTGTCGCTGACCAACTGTACAAAGAATCTAAAGGGAAAATCGATTTAGAAGTTGGGGAGCAGACACTTAATGGTAAAGAGGCGCTTGCATTTGCTAGAACACGTAAAGCCGACTCTGACTTAAAACGCGGTCAGCGTCAAATGGAAGTCATTACTGCTGCGATGGACAAGGTTAGCTCACTTTCTTCTATACCGAAGTACGGTGATGTTGTCGATCGTATCGGAGAGAACCTTACGATGAGCTTTACTTTTAATGAAGCAATTGGCCTGTATCCGTTTATCTCAAAGATTGATACAGTTGAAAAACTTCAGCTAACAGGAACGGATTTCCAACCCGCTGGAACCTACTATTTTAAGCTTGATGATCAGTCTTTAGCAACTGCTAAAACAGAGCTAAAGTCTCATTTAAACCTTGAGGATCAAAATAATGATCCAAATGGAAATATGAATGCATTAGACGGTGAACAAGGTGAGACGCCTTAACATTAGATGAAATGATACGAAAAGGAGCAGACGCAATGTCTGCTCCTTTTCGTTATGAAGGATGGTTACAGCAGAAGATTATAGGGAAAGGGTCTAAAGAATGTAAGAAAGGGGTTAACGAAATGGCTGGATTATCATTTATTAAAAAACTTGGGAAAGAAATCGGCGAGGATCGGGTTACGAGCCTTGCAGCTGAATTGGCCTATTACTTTATGTTATCGATCTTTCCATTGCTTATTCTCATTCTCTCGATTCTTCCTTACTTGTCAATTGACAAACAGGAAGCGGTGGATTTCCTTACAAAATATGCTCCTGGAGAGACTGGGAGCATCCTACAGGATAATGTCCTCTCCATCATTAGCGAGCCTCAGGGCGGCTTATTAACCTTAGGTATACTTGGGACAATCTGGTCTGCTTCAAACGGCATGATGGCATTAATGAGAGCATTGAACCTTGCGTATGATGTAGAGGAAACAAGATCATTTATAAAAGCAAGACTTCTCTCCATACTTTTGACAATAGGGCTTGTTCTTGTTTTTATTGTAACGCTTGTTTTACCGGTTTTTGGAGACGTTATTATTGATGCAGTAACCTCAGCTCTTAATCTGCCGAGCTCGACGGAATTTATGTTTCGTATCCTACGTTGGGTTGTAGCTGTTGCAATCATGGCATGCATACTTGCTGCGTTATACCGATTTGCACCAAATAAACATTTCCCATTTAAAGAAGTTATTATTGGAGCTCTTGTAGCGACATTAGGCTGGCAGGTAATTTCACTTGCATTTGCATTTTACATTAGTAATTTCGGTAACTATTCTGCTACTTATGGAAGTCTTGGCGGTGTGATTATTTTAATGCTTTGGTTTTATTTAACCGGCATTATTCTTCTCGTAGGTGGAGAGGTTAATGCACTACTTCATAAAAACAAAAAAACATCGGTTTCAAGTGAGAAAGAGCAAGTTGGATTTTAAACTGGATGGAGTAAGGGCAATTGAATTGAGAAGGTTGTACCAAACAAAGGAGAACTTTTTACTTTTATCGTGCCTTTGTGGTTTTGAATAATTTGTTTACTAAGGAACAGGCCAAGGCCCGTTCCTTTTTCTTTTGTTGTGTAAAAGGGTTTGAAAATACGGCTCTGAGTCGATGCATTCATTCCAACGCCATTGTCACGGATATTGATCGTCACACCATTAAGATGTTGTCCTACTGTTAATGAGATTATCCCATTGCTACGGTTCGTCATGCGAATGGCTTCGATACTGTTTTTCATAACATTTAGAAAAACTTGCTTTAACTGGCCAGGATTGATCATCACTTCAATAGGGAGATTGAACTGTTGCAGATTTGTGGTTAGGTCACACTTGCTTAACTTTGCCTGGCTATGAAAAAGAAGAAGGATATTTTTAAGAAATGGGATAAGATCAGTACGTTCTGATGTAAGCTCTGAAGGTCGTGCAAGTTGAAGAAACTCTTCAACTAGATCTGTTGTTCGTTGGATTTCTTCTAACAGTAGATCAGCAATGTCGCTTTTTTGTAGTTTATCAAGGTCAGGTTTTATAAGCTGAAGGAAGCCTTTCATAATCGTAAGAGGATTTTTGATTTCATGGGCAACGCCCGCAACAAGCGTATGAACGTTGGTTAGTGCTTGATTTTCATAAGCTAACGCTTCTAATTGCTGAAGCTTGTGATAATAGTCCTCTACTGATGGCAATATATTCTGTTTAGGAACTTCCTTAGCATTTAAATTAGGCTGTTCCAAGTCCGTTACCCCTTTCGTTAACTTATTCTTAACGCATAGTTATAGAGTAACATCCATGAATTGCGAAGATTGAATGTTTGTAGGAAAGAATTAGAGTGTTTTTGATGAATATTGTTTGATTTTGAAAAGAATCTGCCCTCGGCAGATTCTTTTGGGATTAGGCAGGTTGATAGCCTGCTTCTTCAATTGTTTGCATGATTGTTGCTTGGTCTACGGCTTCTTCATCAAACATAATTGTGACCGTTTCTTCTTTGAGATCAGCTAGAGCCCGTTCAATGCCGTTTAAAGAAAGGAGGGCAGCTTCGATTTTCTGGATACATTCTTCGCCCTTCATTCCTGCTACGGATACAGTCATTTCATTCATATAACTAAACTCCTTTCATCATCTAAAACCCTTTACCCGAATTAAGAGGAGTTTAATCTGTCGTAATAGGCTAAGGCTTATTCGGAGTTTCGTTCGAAAGCTGTTCTAATGATTTGATTTTACCATGTGGATTTTGTGCTTCTTTTCTTTTGCGAAATTGTCTCTCTCGTTGTCCTTTAGACTGACTCATGAGTTTTTCACCCCTTATCATAGTGTTCATTAATAAGGTGGCCTCCAGAACAAAATGTACTCACTGCAAATTTTGGGAGTAAAGTTGAACAAATGTGTACCCCTTTTTCTGTAAGGCGGGTATCGCTTTTTTCACTCCTTCTGCCGTCCCGCTAGTCGGTTGATTCATATGAAGAAGGGCAATGTCGCCGGGTTGTGCTTGCATTAGAGCATCGTTCACCTGTTGGGCGGTAAAAGTTGCGCCTGCATCTCCAAGTATTGTGTAATTCACAATTTGAACACCAAGATCCTGAGCGATTTGAACTGCTACGTCATCATAGTAGGCTGTTCCTGAACGGAAAAGTGTCGGTGTTTCACCCGTTAGTTCTTCAATTTTCTTTTGATTCTCTTTCATTTCTTCAATCACTTCTTTAACCGATGCTGTCCCTGTGATGCCCCAGGCTGACTCCCCGTTCACAGAAAGAGGCTTGTGATGCGTGCCGTGATTTTCAATTTGAAAGAGCGGGTCATGAGCAAGTTCTTGGAACAAGGCGGTGTTTTGATCAATCCATCTGCTGTTAATAAAAAGGGTGGAAGGCAGGTTGGTTTCTTTTAAAAATGCGATCAACGCCTCATCAACACCATTTCCATGAGACCCACCACAAGCATCAAATGTTAAGGAGATTTCCTTTTTGGATGAACTAAAATGAGTGTAGACACCTGTTACATTTTCACCAAATTCAGTTGGTGTTTTGTTTTCGTATTTTGCAATTAGCTGCTCCTTGTCATTTTCAACAAGAAAAGAAGGAACGGGTCTTTTCACATTCGATTCATTAAGAAGAGAGAGGTTACCAGCTTGTTGCACCTGACATCCCAATAGAACGAAGAAAATAAGTATAAAACCAGTTTGTTTTACTGTTGTCATATTTATCACCAGAACTTAGCATATCATAGAAAAGATAGGATGAAATGGAAAAAACCTCCTTGAATGAAGATCAAGGAGGTTTGTAGATCATTCTTACTCTCTAGATGGTGTGTAAGAAAAAGTTTATAAAAAACAGGCTTGCGATAATGTACATCGGTACAGGAACTTCTTTTCCTTTACCTAAAGCGATTTTTAGAAATGGGTATGCAATAAAGCCAAATGCAATGCCGTCCACAATGCTGTAGGTGAGCGGAATCATTACGATAATTAAAAATGCAGGAAACCCTTCAGAAAAATCTTGTAGGGAAATATTTTGAATGGATGTAATCATCAGACCGCCAATAATAATCAAAACTGGCGCAATCGCCGAGTCTGGTATGATTTTAAAAATAGGGATAAAGAATAATGATGTTAAGAACAATAACCCTGTTGTAATAGCAGTAAGCCCTGTTCGACCACCAGCTGAAATTCCTGAAGCACTTTCAACAGTCGAGACGGTTGGACTCGTACCAAAAAGGCCAGATGATATGGCTGAGATCGCGTTTGCTTGATATGACTTAGTAAATTTCCGCTGATCTGGCAGTAAACCGGTTAACAAACCCATATTCTCAAAAACAAGAATCATCGCCATTGAGAACGTTGCGATCCAGAATGGCAGCATCAGAATGTCATCGAAAGACATGGCAGCATATACCGATCCGTAGGATGAGAATGAAAAGTTATTTTGTTGCCCTGTCTCAATTAGTCCGAGCGACCAAGCGAGTGCAGTTCCAGCTAACATGCTGATAAGAAAATGACCTTTCACATTTCGAATGAAGAGAATGGCAGCTAACCCTAGCGTAGCGAGGGTTGCAATCACATGAGCGGACCCAAGGCTCCCAAGTGCTACAAATGTGGAATCGCTAGAAACGACGATACCGCCTTTTTGTAGTCCGATGAATGTAAGGAATAAACCAATTCCGACGGTAATCGCTTCTTTTAATGAACGCGGGATTGCTTTTGAAAGCACACCGGAGAGCGGTGTAAAAGCTGTTATCGCAAATAATATCCCTGCAACAAAGACAGAAGCGAGCGCCACCTCCCAGCTTAATCCCATTGATTCAACCATTGTATACGTAAAGAAAGCATTTACACCCATCCCCGGAACGAGGATAATTGGTGCATTTGCATAAAACCCAATTAACAGGCAGCCGACCACTGACGTCAGGACTGTTGCAATCATTCCTGCTTCGAAAGGAATTCCTGCATCAGCAAGGATTGACGCGTTAACCGCTGCGATATAAACAATCGTAAAAAATGATGTAATGCCGGCAAGAATTTCTTTCTTCAGTGAAGTATCGTGAGCCTGAAAATCAAAATTAATTTTCGTTTTCACTTTATTCCCTTCTTACTTGTGTTTCCCTCTCCCACCCGTGTATTTGAAAAATCAAATCACCAATAAAATAGTATATCAGAGCAAGGGATGTTTTTATAGTGGAAAAATACGTAATGACCTCCGTGGATCGCTTTGATAAGATGAAGGTGTGTACATAATTCGTTTTGATGAAAGAAGGCTTTTACATGCGTAATACGTTATCCGCCCTTCAATGGGCCATCTTTATGATTGCGGGTTCCATCGTGGCGCCGGTTGCCATTGCAAGCTTGTTCCATCTAGATCCTGCGATGGCAGCAGGGTTTGTTCAGAGAACGATGTTTGTTCTGGGTGTAGCTGGAATCTTACAGGCGACGCTCGGTCACCGCCTACCGATTAATGAAGGACCTGCAGGATTATGGTGGGGAGTATTTGTTCTTTATGCAGGGTTAAGTTCTACTTTATTTGGATCTGAGGTAGAGACACTTCAAGCGCTCGAACTCGCAATGATCGCAAGCGGAATTATTTTTATCCTACTGAGCGCATTTGGTTTAGTGGAGAAGCTATCTCGTCTATTTACACCAGTTGTAACAGGGATTTATCTTCTGCTTCTTGTCGCTCAATTAAGTGGATCCTTTCTTAACGGCATGATGGGAGTCGGCTATCTAAAAGAGGGGATTGACCTTCGTATAGCAGGGCTATCTCTTCTGCTTGTAGGTGTTTCCATATGGTTTTCTAGGTCGATGCCTGCGATGATTCAGCAATATAGTATCCTCATTATCTTAATTTTCGGTTGGATTTTATTTGCTGTTCTTGGGTTAGCGAAGCCAGTCGTTCTTCCAGAAGGAGGATTCATTCAATTGCCAGAGGTATTCGCGTTTGGGTATCCAGCCTGGGATTCTGGCATGATTATAACAGCGTTGCTTGTGACGCTTCTTCTTCTTACGAATATGATCGCAAGCATTCGCGTTGTAGAAGAAGTGTTAAATAAGCTATCAAATACAAAGCCTATGGGGCGATACAGACAGGCAGGATTCATTTCTGGGATCAATCAATTACTAGGAGGCGTATTTTCAGCGGTTGGGAGTGTTCCGATTTCAGGTGCCGCAGGTTTTATTTTAACAACAGGTCTTAAACAAAAGCTTCCATTTATTTTAGGTAGTGGTTTGATCATCATTATTAGCTTATTCCCTGCTTTGATGGCGTTCTTTGCGGCATTACCTGAACCAGTTGGCTATGCTGTTATTTTTATCGTGTTTGTTAACATGGTAGGAATTGCATTTAACGAGTTTAAAAAGGATGATTCCGAGGGAAAACCATTTATAATAGGCATTTCCTTCATGGTTGGAATTGGTACGATGTTTATTCCACCTGAAGCCTTTCAACAAGCCCCGCCAATTGCGGCTTCGATTTTGAATAACGGTCTTATACTTGGTTCGATTACCGCGATTTTGACGGAGCAAATCCTTTACAAAAAGCAATAGAAGGAAACGCCTATTCGTGATGAATGTCACAGGACTAGTTCCATACTCGTGGTAGTATGAAAGTAGATTAGGAGAGGAGAATGTTGAGATGAAAAAATACAATAAAATCCTTGTTGCATTTGATGGATCAGACTTAAGTGTTAAGGCATTAAATGAAGCGATTGCCATGGCAAAAGAAAATGAATCCATGGAAATTGATATTGTGACTGCTTTAAATCCAACAGCTCAGATTAGCTCCGCCCTCGTTTATGCTAGCATATTGAATGAACTGAGAAGAGAAGCAGTTCAGATGTTAGAAGGGATAAGTGAAAAGCTGACCGTACAGCTACCCAATCACAAAATAAAGACGAAGGTGCTTGAAGGGAATCCTGGAAATGAAATTGTAAAATATGCTGATGATCACCAGCGGGATTTAATTATTATGGGAAGCAGAGGTTTGAATGGCTTAAGAGAATGGTTTCTTGGAAGCGTCAGTCATGCTGTGCTTCAGCAATCTCATTGTCCGGTTCTTATCGTTAAATAAAGAAAGCATGCCCGGCATAAATGGCCGGGCGCTTTTTTAGTTTTCAACATATGTAATGGTATTGTCTTGGCCGATGATCGCCTTCGCTGCATAACCAATAAATAGCCCATTTTCAACTACTCCTGGAAGTTGATTAAGGTGATCATGTAGAGTAGTTGGGAAGCTAATTTCACCAAATAAACAATCTACAATATAGTTCCCGTTGTCTGTTATAAAAAGGGAATCATTCTCTTTACGAAGGTTTGCTTCACAACCCAAATTTTGAATGGCGTTTAACGTTTTTAAATAACCAAATTGCGTGATCTCAACAGGAAGAGGGAATGTCCCCAGTTTTTTAACATACTTACTGGAATCAGCAACGACAATCATGTGCGTTGAATGATAGGCGATGATTTTTTCTCGAAGCAGTGCGCCGCCTCCCCCTTTTATGAGGGTTAAATCCTCCGTTAGTTCATCTGCCCCATCAATCGTTAAGTCGATGGTAGAAACGTCCTCTAGTGATAAAAGTGGAATGCCTTGTTCCTGTGCAAGCTTTTCAGTACTTTTAGATGTGGCAACTCCTGTAATATTCAAGCCTTCTTTCACCATTCTGGCTATTTCAAGAATCGTCCAATAAACGGTACTTCCTGTACCGAGTCCAACAATCATACCGTCTTGAATATAGGATGCTGCTTTTTTACCGGCAAGTTGTTTTTCGTTCACAATCCATTCACTCCTCCATTATTTCAATTATCTCATTAAGTATAATCGTTATATGGAGAGTTTCCCAATGATGAATTTTGAAAACGCCTTCTTTGCTGTAAACAAAGGGTTAGTATAAAAAAAGGATGAAAAGAATTATTACGAAATCGATTCTTTTCATCCTTTTTTCTAGTTGCTAATCTTTGCACGGTTACGTGGAAAGACGTATAATGCATACTGTCAGGCTGTACGCGTGACTAGCTTAATGACAGGTGCACATACTAAAAAGTATTACTTCTGTAATCAAATGAGTTCGCGTCAGTGGGTTCATGAAAACAAGAAATGAGCTGGAGGGAATAAGATGTCAAAACAACAAATTGGTGTAATTGGGTTAGCCGTTATGGGGAAGAACCTTGCGATGAATATCGAAAGTCGCGGCTATTCCGTTTCAGTGTACAATCGCTCGGAAGAAAAAACGAAAGAAATGATGTCTGAAGTTGAAGGACGAAACTTTCAGGATACATACAGCATTGAAGAGTTCGTTCAATCACTTGAAACACCTAGAAAAATCTTGCTAATGGTTAAAGCAGGTATGCCAACAGATGCAACCATTGATCAGTTGCTTCCACATCTTGATAAAGATGATATTATCATTGACGGCGGGAATGCTTTCTTTAAAGACACGCAGAAGCGTAGCGAAGATTTGAAAGAAAAAGGTATTCGCTTTATTGGTACTGGCGTTTCAGGTGGGGAAGAAGGTGCATTAAACGGTCCTTCGATTATGCCTGGTGGACAACCGGATGCATTTAGTGAAGTTGAAGATATCTTTAAAGCAATCGCAGCAAACGTTGATGGCGATCCTTGTACAACTTACATTGGTCCAGACGGCGCTGGTCATTATGTGAAAATGGTGCATAACGGCATCGAGTATGGTGACATGCAGTTAATCGGCGAAGCTTATTACATGATGAAGAACGTGCTTGGTCTTTCAACTGATGAACTTCACGAAGTATTTAAAGAATGGAATAAAGGTGAGCTTGATAGCTACCTAATCGAAATCACAGCAGATATCTTTACGAAGAAAGATCCTGAAACAGGGAAAGCTCTTGTTGATGTGATTCTTGATACAGCTGGTCAGAAAGGTACTGGTAAATGGACAAGCCAGAGTGCCCTAGATCTTGGTGTACCACTTTCAATCATTACGGAATCTGTTTTCTCCCGCTTTATTTCTGCAATGAAAGAAGAGCGCGTGAAAGCAAGCAAGCTTCTTGCGGGACCTAATGTACCAGCGTTTGATGGTAATAAAGAAGACCTAATCGAGAAGATCCGCAAAGCGCTATATTTAAGTAAAATTTGTTCATACGCTCAAGGCTTCGCTCAAATGCGTTCGGCTTCAGATGAGTATGAATGGAATCTTGATTACGGTTCAATCGCAATGATCTTCCGCGGTGGTTGCATTATTCGTGCAGGTTTCCTTCAAAACATTAAAGAAGCATACGACCGTGAGCCTAGCTTAACAAACCTTCTTCTAGATCCTTACTTCAAAGAGATCGTTGAATCTTACCAGAGCGCTGCTCGTGATATCGTATCACTTGCCGTACAGCGCGGAATTCCGGTTCCTGGTCTTGCAAGTGCGATTGCTTATTATGATAGCTATCGTAGCGAAACATTGCCAGCAAACCTTCTACAAGCACAGCGCGACTACTTTGGCGCTCATACGTATCAACGAATTGACCGCGAAGGCGTATTCCACACAGAATGGCTTGAAGACTAAAAGAAAAGCGGAGCGTGCCCGTTTAAATCCGTAGGATGTTGGAGCCCTATCGAATTAGACGTTTTTTGTCTCAATCGATAGGGCGAAACAGCCGGAGGATTTGGCACGCGCAGCTAGACAAGAAAAGCGGAGACGAGCGTTTAGAAACGGAGATATTGGAACTCTTGAACTAGAACACGGTCTTTGTGTTCTGGTGAAAGAGTGAAATATCGCAGTTTCTGCGAGTCACAGCTAGACAAGAAAAGCGGAAGCGCCCGTTTAGCCTCGACAAGCGCTGGAGTCCCATAAAAAGAACATGTTCTTTGTGTCAGAGCGAGAAGTGACCATGTCTGAGTCCTTCCGCTAAACATCATTAAAAAACGCTACTCACTCCCCGTTCAAAGGGGAGTGGAGTAGCGTTTTTTTTAGCTAAGCCTTGTGGTTAAGATCATTGAAAACCTTTTTCCCGAACTGAATGACCTGAAGTAAACAACCAATGATGATAACAAGGAAGCTTACGTAAATCAGTGACCATTTAATCGATGTGAAAAATGGTGCACACCAGGCAAAGAGTGAAAAGCTACGTGGATAAAAGAACATGATAAGTGAGGTTGCGATGTTTTCTAAGTAGTCGAAAATGACACCAAATGAGGGAAGTAAGCTTAAGAATAACCATTTTCCATTCGTGACTGATCGATATAAGATCGTAATTGAAGTGATTAAAAAGAACCAATACACAAGCGGCCAGATAAGGTCAAAACTAAAGCGTTCTTTAATGTAATAGCTTCTCCCGGCTTCTCCATATGCTTCTGCAACGTCATAGAGCTTCTCCGGAGTGTAAAAGAATGAGCCATCAGGGGATTCAGCGTTTGGGTGATCTCATAAGATTTGTTCGAAACTTGAGGGAGGACAAAGGTAAGGAAGAGTGCAAAAATGACGACAGAAATGAACCAGATCGTTGGCGTTATACGAGAACGAAGCTTTAGAAATTGTAATTTCATCAGTACCTCCACTCGTTTTTTGACTGTCATCTCGAGGTATAATGAAAGCCAGGGGGGTACCCTGGCTTATGCAATCTTATGCTTCTTTTAATCCTTCGAATAATAAAACGCGAGCGGGTGATGCATCTGTTCCCTGAAGTTTTAAAGGTGCAGCAACCATGAAGTATTCTCCAGCTGCCACGTCTTTTAGGCGTAAGCCTTCCATGATGATAACATCCTTCTCAAATAAAGAGCGGTGTGTAGGGTGCTCAGGCTGGCTACGTTCGATACCAAGGCCGTCTACGCCAACTCCGCGAATGTTTCGCTCTGCAAGATAGCGTGCAGCGTCTTCACCTACAAAAACAAAGTCAAAATTAAATTCTTCTTCGAAAGAGTTTTGAGATTTGAAAAGGATAAAGTCTCCTTCTTGAATGTCTTCCGATTCAATATCCTTGTCAGAGATAGCGCCTTTTACATCTGTTACGTCAATTACTTTGGCTTTACCAACTAGATCTTCTTGATTAATCGATTCAAACGTTGCTCCATCATTCATCATATGAAGCGGTGCATCTACGTGAGTGCCCGTATGTACATCGAGAGAAAGGCGAGACTCTGTTACATGTCCATTTGTCGTCGTGTTGATTTCAGGTTGTTTTTCTTCTTTGTTCTTATAAACAGCCATTCCATTAAAAATTGGTGCACTTACATCATACATTTTCATAAAAAAAACACTTCCTTTCAAATAGTAGTGTATATGATAAAGAAAGATACGTGAAGCACGTATCTTTCTTTTGTCATTTTTAATTGCAATAAACTGCTCGTCTTCGCTTTACGTGAGATCCAGCTGCAGTGAGCAGACACTCGGTCACTTTCGCTTTACCGTGCTAGCTACGACTCGCAGAAACTACGATATTTCACTCTTTCATAGGAACACAAACACCGTGTTCCCATTCAAGAGTTCCAATATCTCCGTTTCTAAACGCTCGTCTTCGCTTTACTCTTTAGGTAAAGGCCACCAGTGGAGGTTGTCTTTTTCTAGAAGCTCATCTGCAGCTTTTGGTCCCATTGAACCTGCTGGATAGTTCGGGAATTCTTTTTCCTTCTCATTTGCCCATGTGACCGAAATCGGGTCAATGAACTGCCATGAGAGAGCGACTTCATCCCAACGTGCAAAGTTCGTAGCATCACCGCGCATCACGTCGTGTAGGAGGCGTTCATACGCTTCTGGTGAGTTCATATTGTTTTCTTGATGGTTATTGAAGGTTAACTGAATTGGCGTTGTTTTACGCATATCTCCTGTATCCTTCGCATTCAAGTGAAGGGTGATGCCTTCTTCAGGTTGAATGTGGATAACGAGAATATTCGGTCCAAGTTTACCACTTTCATTTTTATAAAGATTCATTGGCAAGTCTTTAAACTCAACTAGTATTTTAGTGGACTTATTTGTCATACGTTTACCCGTACGAATATAGAACGGTACACCTGCCCAGCGGAAATTATCAATCATCAGTTTTGCCGCAACAAATGTTTCCGTATTTGATTCTTCATCCACATTATCTTCTTCACGATAGCCTGGTAATGTTTCTCCATTTACTTCGCCTTGCTTGTATTGACCACGAACGAAGTAGTCGTTTACTTCTTCCGGTTTAACAGCACGAAGCGCGCGAAGTACTTTCACCTTCTCACCGCGAATCTCTTCTGTTGAAAGGCTAACAGGCGGTTCCATCGCTAGAAGTGAAACCATTTGAAGCACGTGATTTTGAACCATGTCACGAAGGGCACCAGACTTTTCGTAATATCCTCCACGTGTTTCAACACCGACAGTTTCGCTAGAGGTAATTTGGATATTTGATATGTGGCGACTGTTCCATAGTGGTTCAAACATGGAATTGGCGAAACGAATGGCTTCGATATTTTGCACCATTTCTTTTCCTAAGTAGTGATCAATACGGTAAACTTCATCTTCAGAGAAGACTTGACGAATTTCATCATTCAGCTTTTGAGCTGATGGGAAATTGTGGCCAAAAGGTTTTTCAATAACAAGACGATTAAAGCCGTCTCCATTTGTTAAACCTTCAGAATCTAGATTTAGTGCAATTGTTCCAAAGAATTCCGGAGCCATCGCCATATAAAAAATGCGATTTCCTGGAATATTAAACTTCTCATCGAGTGATTGTGTTAATTCATTTAATTCCTGGTAAGATTCTTTCTTTGTAACATCAAATGGTTGGTAGAAGAAATGACTGCTAAATTCCTCGTGCTTGTCATCTTTATCCATGCATGCTGTATGTATAACAGAATCATGAACATTTGAACGGAATTCTTCGTTGGTAAGCTGTCTTCTTGCTACTCCCACTACAGCGAAATCCTCAGCAAGTACACCTTTACAATAGAGGTTATACAGTGATGGGAATAGCTTGCGTTTGGCAAGATCTCCTGTTGCACCGAATATAACGATAACAGAAGCCTGTTTTGATGGTTGATTCATCTTTGTGACCTCACTTTTTCATTATTGCTGTTCCAGAGGGAACGTATGGAAGGAACAGTGAATTCCTACTTCATCAGTAAAGATAAGACCAATCAAATGCTGATCAGATGATATCGATCCCGTAACAGAACTAGTTACCGGGTTCCCAAGTAAAAATTTTATAGCTTTTTCGCGGTAAAATCAAATAGTGTGATTGGATATCAAGCTGAATTTTTAATATTAAATCGACTATTTGAAATCTGTAAGCGATACCATGATTAGTACCTTGGGAAAAGGATCGTAAGGACATTTGAACGGAAAAGGATAAACTTTTTCCTGAGAGATAGAATGGTTGCATTCAATTGTGGCGAATATAGTGGATAGGAGCGTTAATAGGGAGGATGAATAAGATGATTCGAGTACTGACAATCTTCTTCCTGTTTTTTGGCATTATTCTAGGGTGTGCAATTGAGAAGCCGCAAAATTTAGGCGAAGTAGAAGCCGATCGTCCAGCATCTGTACAAAGCATTGTTATGAAAAAAGCGTATCTCGTTTTAAATGCTTTAAGAGAACAAGAGATGGACAAAGTATCTCGTTATGTTCATCCACAAAAAGGGGTACTTCTTTCTCCATTTGGAACGGTTGATAAAAATCGTGCACAGGTATTGATGCCTTCTCAGGTGAAAGAGTTATTCCGGGTACCCAATCAAAAGCAGCTTGAATGGGGGACGGATGACGGTAAAGGAGATCCAATTCGACTGACACCTCAAGCTTATTTTGAAAAATATGTTTATGATGTCGAATTTAGTGAGACTGAGTTAGTTACGTACGATGGGATATATAAAGAGACAAATCGTATTCAAAATATAGATGAAGCTTTTCCAAATAGCCATTATGTTGAGTTCTTTGTACCTGGATCGGAAGAAAATGAAGGAATGGATTGGAAGAGTCTTAAATTGGTGTTTTCTGAACATAATAACGATCACTATTTAGTTGGTATTGTTCATGATCAATGGTCACCTTAATGTGAACAAAACGTGTCACGAAATGGAATTTTACGTGCGAGATGTGTCACATAGGTTGCTCATTTAGAGAAACTTTCTTATCCTTAAAAGGTAGATTAATGTGATAAGGAGAAGAATTTGTATGAGTGATGTAAAACAACGGAATTATACACCATGGATCGTTGGGCTATCCATTGCAGTTAACGTGCTCGTTGTTATCCTGTTTTTCCTACCCGAATACAGCGGTGAGGTAGGATTTGATATTACGCTTTTGCCTTTGCTTAACGCAGTTTTTAATAGCTTTACTTTTGTTTTCTTAGTAGCTGCGCTGATCTTTATTAAGCAAAAGAATATTAAGTTGCACAAGCGCTTTATTTTTGCCGCCTTTACAACGACAGCGTTATTTTTAGTTTCTTATGTAACGTATCACGGATTGTCTGAATCCACTTCTTTTGGAGGAGAAGGACTGATACGATCCGTCTATTTCTTTATTTTGATTTCACATATTATCCTTGCGGCTGCGATTGTTCCTCTTGCTTTAATCACAGTTACGCGCGGCCTTAATATGCAAGTTGCAAAACATAGGAAAATTGCAAGATGGACGATGCCGATCTGGTTGTATGTGAGTATGACAGGTGTTGTCGTTTATTTGATGATTTCTCCGTACTATTGATAGGTTGAAAAAACAGGCAAATGCCTGTTTTTTTATTTGGATTAATAGCTGCATGGCATGGGGGAGTTGGGGAGAGACTACCGATATGTGAATGGATGTGGCATATCCTCTCATCTTATGCTACTTTTGATAGTGAACGTATTTATTCAAGGAGGTACGATTATGAGTGTTCATATTGGTGCGAAACAAGGAGATATTGCGGAAACGATTTTATTACCCGGAGATCCGCTTCGTGCGAAGTACATTGCAGAAACGTTCTTAGAAGACGTTGTCTGCTATAACGAAGTAAGAGGAATGCTTGGATACACTGGTACATATAAAGGGGAAAGAATTTCTGTTCAGGGAACCGGTATGGGCGTGCCGTCGATTTCGATCTACGTGAATGAGCTTATTCAAAGCTATGGCGTAAAGAATTTGATTCGAGTTGGCACATGTGGCGCGTTGAAGAAAGAAGTGAAAGTAAGAGACGTCATTCTTGCGATGAGTGCCACTTCTGATTCTGGTGTAAACCGTCTTCAATTTAATGGCATGGATTTTGCCCCAACAGCTGATTTTAACCTATTAAAAAATGCTTATGATGCTGCATCCGAAAAAGAAATGAGTGTTCATGTAGGGAATGTGTTTACAAGTGATTCCTTCTATCGTGACAACCCGGAAATTTTCCAACAGCTTGCTGACTATCAAGTGCTAGGTGTTGAAATGGAAACTTCCGCTCTTTATACGATCGCTGCAAAATATGGCGTGAATGCACTGACCGTACTGACTGTTAGTGATCATATTGTAACGGGCGAAGAAACGACTTCTGAAGAGCGTCAAACAACGTTTAAAGAAATGATGATTATCGCTCTGGAAGCGGCTTTAAAACAAAAGTAAAACATGGGAGAAGACGAGCGTAAAGCTGGTCTTCTTTTTTGGCTATACGTGATTTTTGGTGAGGCGAGTTCCACTCTGCTAAAAGTTTTCAGCTCCTTGGGAGTATGGGCATATTTTTCTTGATTTATGAATCCAACGTTTACTGACTTGGACGGTCAAAAATACAGGCATGTTTTATTAGTTAATAAGCGATTCCTACGCGTTTTGCGATATGATTCCTTTCAATGAGTTCTTGATACACATAATTAGCCGTGTCTCCAGTTGAAATTTCTTTTCCATCTTCAGGAAGATAATTTTCTTCAATCCGGTAATGACCACGAGCCTCTCCTTCTGGTAAGTAGGTTGGGCATATAATGGTCCACTCCATACTGCTTTTATTCAGCATCTCGTAGACAGCGAGATGCTCTCTTGCTGCTCGGGTTGTTTTACGTTTTGATTCGGAAGACTCAAAACGATAAATGCTAGGATCGGTACGGCTGTTTAGTATACCTGCTGTACCAACTGTAATGATGCGCTTTATTCCCTGTTTCTTCATGACGCTTAGCAGAATCGGTATGCTCTCGGATAACGTTGTTGTTTTATCCGTTCCAAGTGCACTGATCATCACGTCGGCACCTTCGCTTGCTTTCATCACGTCATCTTCATTTAACACATCACCTTCAACTATTGTTACCCCATCTTTAATTGAAAGCTTTTCTGGTGATCGTACAAGAACAGATACGTTATGGTGATCTCTAAGAGCTTGTGTTAATATTTTGCTACCAACCCGGCCAGTAGCCCCTAAAATGAATACATTCATCTTATATCCTCCTCACTAGCGTTTTCACTTTATTTTAGAAAACGTTGTGATCCATTGCAAATAAGAGGGTTCCATTTTTTCTTATTTTGAATGAACTGCTCTGAGTAGGTTGATCGATTTCATAATATTTCACAATAGATTTGCAAGTTTTACTTATAAAGTTCAGAATTTTTGTTAAAATACTCATAACGTATGATGCGTGTTTGCTTTAGATAGAGGAGAGGGGAAGATCTTACAATGAGAACAGCACTTTTTGAGAGATTAGAAGAGTTATATCCACAAATGGTTGAACTAAGAAGAGAACTTCATCAGCATCCGGAGCTTTCTTTCCATGAAGTTCACACACCTAAACGAATCGCTGAATTTTATGAAAAGCTTGGAATGTCTATTCGTACTGAAGTAGGTGGAAGAGGTGTTGTAGCTGTTCTTGAAGGAGCATTTCCTGGTAAAACAGTAGCCTTACGAGCGGATTTCGATGCTCTTCCAATAAATGATGAGAAAAATGTTCCTTATAAATCGACGGTGCCTGGCGTGATGCATGCTTGCGGACACGACGGGCATACTTCTACTCTTTTACATCTTGCAAAAGCATTAAACGAACAATGTGATCAGTTACCTGGACGAGTTGTTTTTATCCATCAATTTGCAGAAGAAATCACGCCTGGTGGCGCAAAGCCGATGATCGAAGATGGGTGTCTTGATGGTGTTGACGTGCTTTTTGGAACGCATCTCTGGTCAGGGTTTCCTACAGGAACCGTCGCATACAAAACAGGACGTATTATGGCAGCTGCCGACTCGTTTGAAATTGTCGTAAAAGGAAGAGGTGGGCATGGAGGTATTCCGCACGAAGCGGTCGATTCGATTGTCATTGCTAGTCAGCTTGTTAGTCAGTTACAGCAAATCGTTAGTCGATTTATTGATCCAGGTCATACAGCCGTCTTGTCAATTGGCTCCTTCCATGCAGGATCGGCGTTTAACGTTATTTCAGAAACGGCTACTCTGAAAGGAACCGTTCGTACTTTTGATCGGGATGTTCGCGAGAAAATCATTACGTTAATGGAACGAATGATTAAAGGGACGTGTGAAAGTAGCGGGGCTGACTATAGGTTTACCTATGATCGAGGATACCCCCCTGTCGTGAATCACGAGAAGGAAACGATGATGCTGAAGGAAGCGGCCCAAAGAGTAGAAAATGTAAAAAAAGTGGTCGAAACAGAAGCTTTAATGGTCGGAGAAGATGTTGCTTATTATCTTGAAAAAGTACCGGGAACGTTCTTTTTAACTGGTTCAGGAAATAAGGAGTGCGCATCGACTTATCCTCATCATCATCCTATGTTTGATATTGATGAGAAGGCGATGTTAATAGCTGCTAAAACGCTTGGAGAGGCAACGTTATCTTATTTAGAACAACATCGTTATGAAGCAGAAGAGGTTAAGAGTTAAGAGAATAGGAGGAGGAAATGAATGGCGAGAGGGTTGCTTGAAAATGAAGCAGAATTAAGTAAAAGACAGCTACATTTATTGATGCAAGTATCAACCATTTTTAACTCATCACTTGATTTCTATGCGGTGATTCAGTCAGTTATTGAAGAGGCCGTCTCTGTCATTGATGCTGCAGACGGTGGGGTGCTCTTTTTATATGATGATGAGCGAAGGAGATTGAAAGTAGCAGGATCGACTGGGTTCCGAAAGAAAACGGTAAATGAGGTATTGCTTCAATCTGGAGAATCGATGACTGGCCTTGCTTTTGAAAAAAAAGAAACGCTCCACTTTAAAACAAGCTATGAAGTAGAAGAAGCGATGAAAACAATGACGCCTCAGAATGCAACGCTCTACCATCAGTCCGCTGATGATTTACCTATGAGTACCATTTGTATTCCAATTACTAAAGAAGACGATTGTACAGGGGTTATCGTGTTAGATCAATTTAATCAAGAAAAAGAGTTTACGAAGGACGATATTCGATTAGTTGAAGCCATCTCGTCTCAAGCGGCGATTGCTCTCATGAACGCGAATTTGTATCGAAACAAGGAAGCTTCTCTTCAAAAATTAAAGCAATTTAACAAGACAATGATTAATCAAAATGAAAGTTTATCAAAGTCCGTGGAA